>NZ_JAQGKF010000168.1 GCF_028290205.1 Enterovirga sp. | reverse complement strand
GGAAGCTCGGGCCGGGAAAGCTGGGCCGCGACATCGTCCGCGGCTGCCGGGGCGTGTGCCGCCCCGAGCAGGAGCGCCAGGCCGACGGTCCAGAACCCTGCGCGACGCGCCGTCATACTGCTTCGCCTTCCGCCGACCCGCCGCGATTGTCCGCCAGGAGACGGGTTCCCGCTAGCGCAGCCGTGCAACAGAGCGGCGCCATCTGGGCCGCGAGGCGGCCGGCCGGGGCCAGCCGCGTGCGGCCCCGGCGGCGGCCGCCCCGTGCGAGATCACTCGAGGCGGATGTTGAGCGCCCGGATGATCTCGCCCCAACGCTTGGTTTCGGCGGCCGCGAAGGCGCCGAATTCGGCCGGCGTGGTGGGCCGCACCTCGAAGCCGATGGCCTCGAACTTGTCCTTGAACACCGGCGACTTGATGATCTGCACGAGTTCCCGGTTCAGGCGGTCGATCACCGGCTGGGGCGTTCCGGCCCGCGTGTAGAGGCCCGACCAGATCGCGCTGACCAGTTCCGGATGGCCGAGCTCGGCCGTGGTCGGCACGTCCGGCAGCGCCTTGGAGCGCTTGTCCGCCATGGTGGCGAGGGCGCGGAGCTGGCCCGCCTGGACAAAGGACAGCACATCCGGGATCGACGGGAACACGACGTCGAGGCGGCCGCCCAGGAGGTCGTTCAGGGCCGGGCCCTGACCGCGATACGGGACGTGGACCATCTGGGTCCCGGTGTGGCGCTTGAACAGCTCGCCGCCGAGATGCGTCGGCGAGCCCACGCCCGAGGAGCCGTAATTGGCGCTCGCGCCGGCCTTCTTGAGGGCTTCGACGAGTTCAGCCAGGCTTTTCTGCGGGTACTTCTCACCCGGAACGACGACCTGGGGGTAGATCGTGACCAGTGTCAGGGGCGCAAAGTCCTTTTCCGGGTCGTAGGGCAGCTTCGGATACAGGCTGATGTTGCTGGAATGGGTGCCCGTGGTGGCCATGAACAGCGTGTAGCCGTCGGGAGCGGACCGGGCCGCGTCCGCGGCCCCGATGCTGCCGCCCGCGCCCGGCTTGTTCTCGACGATCACCGGCTGGCCGACGGCCCTGGACAATTCGTCGGCGATGATGCGGGCCTGCACGTCGGCGCTGCCGCCGGCCGGAAACGGCACCACCAGGCGAATGGTGCGGGTCGGCCAATCCTGGGCGGCTGCCACGGTGGCGAGACAGGGCGCCAGCAGAAGCAGCGCCAGAAGTCGGATGAGCATCATGATGCGGACATCTCTGTGAAGAACTGCAGGGCGATTTGGTTGAACAGCTCGGGCTCCGTGCGGGACAGCGCGTGGCCGCCCTTGGGAACGTAGAGAGCTCGCGCGCCGGGGATCAGGCGAGCGTATTCCTCGGAGAAGTAGCGCGGGGTGAGGATGTCGTCGTCGGCACAGAGCACCATCGTGGGCACCCGGATCTTGGACAGTTCCGCCCGCCGGTCGAAGGACAGAATGGCGTCGAGCCGGCTCGCCTGAACATCGGGCGGCCCAAGCTGGCCGGCCGCCTGCGTCTCGGCGGCCGCGAGGCGCTCCTCGTTGGCGTTGATCCAATAGGGCGGATAGAGCAGCAGCGACGTGTACTGCCCATAGGCGGCCGCCCCGAGCTGCTCGTGGATCTGTCGGCGCAGCCCGAGGAGCTTGCGCCGGTAGGGGTCGCCGCAGGTCGTGCTCGCATAGACCATCAGCGACCGCAGGCGCTCAGGACGCTCGAGCGCCAGCGCGACGCCGATCGCGCCGCCCGTCGAGTGGCCGAGGAAGTGGGCGGAATCGAACTGCGCCGCGTCCATCACGGCCGCGATGTCGGCGGCCATCTCCTCGACGGACTGGACCCGGACCTTGGAGGACGCGCCCGTCCCCCGCTGGTCGAAGGTCAGAACCGTGAAGTGCTGCGTCAGCGCAGGCAGGTTCGGTGCCCAGTAGCTGCCGACCCCGCCGAGGCCGGCCGCGAGAACCAGCGGTGGCCCTGCGCCGTGGCGCTCCCAATAGAGCTCGGCGCCTGCCCTTTCGACGAGAGGCACCGATCAGCGCCCCACGTGAGCGATCGAGGAGACCTCGACCAGAAACTCCGGCCGCACCAGATCAGCCCGGATGCAGTAGCGGGCCGGCGGCTGGGTCGGGAAATATTCACGGTAGACCTCGTTCATGGCCGCGTAGTCGGCGAGGTCCTTCAGGAAGATGCTGTTGAAGGTGATGTCGGTGAGCTTTCCGCCGGCCGCCTCGACCACGGACTTCACGGCGTCGAGCACCGACCGGGTCTGGGCCCTGACATCGCCCGGCCCGACGAGCTTGCCCTCTTTGTCCATGGCCAGCATGCCGGACACATAGAGAACGCCGTCGGCCATGGTGCCGGGGGAATAGGGGGCGAGCGGGGGCGGGGAGCCCGGCGGATTGATGATCGTCTTCGGCACGGTGGGTCCTTTCTGAGGGACTTGCAGGGGTAACGTGGGGCGGCGATGCCGCCGGTTCGGGCGTCGCGCGCGCAACGCGCGGGGCAGGGGGTCAGAAGGCCGTGTAGCCTCCATCGACGAGGAGGTCGGCGCCCGTCATGAAGCTCGACGCCTCGCTGGCCAGAAAGAGCGCGGCCCGGGCGATCTCGACCGGCTGGCCGATGCGGCCCAGCGCGTGTTTCGGCGCGTTGTAGGCGCGCGCGGTGTCGATGTCTCCGTGGCGGAGGATCATGCGGCGGGTCTCGACGGCTCCGGGGGAGAGGGAGTTGACCCGGATGTTCTGGGCCGCGTGGTCGAGCGCCATGGCGCGGGCGAGTTGCAGCAGAGCCCCCTTGGCGGCGCAGTAGCCGGGTCTGCCGGCGGCGCCAACATGCCCAAGCTGGGACGCGATGTGAATGATGCTTCCACCGCCGCCCGCAATCATCAGGGGAAGAATGGCGCGGCTCATCAGGTAGGCGCCGGTGACCTGGACCGCGAAGAGCCGGTTCCAATCGGCAAGGCCGATCTCCAGCACGGTGCCGCTCGGGTCGTCGTTCGACGCGCCATTGACCAGGATGTGGGCAGCCCCCCAGGCTCCCCCGACCTCGCGGGCGACACCGAGGGTGGCGGCTTCGTCCGTGACATCGCAGGCGAGCGCCATGGCCTGGCCACCCGCCTCGACGATCGCGGCCGCGGTTGTGTCGGGCGCGGCGAGATCGAGACAGGCGACCCTGGCGCCAGCCTCGCCGAGGGTCCGGGCGATGGCGCTGCCGATGCCGCCCCCCGCCCCGGTCACGACGGCGATCCTGTCACGCAGGCCGAAGGCCGCGGCGAGGGGAGATTCTGGCAAGGGACACCTCACAGGGGAGCGGCGCCGGAACGGCCGTCAGGATGGCTCGCGCGTGGCCGCCCGCCAGCGCACGTAATCGTCGAAGGCCCGGTCGGGCGGGAAGGCGGCCGTGAAGTTTGCGTCGCGGCGGAGGCGTCCGACCGAGAAGGGCGGTCGCGCCGAGGGCTGGGTCGCCCCGATGCTGACCGGCTCGCCGTCCCCCACGATGGCGTAGTCGAAGCCCGGGTAGCGGCCCTTCAGCCGCTCGCACCAGTCGAGGATGGACCAGCGGCCGCCGGTTGCGACCTGGTACACGGGGTTCGGGGTGGCCGGGAGATCGAGCAGCGCCAGGACGGCACCCGCCACGTCCCTCACATAGACCCAGTCGTCCGGGAGCGTTCGCCTGAACCGCACGAATTCGCCGGCCTCGGCGGCGCGCAGCAGCTGAAGCGGGATGCTGAGCGTGTCGCGAACCCCGGTGTCGTATTCCCAGGGGCCGAACACGACCCCGAGACGCGCCACGGCGACATCGAGGCCCCGCGTGTCGCGATAGCGCAGCGCCGTCCGCTCGGCGGCGTATTTGGTGATGCCGTAGAGGCTGTCCGGCACCGGCAGGGTCTCGCCCTCGTCGATGGAGGCGGTGCCGGGCGGGATCTGCGCCCCGAACACCGACCCCGTTCCGAGCTGCACCACGCGCGACACGCCGGCCGCGAGCGCGGCTTCCAGCGTCTCGATGGTGCCGCCGAGATTCACCTCCGCGATGAAGCGTGCCTGTTTGCGCTCCCGCTCCGCCCCGGCCGTGATGGCCGCGCCGTGGACGAGCTTGCGGACGCCGTGGCGCTTCATGACGGCGGCGGTCGCCGCGCCGTCGCGAACGTCGCCCGCCTCGACGGCGAGCGCGCCTCCCAGACCGCGCAGGTGCCGTTCGGCGGCCGCCGGCGGGCCGTTCACGTCCAAAAGCACCACGGTCTCGCCGCGCTCCAGCAGCGCGGCCGCGATGTTCAGCCCGACGAAACCGGATCCCCCGGTGATCAGATAGGTCATCGCGCGCCTGCGTCCTGGGTCGCGCCGGCCGCCGGCCACAGCCTCCCGAAATCGGCGATGGCGGCCCGCATCACGTCTGCGGGCTCGCGGCCGTCGAGATCGGGCGCGAAGAGCTCGAACTCGAACCGGCCGCGATAGCCGCTCCGCAGCAGCGTCCGGATGATGCCCGTGAGATCCACGGCGCCCTGGCCAGGCAGGCACCGCCGTGGCAGCGCCGGCTCGGTGCGGGATTGGGTGACGCCGCAGACCTGGACCAGCGTGATGCGATCGGCCAACCGGCCGATGGCGTCGTCGAGGTCGGGCTCCCACCACGAGTGGAAGAGGTCCAGCACCAGGCCGAGCCCGGGGTGGCGGCCGAGCAGCGCCTCGGTCTGGGCCAGCGTGTTGAGGCAGGCCTTGGTGAAGATCCGCAACGGATGCATCGGCTCGATCCCGAGCCTGACGCCGGCCCGCATGGCCTGGTCCAGAATGGCCGGGATCTCGGCCTCCAACCGGGCTCTCGCCTGCGCCAGCCGGAGCGGGCCCTCCTCGCCCATGTCGTGCAGGCCGCCGCCGATCAGCACGAGCGTGTCGGAGTCCAGCTCGGCCGCGCAGTGGATGAGCGTGCGGTTGATCTCCGCCTGCCGGGCCGCCCGCTCCGGATCGGCCCAGAGGAAGAAGCCGGAGCTGTTGACCGAGGTCACCCGCAGCTCGCGCTCGCGCAGCAGGCGCTTGAGCACCGGCAGCTCCACCTCGGAGAGGGCGCGCTCGGTCAGCCCGACCCCCTCCGCACCGGCCGCCGCTGCCTCGTCGAGGAAGCGCGCCAGCGGATAGCCGTCCGGTGTCAGATAGTGGTTCAGCGACAGCCGCGGACTCACGCGGCTCTCCTGCCCGGAGGGCGGCGGCTGCATCGCTCGAAGCCCGTCAATTCTTCATGCCTGTGATGGACGCCGTCTGCGAGCGCGGGTCGCGGGTCGGCCAGCGGCCGCTGTCCACCTGGGTCAGGAAGTCGCCCACGATGCTGTTGAAGGAGTCCGGCTCCTCGATGTTGATGGTGTGTCCCGAGTTCGGCATCACCGCCAGCGCGGCCGAGGGGATCGACTGTTTCATCAGGATGGCCGGCATCAGGCACGGCCAGTCCTCGTCGCCGGTGAGGACCAGGGTCGGCACGGTCAGCTTCTTCATCTCGCCGACGAGTTCGTAGAGCGAGGGCCGCTCGCGCTGCACGCCGAGCTGCGTGTTGGCTGAGCCGAGGGGCGAATTCTCGGCCAGCATCTGCTTGAACTCGGCGAAGCCGCGCGGGTCCTTGTTCTCGAATTGCACCCGGGTCGGGCCATAGGCGTAGCGCTCGGCGAAGGCCGCCATGCCGTCCGCCTTGAGCGAGGCCGCGATGGTGTCGGCTTCGGCCCGGAAGCGCTCACGCTGGTCGGTTTCGGCGCCGTAGCCGCAGCCGCCGACCATCAGCGAGTGGGCCCGGTCGGGATGGCGCAAGCCGAAATGGAGGGTCGCGAAACCGCCCATCGACAGCCCGACCACATGCGCCTTGCGCTCGCCGAGATGGTCGAGCACGGCCAGGATGTCGTCGGCCGCGCGCGCCTGCGAATAGGAGCTGGGATTGTCCGGCACGTCGGACGGGGGATAGCCGCGCGCCGCGAAGCTGACGCAGCGGTAGCGCCGGCCGAAATGGCGCATCTGCGGCTCCCAGCTCCGGTAGCTGCCGGCGAATTCGTGCACGAAGATCACGAGCCGCCCGGCTCCGGTCTCCTCGTAATAGAGCTTCACCCCGTCGTCGGCGGTCGCGTGCGGCATGGCGATGTCACTCCCTGGTTCGCAGAAGGGCCGACGGTGCGGCAGGCTCAGTTCAGGAGCACGGTGGCGCTGTCGAGCTCCCACCGGACCTGGACGGGGTCGCCCGGCCGCATCGCGACCTGCCGACCCGTATTCGCGGCATCGGAAACGATCACGCCCATCGAGCCGAGGTCGACGCGCCGGCGGACAAAGGAGCCCATATAGGTCTCCTCCTCCAGCGTACCGGCGAGCGCGGGCCCGCCGGCCGCCCCTGTCGAGCCGGGCACCACATCGACCTTCTCGTAGCGGAGTGCCACGAACACCGTCCGGCCCACCGCCGCATCGGCCGGCAGGCGGGTCGGAAAGGGCTGGCCGCCGACCGTCAGAATGCCGGAGTCGGTCGCGTCTCGGCTCGCCACCACCGCCTCGTAGAAGTTCGAGTGGCCCATGAACTCGGCGACGAACTTGGTCGCGGGGCGCTCGTACACCTCGCGTGGGGTGCCGACCTGTTGGATGCGCCCGGCATTCATCACCGCGATGCGATCGGACATCGTGATCGCCTCGCCCTGGTCGTGCGTCACGAAGATGAAGGTGCCGCCGATGGCCCGATGCAGGCGTCGAAGTTCCTCCTGCATCTGCAGGCGCAGCTGCAGGTCGAGCGCTCCGAGCGGCTCGTCGAGCAGCAGCACCTCGGGATCGTTGACGAGGGCGCGGGCCATCGCGATCCGCTGCCGCTGGCCGCCCGAGAGCTGGTCGACCTTGCGGTCGCCGTAGCCGGTGAGCCGGACCAGCGCGAGCGCCTCCTCGACCTTCTTGGCGATGTCCGGCTTGGGCAACCGCTTCATCTCCAGGCCGAAGGCGATGTTCTGCGCCACGTTGAGGTGCGGAAACAGCGCCCCATGCTGGAACACCATGTTGGTTCGCCGCCGGTAGGGGAGATCGCCGAGTGCGCTCCGGCCGGCGATCAGAAGATCGCCGCTGGTCGGAGTCTCGAACCCTCCAATGATGCGCAGGAGGGTGGTCTTGCCGCAGCCGGAGGGCCCCAGCAGCGAGAAGAACTCGCCGCGGCGGATGTCGAGATTGGCGGCGTCGAGAGCCGTTGTGGTGCCGAACGACTTGGTGATGCCGCGGATCGAGACGGAGATCTCGCCCGCGGCCTGGCTGGAGGCCGCAGCGAGCCGGGCCCTCTGCTCTTGGGCCTGACCTCGGGGAAGGGGCACAGTGCTCGCTGCAGCCATGTCAGGCGCTCTTCACCTTGCTCCAGGTCTCGATCCACATGTTCATGTTGGTCGGGAACTTGAGCTGGTAGTGCTTCACGCTGCCGTCGAAGATGCCGTAGCCGAATTCCTTGCGGAATTCCGGGGTCAGGTTCTCCTGGGCGAAGGTCGAGGCCGACAGGTAGCCGGAGCCGTTCGACAGCTCCTTGGCGTAGCGTTCGCCGAGCATCGCGTTGATGAGGGCGTGCGCGCCCGCCACATTGCGCGAATCCTTGGGGATGTAGGACGCGCTGATCAGCGAGAGCACGCCCTCCTTCGGCCAGGAGCCCGTGATGTTGAACCCGCGCTTCTTCAGCTCGTTGCGCATCGGCGCGATGCCGTAGCCGACCGCGATCTCACCGCTGGCCAGCAGGTTCGAGCCCTGGGCGAAGGTCGTGTAGAAGGTGCGGACGTTCTTCTTCTTCGAGATCAGGAACTTCGAGACCTCGTTCAGCTGGTTCCGGTCCATCTTCTCCGGCTCGGCGTGGCCGAGATAGAGGCCGGCAGCCATGAGCATCTGGTGGGCGACGTCCCACCAGCCGATCCGGCCGGCATATTTGTCTTCAAACAGAAGGGACCAGGACTGCGTGTACGGGTCGTCGTCCGGAACGACATCGCGGTTGTAGAGGATCGAGTCGAAGCCCCAGCTATGGGGCACCATGTAGACCTTGCCGTCGCGCTGCCCGATGCCTTCCTTGGAAGGCTCGTTGATGAACCGCATGTTCGGGATCAGCGAGACGTCGATCGGCTGCACGCGCTCCGCGCCCGCCTTGGGGCCCATCACCACGGGATGGGAGAAGGCATAGGAGCTGTTCATCAGGTCGTAGCGGGCGCCGCCGGGCGCCGTGAGGCGCGACACGGTGTCGGTCCCGGACAGGAAGGCGCCTTCCTTGATGGTGACCTTCGCCTCGGCCTCGGCGATCGGCTTGAGGCTGGGGCTGAGCATGGCGTTGACCATGAGGGCGGTGACCTCGGCGCCCTGGGCCGCGGCCGGGCCGGCGAGGCCGAAGCCGCTCAGCGCCGCCGCGCCGGCGAGAGTGCCACCGAGGAAGTGGCGGCGGTCCAGGCTACCCCGGCCGTCAGGATCGAAACTCGACATCCTTGTTCTCCCTGGTTGAACTTAGCCGGTGCGCGAGGCCCGCGCGGAGGCCGCGAAGCCCACGAACGACACGAGCATCGAGATCACGGTGATGAGGACCCCCACGGCGGGGAGGAACGGCGCCATCTGATCGGACAGCAGCGTCCAGAGATGGACCGGCGCGGTGCGCTCGTTGCCGATCACGAACAGGGTTCGGATGAACTCGTCGAAGGAGAGTGTGAAGGCGAACATCGCGGTCGCGACCACGCCGGGCCGGATGATGGGCAGGACCACCCGCCGGAACACCGTGAAGGGCCGCGCCCCGAGGTCGGCCGCGGCCTCTTCCAGGCTGCGGTCGAGGCCGTGGATGCGCGGAAACAGCGTCAGGAACGCGAACGGCAGCACCCAGGTGATGTGCACGGGCAGGGCGCTTGACCAGACCCCGAAGCGCATTTCGCCATAGCCGAAGAACACCAGATAGATCACGCCGCCGACGATGCCCGGGATGAGGATCGGCAGCAGGATGATCTTCATCAGCAGTGCCTTCAGCGGGAATTCCTGACGGAAGCCGAGGGCCATCAGAAGCGCGAGCAGCGTGGCGATCACCGCGCTGACGACGCCCAGCATGAAGCTGTTTGCGATCGACCACATCATCTCGGGCGATCCCAGCACCTCGCGGTACCAGCGCAGGGTGGCGCCCTGCAGCGGCAGGCCGATGGTCTGGGAATCGTTGAACGACAGGACGACCAGAAGCAGGATGGGCAGGTACAGGAAGCAGTAGAACAGCCCGGCATAGAGCCACAGCAGGATGCGGCGCGCGCGCTCGCCGCGCTGGCGCACGTCCAGCGGCGGAGAGGATCCGGCGGCGAGAGCAGCCACGTTCAGCCCCCGATGAAGATGTCGTTCAGCCGGACGCGGCGGCCGAACACGACAAGGCAGAGGAACACGACCAGGACGAGGATCACGGACAGGGCCGCCCCGAGCGCCCAGTTGTTTGTCACCGTGTATTGAGGGGCGATGACGTTGCCGAACATCATGCCGGACGTTCCGCCGAGGAGCTGCGGCGTGACATAGGCCCCGCAGGCCAGCAGGAACACCATCACGCAGCCGGACAGGACGCCCGGCATGCTGAGCGGGAAGGTCACCCGCGCAAAGGTCCGGAACGGCCCGGCGCCGAGATCCGCGGCGGCCTCGATGAGCTTGCGGTCGATCCGATCCAGCGACAGGTAGATCGGCAGCGTCATGAACAACGTGTAGACGTAGACGAGGCCGATATGCGTGGCGCCCTCATTGTAGAGCAGCCAGTCCAGCGGCTGCGAGATCAGGCCCATTTCCATGAGCACCGTGTTCACGAGGCCGTTGCGGCCGAGCATGGGCAGCCACACGAAGGTCCGGACGACATAGCTCGACCAGAACGGCAGGAAGAGCAGAACAAGAAAGAAATTGCGCCTGCCGCCTCCGAGCGAGGCCAGAAAATACGCCATCGGGTAGCCGGCCAGAAGCGACAAGGCCGTGACGGTGGCCGCGATCCGCAAGGTCTGGAGGAGGACCTGCACATAGACGGGGTCGTCGGCAATGACCCGGTAATTGTCGAGCGTGAAGTCGGTTGTCGTGCCGAAGATTGACGAGGTCCAGAACGACATGGCGAACAGCAGAACAAGCGGGGCCACGCCGAACACGAGCAGCCACAGCGCTCCCGGCACGACGAGCAGCGGGCGCAGATCGCGCCGGCCCGCAACCTTGGCGGTCGCGGCCACGATCACGCGCCCGATGCCGGGACGTGCGCCGGCTCGTCGCGCCTCACCGAGACCCGTGTGTCCGGTCCGGCTTCCTGCCAGCAAAGTCGCTTGCCCACCTGATCAGGTCTCCTCAGTTCCTCACTCGAGCAGCTGGCGCGTGTTGTCGCCGGACCGGGGGTGGATCTCGTGCCCCGTCAGGCCGTCCGACTTTCCGGCTGCTGGCAGCGGCCGGAGAGGACAGCCCTACAGGCCCAGACCACCAGTCGCGCCTCGGCATCCCCCGATTGTATACTGTACACGGGGGATGCTCGCCCATAAACCGATGTGAGGCAAGCGGGTCGGCAAGTGAATGTGCGACTTTGGTAGGCAGGCGGGCCAAGATTCCGGGCTCCTTGTTCCGAACGGTGTCACAGCCCGTCGCCGGGGCGCCCGGGGCGCTGCGGCCCAGCCTTCGGGCCCCGATCCTGCCGCCTCCAGACTGCCCCCGCGGGCCCCGGGTGTGTGTTTCCGTGCCGCATAACCTCTGGCTGCAAGGCAGGAGTTGCTGATGAGTCTTCGTCACCGGCGCGGCGCTGCCGAGGGCGCTGACATCACGCCGCCCGAGCGCAGTTTCACAGCAGGCGCAGAGCAGGCGAGGGGCTTTGCGATCCCGACCGTGATCGGCGCGGAGGTCGCGCGCGCGCTGTCGACCGAGATCATCACCCTGCGGCTCGAGCCTGGCTCTCGCCTGACCGAGGAGGAGGTCTGCGCCCGATACGGTGTCAGCCGGTCGCCGGTGCGCGAGGCGCTGAAGGTGCTCGAGGCCGACGGCCTTATCGTCCGGTCGGCACGCCGCGGCGTTCGGGTGACCCCGATCAGCCGGCAGGATCTCGACGAGGTCTACACCTGCCGTGCGGCGCTCGAGGGTCTAGCTGCGGCCGGAGCCGCCAAAAATCCAGACCGCGTCGTCGACGTCGAACTCGCTGCGTTGCTGGTTGCGCTCGAGGCCGCCATCAGCTCTCGGCATGTGGGGCAGTTCTTCGAAAGCAGCGTCGCGTTCACGTCGGCGCTTCATCGGCATTGCGGCAACAAGACCCTGACCCGAATGCTCGACGGCATCGACAAGCAGGCGCGGAGATACCGGTATCTGGCGCATGCCTGGACGCATGAGATGCTGGAGATATCGCTCCAGAACTACAAGGAAGTATCGGAGGCGGTTGCTCTTCGGAACGGCCCGATGGCCCAGCGGAGGGCGACCCGCATGATGCGGCGGGCGCATGCCGTCATCGGCCGGGCCCTCAGCGAGGCCTATCCGGGCCTCGATGGCGGCGGGGAGGGGCCCCGCTAGGGGCCACCCCGTTTCGCGCCGGCCGCCGGAGCGGCCGGGGGCCCCACCTCAGCGGGACGCCGACCTTTGGATCAGGCCAGTCCGGGCGGGCGGCGCAGATGCCACTCGGTGGCGTTCTGGTAGGCCCAGCCGATCCGCAGCGCGGTGGCCTCGTCGTAGCCGCGGCAGACGATCTGCAGCGAGGTCGGCAGGCCGCCGGCGCCCGCGCCGTTCGGCAGCGATACGGCGCACAGATCGAGGAAGTTGCCGAAGCGGGTAAAATGCGCCGGCGCCGTGGTCTGGTCGACCTCGTCCAGCGGCAAGGCGGTCGTCATGGTGCTCGGCGTCAGAAACGCGTCGATGCCGTCGAGCGCGCGACCGAACACCTGTTTCATCTCCTCACGCTGCTGCAGCGCATCGATATAGGCCTGCGCCGTGAGGGTCCGGCCCGCCAGGATGCGCGGCCGGACATGCGGGTCCAGCGGGCTGGTCTCGTCGTCGACGAGTTCGTGATGCAGCGTGTAGCTCTCGGCCGCCATGATGCGCAGATTGAGCGCCGCCACGTCCGCCAGTCCGAAGGGCAGGGCGACGTCGACGATCTCGGCTCCGAGCCGCTCCAGCTCGACGAGCGAGGCGTCATAGGCGGCCAGCACCTCGGCCGAGGCGTAGGTGCGCTCCGTGTCGGGCATGCGAGCCAGCCGCAGGCCCCGGATGCCGCGCTTGAGCCCGGGCAACGGGTCGCTGGCCGGCAGGCGCTCGGTCCGCGGCTCGAGCGGATCCGGGCCCTGCATGGCCATGTAGAGAACCGCGGCATCCTCCACCGTGCGGGTCATCGGGCCGGGCGTGTCGAGCGTCGGGCTCAGCGGCAGCACGCCGTAGGTGCTGATCCGGCCGACGGTGGTCTTGAGGGCGGTGATGCCGCACCAGGAGGCCGGCATCCGCACGGACCCTCCGGTGTCCGTGCCCACGGCCCAGGGGGCGAGACCGGCCGCCACCGCGACGCCCGAGCCGCTGCTTGAGCCGCCCGGGGTGCGCTGGCGGTCCGGGTCCCACGGGTTCCAGGGCGTGCCGAGGCGGGAATTGGTGCCCCAGCCGCCCATCGCGAACTCGACCGTATGAGTCTTGCCGAGCACGATCATGCCCTGCGCGATCAACCGGCGCGCCAGCGTGGCGGTGCGGGTGGCCCGGCGCTGCCGCCAGGCCTCCGAGCCGCCCGTGACGATCCGGCCTTCCATCTCGATCAGGTCCTTCAGGGCGACCGGGATGCCGTGCAGCGGCCCGATCGCGTGGCCCGACCGGATGGCGAGATCAGCGGCCTGGGCGGCTTGGCGAGCCTCGTCCGCATAGACCTCCACAAAGGCCTGCAGCTTCGGCTCTTGCCTCCGGATCCGGTCGAGATACGCCTCGGTGAGATCGACCGGAGACAGGCGCCGGGCGACGATCTCCTGCGAAAGGTGAGAAACGGGCAGCAGGGTTGGGTCGGTGGTGGTCATGCGGGCCTCGGTCGCTGGTCGTCGTTAGCGGGCTGAGAACATCGTCTGGGGCAGCCAGGTCGCGATCTCCGGAAAGATCGTGATCAGGACGACGCCAAGGCAGAGCACGAAGAAGAACGGCATTACGGACCGGGCGACGTGCAGGATGTTGTGGCCGGTGAGCCCTTGCACGACGAACAGGTTGAAGCCGACCGGTGGCGTGATCTGCGCGATCTCCACGACCAGCACGATGAAGATGCCGAACCAGATCAGGTCGATATGGGCGGCCTCGACCATCGGCATGATGACCGCCGTCGTGAGCACGACCATGGAGATCCCGTCCAGGAAGCAGCCGAGGATCAGGAACAGGATCGTGAGGGCAAAGATCAACCCGTAGGGCGACAGGCCCAAGGTGCCGATCCAGCTCGCGAGCGCCCGCGGAATGCCGGCATACCCCATCACCACCGACAGGAAGGCGGCCGCCGCGATGATGAAACCGATCATGCACGACGTGCGCGTCGCCCCGTAGAGGCTCTCCTTGAAGTTCGCCCAGGTCAGGCTGCCCGACACCAGCGCGACCAGCAGCGAGCCGACGACGCCCAAGGTCGCCGCCTCTGTCGCCGTCGCGACGCCGGTATAGATCGACCCGATCACCGCCACGATGAGCAGGACGGTCGGCAGCAGAAGACGCAGACGTTTCAACTTTTCGCCAAACGGAAGCGAAGGTTCACGCGGCGGCATCTTGTCCCGGTTCAGCATGGACCAGATCATGATGTAGCCCATGAACAGGCCCATCATCATCAGGCCGGGCAGCACGCCGGCGAGAAACAGCCTGGCGATCGAGACGTTGGCCGACACTCCGTAGACGATCATGATGATCGACGGCGGGATCAGCAGGCCGAGCGTGCCGGAGGCGGCGAGCGAACCGATGCTGGTCGGCTCGTGATAGCCTCGCCGCTTCAGCTCCGGCAGGGACATCTGGCCAACGGTCGCGGCCGTCGCGGCCGAGGATCCGCTCACGGCCGCGAAGATGCCGCAACCGATGACGTTCACGTGGAGGAGGCGGCCAGGCAGTCGCGTGGTCCAGGGCGCGAGGCCGTTGAAGAGATCGTCGGCGAGCTTCGTGCGGAACAGGATCTCGCCCATCCAGACGAACAGGGGCAGGGCGGTGAGCGTCCAGCTGCTGACGGCACCCCACAAGGCGGACGGCATGACGAGGTCGATCGGCGCATCGGCGAACAGCAGCATGCCGATCAGCCCGACGCCGATCAGCGAGGCCGCGACCCACAGCCCTGAGGCGAGCAGGAGCAGCAGTGCCAGCGCCAGGATCGGGCTGTAAAGAAGGGGATCCATTTCCGTCCTATTCGGTAAAGGCGTCGCCGTCGGCGCGCTCGTAGCGGGGCTCCTCGCCGCGGATCACGCGCACGAGTTCCTCGATGACGGCGATCTCAAACAGCACCGCGCCGAGGGCCATGGAGATCTGCGGGATCCAGAGCGGGACCGGCATCATGCCGGTCGAGACGTCCCCGAACGCGTAGGAATCCATCACGAGCTTGATCGAGAACGCGGCAAACAGCCCGCCCACGACGGTCAGGAAGGCGAGGCACCAGCACTCGAGTGCGTGGCGCAGCCGCCGCGAGACATGGATCAGCAGCAGGTTCACACGGATGTGGCCCCCGCTGCGGAAGGTGTGGGCGAGCGCCAGAAAGGTCGCGGCCGCCATCGCGTAGCCGGCGAGATCGCCGGCATCAGGGATGACGACCCCGATCATGCGGCCCACAACCTGAGACAGGGTGAGGGCCGCGATCAGCACCATGAAGACCGCCGCGAGGACGATCCCTAATGAATAAAACCTATCGAGAATGCGCATGCGGTTCCGGGCTCAACCTTTGCGGTAAGCGTCGAGGATCTTCTGGCCATCCTCGCCGGCCGCCTTGGACCATTCCTGAATCAGCTGATCGCCGATCTTCCTCAGCTCGCCCATCAGCTCAGGGCTGCCCTCACGCACGTCCATCCCCTTCGAGCGAAGCGTGTCGACGAGCTTGCCCGTTTCCTCGGCCTGAAGTTTCCAGCCGCGCTCCTCGGCGACCTTGGCAGCGGCCATCACGGCTTCCTGGGTCTTCGGATCGAGGCGGCTGAACACGCGCTCGTTCGCGATGACGATGTTCCAGGGCGCCATCGCCTTCACGTCATAGTAATACTTCACGAAGTCCCAGGCCTGCGTGTCGACGCCTGTGGCCGGCGAGGTGATCATCGCCTGGATGACGCCGGTCGAGAAGGCCTGCGGCACCTCCGATTGCTGCACCGTGACCGGGATGGCGCCCATCAGCTCGGCGAGGCGCCCCGTCACCGGGTTGAAGGCCCGGAAGCGCACGCCCTTGTAGTCGGCGACCGACTTGATCTCCTTGCCGGCGTAGAAGGAGTTCGGCGGCCACGGGACCACGAACAGGAGACGGATGCCCTGCTTCTTGAGGCGCTCCTCGATGAACGGACGAGCCGCCGCGAGAAGCTTGCGGTTCTCCTCGGCGTTGGTGGCCAGGAACGGCACCGCGTCCACGCCGAAAACGGCGTTCTCGTTCGAGTGGATCGACATCAGCAATTCGCCGAGCTGGACCTGTCCGGTCTGCACGGCGCGCTTCACCTCCGGCTGCTTGGTCAGCGAATCCTCGGGGTGGATGACGATCTCAAGCTTGCCGGCGGTGCCGGCCTTCACCTCTTCCGCAAACTGGAGAATATTGCGGGTGAAGTAATTCCGCTCATTCGAGCGGACCGGCATGTTCCACTTGTCGGCAAGGGCAGCGGAACTTCCCACAGCAACCGCGAGCGCGGCCGCGAGGGCGGACTTCAGGGGTCGGTTCATGTTCTACCTCCGTGTCTGATGTATAAGGCGGTCGGCCGGCTCAAAGATCGCTTTTCGCAAGATCCCACATCAGGCGGTAGGTCCCAGTCGAGACAACCTCGGCGCCCGGCGACGCGAAGCGCGTCTCGATCAGCTCCCGCACGGCCGCCAGATCGGTGCCGTCGATGAGCACGTACCAGTCGCCCGCACCCGGATTGGGGTCGTTCGGGTTGGTCAGGTTCCTGGACAGCTCGGGGTCGCTCTCGACGAGGTGGAGCGAGATGATGCCCGGGAGCGTGCCGGGATCGAGCAGGCCGGCGAGCTTGGCCCGGAGGCTCTCCTGCGAACCGGCGGCCGGCCGCAGCCGAACCACGCCCATCACCGCGCCACGGCCCTGGCCGCGGCTCTCCGTGATGCGCCCGACGGCGCGGCCCGGGTTGCGGAAGTTCGAGATGTGCGTGGTCGACCAGTCCGTCTGGTTCGCTAGCACCTTCTTGTAGGCCGGGCTGCTGAGCGCCGCGAAGGTGTCGGTCGAATACGTGCAGAAATACTTGGTCGGTGCCTTGTCGGCGATCCAGCGGCGCGCCTCGAGGAAGCCCTCGATGCCGACCCGCTCCGCCAGGTGCTCGCGGTCATACCAGAGGTTGAAATCGGCCTCGGCTGCCGGATCGACGTCCATGGACGTGATGAGCATTCCCTTTCCGGCCAAAGGCATGTCTGAACTCCTAGTGAAGGTCACGATGGGTGAATTGGTGGGTGAGCCCGGCAATCGCTCCGCCCTGGTCGAGAGCGAGAGCGGCGCGGATCACCGCACGCGTCTCGTCCGCGTCCCGTCCGGCAGCTGCGATCAGGGTTTCGGCCTTGGCGATCAGGGCATCGCGTGACAGCGGATTTTCGGGGTCGCCAAGCGCATCGTGCACCGCGACAGCGACGGTCGTGCCATCCTGGTACCGGGCTTCCAGGCCCGAACCGAAACGGCGGGGGTAGGCGGAGCCATAGGGCTCGCTCACGGCGACCGTGATGCGGCGGCGAAGCGCGGCGATGTCGGCCCGGCCGAGCCCGGCAGGCTCAAAGGCGGCGAGCTGGGGCGGGCCATCGATCAGTGTCGCGGCGATGGCGTGCTGCAGGCTGAACTTCGCCTCGATGCTGGTTCGGGGCTCGGCGCGGTCGCAGAAGGCGACGGCGTCCGGGTAGGTGCCAACTTCGATCGAGACCGGCAGGACCTCGGGGCGCTTCTGGCGAAGCACCAGCGCGGCGTCGATCGCCGCATGGGCGTGCCGGCAGGCGGGCCACGGCTTGAGGCTGGTCTGGGTGACGAGCCAGGCGCCATTCGGCTCGGACGTGACGTCGTCGGGCCGGGCACCCGGCGCCATGCCGGCGAAAAGGCCCTGTTCGCCCTCCAGGATGAACCGGGCTCCCGTGAGGCCGAAGCTCGCCAGCAGGGCTGCCGCGTAGCCGGCCTCCGCGGCTCGGGCGTTGTGGAGCTGCTTGGTCATGACCGGCTCGTGCCGGCACTGCCAGAGGCCCGCCGCCTGCGTGCCGGCGTTGCCGAGCGCCGAGACGAGTTGCCCGTCATCGAGGCCGAGGAGGTCGCCGACGGCCGCGGCCGCACCGAACGGGCCGCAGGTGCCAGTCGGATGGAAGTGGCGATAATGCCCAGGGCCCAAGGCCCGGCCCAGGCGGATCATCGCCTCGTAGCCGCGCACCACTGCGTCCAGGAAGCGCTCCGCCGAGGCCCCCGTGGTCTCCGCGGCCGCAAGCGCGGCCGCAATCACCACCGGGCCGGGATGGAGGATCGCCTCCCGGTGCAGGTCGTCCATCTCCAGGATGTTGCCGAAGGCACCGTTGGCGAAGGCGGCCGCACGACCCTCGACCCTGCCGCCTCCGACCACTGCGGCGGGACCGGGGGCGCGAGCGCGCGCCTCCGCCCTGAACACCGCGCCCGCGTCAGTGGTGGCGCCGAGGATCGCGCATCCGACCCAGTCGAGCACGTGCAGGGTCACGTGCGTCCGGATCTCGGCCCCGACCGGTCGGCGCAGAATGGGAACGAGCCGCTCGGTGAGGCTCGGGCTCAATGCGCACCCGACGGGGCGAGCATGCGGGGGAGGGTGGCCACGTCCTCGACCTGGTCGAACCGGGCCACGAGCCCGATCAGCTCGTCCCGCAGCGCAGGCGCAACCGCCGGGCGGGCATAGCTGCAGCACCGGGCGAACTTGTCGAGGTTCTCGGCTTCGGTCAGCGCGGCATCGGGGTGGCCGTAGATGGCCGGAATGGTCACGGCGAACTCTGCGCCGGTCTTCAGGCGCACGACCACGCGCTGCGGGGCGATCGCATTCTGGTCCGGGTTGTCGTCCGGCGCGAGGCGAATGCGGGCCGCATAGGCATGAACGGCTTCATCGTTCAGCATCTCGGGCGAGCCGAAATCGGGCACGTCGACCCGCCCGCGCGCCAGATAGGTCCCGGCCACGAAGGGCAGGCACAGCTTGGCGTAATTGGAAGAGGGGTTCGGCACGTTCGGCCGGCCCATCAGCCGCATCACCACCGGCGGCACGTGGACGACGACCTCGGCGATCTCGTCCGCCGCGAAGCCGTGCTCGCCCATCAGGCGGCGGAGCCCATCCACCCCGCCATGGCTCAGGCGGCCGCTCGGAAAGGGCTTGTGCGACAGGCGGGTGATCTGGGGAACCCGGCCGAGCTCGGCCTGAATCGGGGCGGGGTCGAAGGAGCCGTTCTCAAACAGCGCGAAGTAGCCGAACGGGCCGTTCAGGAAGTCGCGCGGTCCGGTCAGGCCGGCCTGGGCAAGGTCGATGGCCGTGACGGCGGCCCGGGCGTTGAAGGCGATCTGCAGCCCGAGGGCGGGTGAGCCCTCGACATGGGCCTGCATGGTTCCGGACACCTGTCCGAAGTGGATGCCGAGGGCGGCCCGGACCTGGTCCGCGTCGAACCCGGCTGCGCTCGCCAGAGCCGCGGCCGCCCCGAAGCCCCCCGCGGTGGCGGGGCGAAAGAACCGAAGGCCGGAGGCAGTGGCCGCGCCGAGCAGCCCGGCCATGTCGACCCCGACCACCATGGCGGTGAGAAACTGCCGCCCATTGACCGGCCGGCCCCTCGCGGCCTCGCGCTCGCTCCAGGCAAACAGCGCCGACAGGAGCGTCGCCATGGGGTGAACCACGGCCTGCTCGTGGATGCAGTCGAATTCGAGCGAGTGGATCAGGTAGGCGTTGGCGAAGGCGGCCGACGGGGCCGGGAGCCGCACGCCGCTGCCCCAGGCGGTCGCCTCAGATCCGTCGCCCCATTGTCGGGCCGCGCGCAGCACGCGCGCCGCATGGGCGTCCGAGGTGCCGGCCAGACCGACGCCGATCGTGTCGAGCAGGAACGTCTTGGCGCGCGCGACCGCCACCTCCGACACATCCCCGAATCGCGTGTCCGCGATATGGGACGCAAAGGCGCCCACTGTGTCGAACGGGGAGGTGTCCGCCGGGCTCACCGGGACGGCTCGTCCGATGGCGGGGCCGCGACCCGCTGGCCGTCAAACAGAAACATGATCCTCGGACTGGGCTGGGCCGGCACAGGGGCGGCCACGGGAACCATACGGGTATGGCCGAGCTTGGCAGAATAAGAACTTTGGGCAACCAGATTTCGCATAATGCGAATTCAGGGGGGCGGGGCGGGCTCGTGCGCGGCATACCAATCCGCGATCTCGGCCCCGGTCACGAATTTCACCTGCGGCGAGGCGGACAGGCGATCGACCATTCGCTCGAGCTCGTGAAAGCGGTGCGGCACGCCGATCAGATGTGGATGCAGGCCGAGCGCGAGCACGCGGGTCGCGCTCTGGGCCTCGCGCTCGAACAGCCGCAGGGTGTGGTCCAGGCGGTTCGACATCTCGCCCGTCGCGTGACGTTCGACGGCATAGATGACGGAATCGTTGATCTCGAGGTTGTAGGGCATCGCGAGCAGCGGCCCGTTGCGCGTGGTCATCCAGGACGGAACGTCGTCGATCACCCAGTCGAACACGTAGTCGATGCCGAGACCCTTCAGGATGTCCGGCGTGTCGTCCGTCTCCCGCAGACCCGGCGAGAGCCAGCCGCGCGGCCGCACCCCCGTGAAGGCGGCGATCCGGTCGATGGCTTCGCCGATCACGGCCCCTTCGCCGCCCTCGGCGTGGTTCAGCGCACGCTGGTGCATGCCGTGGCCGATGAATTCCCATCCGGCGTCGCGCATCGCGGCCGCCGCCTCCGGATAGGCCTCGATCACGCCGGCGTTGAAGCTCGTGGAAGCGGGCAGGCCGCGGCTGCGGAACAGGTCGAGGATGCGGGCGAGCCCGGCCCGCATGCCATAATCCGCCCAGGAGAAGTTCGGGACGTCCGGCACCGTCTCCCGCCCGTGCGGCGGAGTCAGGATGCTGCGCGGCATCGGATCGCTGAAGCGCCAATGCTCTACGTTGACCACGAGGTGGGCCAGGATGCGCTTGCCGTCGAGCGCGGGCAGCGGCGGCCGGCTCGAGCTCAGCCGGTAGGGAACCCGGGGATTGGCCATCAATGGGCTCCGTGCGCGACCTTCATGTCCGTCATGATCATGCCCTTATAGGCCATGAATTCAGGGGTGATCAGGCTGTCGATCGAGCGGGGGCGGGGCAGCTCAACGGGGATTTCGCGCGTGATGCGGCCCGGGCGGGCCGACATCACGCAGATGCGGTCGGCCAGCAGCACGGCCTCGTCGATATCGTGCGTGACGAACAGCACGGCGATGCCGAGCGTCTGCCACACGTCGAGCAGGAGCTGCTGCATGGTGAGCCGGGTCTGCGCGTCGAGCGCGCCGAACGGCTCGTCCATCAGCAGGGCGCGCGGGTTCATGACCAGTGCGCGGGCAATGCCGACGCGCTGCCGCATGCCGCCCGAGAGCTGCGCCGGCAGCGCATCCTTGAACGCCTCGAGGCCGACGAGCCGCAGCATCTCGCGGGCCCGGCCCTCGTAATCCGCCTTGCTCTGGCGCTGGACGCGGGGTCCGAAGGTGATGTTGTCCCAGACCGTCAGCCACGGGAACAGTGAGGCTTCCTGGAACACGACGCCCCGGTCGGGGCCCGGACGGGCCACCGTCTGCCCGTCGAAGGTCAAGTCGCCGTCGCTGAGCGGCTCGAACCCGGCCAGCAGGTTCAGCAGCGTGGACTTTCCGCAGCCCGAGGGCCCCAGGAGGGCGACGAACTCGCCCTCCTGGATGGTGAGGTCGACATCGGCGAGCGCCCGGACCGCGGTCTTGCCGCTGAAGGTCTTCGAGACGCCGTTGAACGCGATCAGGCTCATGCGATCACTCAATTCTGGAAGCTTTGGAGCCGGCGCCAGCCGAGCAACCAGTGCTCGAGAGCGAGGATCAGCCGGTCGCTGAGGTAGCCAAGCAGGCCGATGGAGGCCATGTCCGCGATGACCACGTCCATTCGGCCGATGTAATAGGCGTCCCACAACACGTAGCCGAGGCCGGATTTCACGGCGACCATCTCGGCCACGATGACGGCGGTCCAGCCGATGCCGAGCCCGATGCGCAGGCCCGTGAAGACGGACGGCAGGGAGGCCGGCAGGATGACCCGCAGCAGGATGTCCGACGGGCGGGCGCCCATCATCAGCGCGGCCCGGATCCAGTTCTTCTCGACGCCGCGCGTGCCCGCCGTGGTGTTGATCACGATCGGGTAGAAGGCGCCGAGCGCGATCAGGAACACGGCCCCCATGCTCTCGATGCCGAACACGGCGATCGAGAAGGGGAGCCAGGCCGTGATCGGGATGGGGCGCAGAACCTGGATCAGCGGGTCGAAGGTGCCGGCCGCGAGCCGGTTCCAGCCGATCAGGATGCCGAACGGCACGCCGATCAGAGTGGCGAGGGCGAACCCCTGGCCGACGCGCTGCGCCGAGTACAGGACGTTCGACAGCCAGGTTCCGCTATAGGGGTTCAGCCCGAGGCCGGCCTGGCCGAAGGCCCAGGTCTGCCACGCCGCCCAGACGCGGTCCGGCGTGGGCAGAACGCCCCCGAACAGAGATCCGGTGCCCCGTCCGGCAAGCTGCCACAGGATCAGCAGCAGCACCGGCACTGAGACGGCCAGCACGAGGCGCCCCGGGGCCGTGTTGGTCAGGAGGTGCGCCACTCCCGTGCGCTGGGGTTGGGCGGGCGCCCGCCTGACGGGGGCTGGGGCGGACAAGGTGTGCCCGTCCGCCGGCAATGCTTCGCTCTGTGCCATCGCTGTCTCCAGGCAGCCGTCGCCCCCGAGGGGACGACGGCGGACCCCAAAATTATCGCCCCGTGGCCTTGGCCACGAAGGAGGCGTCCCAGTACTTCCGGATTTCGCCCGACATGTCCTTCTGGATCACGCCGAGATCAGCGAAGGCCTTGGCCTGTCGCTCGAGCTGCTCAGGGGAGATCACTGCGCCGAGCGTGATCAGCTTCGAGGCCTCGGTGGCGATCCGGGGGTCGACGCCGGTCAGGCGGGCATAGGAATCGGCGAACCGGGCCGGGTCGGCCGACAGCGTCTCCTGGGCCTTGATATAGGCCCACACGAAACGCTCCACCGCGTCGCGCTTCGTTTCCACGGCCTTGCGGCTCGCCGCGATCATGCCCAGCTCGGCTCCGACCGCCTTCGACTCGCTGTATTCGAGGTTCTTGGCGAAGAAGCCGTAGCCTTCCAGGACAGGGATCGACTCGAAGGGCTCCCAGCAGACGATCGCGTCCACTTCGCCGCGCTGGAGCGCCTGGTTGAAATTCGCGCCGCCGCCCTGGATGTTGATGGCCTGGAAGCTGTTATACGGCACGCCCTTCTCGGTCACCGTGGCGGCGAACTGGAACCACACGGCCGAGCCGGGGCCGATGGCGACCTTCTTGCCCTTCAGGTCTTCCCAGGAATCGAGCTTCACGCCCTTGCGGCCGATGACGTACTTCTTGGAGCCGCCGACGCCCATGATGCCGACCATGTTGGTCGAGCCCTGGGCGAGGCTGATGGCGAGGTCAGCCGGGGCCACCGCGGCCGCGTCGAGCGAGCCGGCCAGGAGGGCCGTGCGGGCGTCGGCGTAGCGCGAGAACTCCACGAGTTCGATCTCGACGCCGAGCTTCTTGGTTTCCTCGGGAACGAGGGACAGCGGCGCGAGGTGTCCGACTTTGACGTAGCCGATGGTCAGCTTGACCGGCGTGGCCAGGGGTGCCGGCGCCGGTCCGACCGCGAAGCCCGGTGTCGCGGTGAATGACAGCCCGGCCGCGACGGCCATTCCTAACAGTGACTTGATGATCTTCATGGCTTTCCTCCGTTAGTGGACGCCGCGGCCCGAACGGCGCGATTGTTTTCTACCGGCCCCTGAACCGGGGCTCCCGGCGCTCGCGAAAGGCGGCCTGCCCTTCGTTATAGTCCTGGCTCGCCACGCAGGCTGCAACGGCGGCCGCGACCGCTCCGACGTCGCGCTGGCCGAGCGGCTTGGCGAGTTCGAGCAGACTGCGCTTGGCCGCCTGCAGCACCAAGGGGGCGTTGGCCGTGATGGATGCCACATAGCTCTCGACATCGTCGGCGAACGTCGCGTCGGCGAAGACGCGCTGGACGATCCCGACCGACCGTCCCTCCTCGGCACCGAGGATCCCTGCCGTGAACACGATTTCGGCCGTGGCGGCGGGGCCGATGCGGTCCACCAGCAGCGAGACGTTCTCGTGTGCATAACCCAGGCCAAGGCGCGCCGCCGGCAGCCGGAAGCGCGCGGAGGCCGAGGCGAGCCGGAGATCGCAGCACAGGGCGATTTCGAGGCCGCCGCCGAAGCAGATGCCCTTGATGGCCGCCACCGTGGGCTTTGCGGCGCCGCGCAGCGCTTCCAGGCCCACATCGACGATGTGGTCATAGGCGGTGGCGGCCTCTGGGCCGGAGCGGTTCGTGCCGAATTCCGAAATGTCCGCGCCGGCGCAGAAGGCCCGTTCGCCAGCCCCGGTCACCAGGATCACTCGCACGTTCGGGTCGTTGATCGCGGCCTCGACGCGGTCCGGCAGGCGGCGCCACATCGCGAGAGACATGGCGTTGTGGCGAGCTGGCTGGTCCAGCGTAATCCTTGCCAGCGGGCCTTCGATCGTGAGGCCGACATCCCCTGAACTCACCGCGTCTCTCCCTTATACGACCTGGGCGGCCCGTAGATCGGCGACCGCCTGGGCGTCCAGGCCGATCTGCGCCAGCACCTCGTCCGTATGGGCGCCCGGGTCCGGGGTCGGAGCCGCGATGCTGGCGGGCGTGCGGGACAGATCGATGGGCTGTCCGACCAGGCGGATGTCCCCCAGTTCCGGATGCCGAACCGGCACGGCGATGCCGAGATGTTCGACCTGCGGGTCCGCGAAGACCTCGTCCACCCGATACACCGGTCCGGCCGGAACGCCATGCGCCTCGAGATCGGACAGCCATTCGGCCGAGGTTCGGGATGGGAAGATGGCGGCCAGCTCGGCCTTGAGTTTGGCCCGGTTTCGGAAGCGCAGGTCCTGCACGGCGTAGTCCGGGTGGCCGAGGAGGTCGGGCCTGTTCAGGGCGCGGCAGAACGCGGCCCACTGGCCTTCGCCGGCGACCCCGATGTTGATGTAACCGTCCTGGGTGCGGACAACGCCCATGGGGGTTGAATAGGGGTGGTCGTTGCCGGCCTGGCCCGGGACCTTGCCCTCCACCAGGTACGCGGCTGCCTGGAAATCCATCATGGCGATCTGCGCCTGCAGCAGCGAGGTCTGCACCCACTGGCCCTGGCCGGAGCGTTCGCGCTCGGCGACCGCCACCATGATGCCGGTCGCGGCATACAGGCCGGCGGCGGAATCCGCGACCGCGATGCCGGCCCGCATGGGACCCTGCTCGGGTTCGCCCGTGACCCACATCAGCCCGCCCATGCCTTGCGCGATCTGATCGAACCCGGCCCGGTCGCGGTAGGGGCCGGTCTGCCCGAAGCCCGAGATCGAGGCCAGGATGATGCGCTCGTTCACGGCCCGCAGGTCGTCATACGTGATGCCGAGCCGGCCCTTCACGTCGGGACGGAAGTTCTCGACCACCACGTCGGCGGTTTCGACCAGCCGCATGAAGATGGCCCGGCCTTCCGGCCGCTTCAGGTTCAGGGTCAGCGAGCGCTTGTTCCGGTGCAGGTTCTGCATGTCGTAGCCGAGCCGCTGGCCGCTCATGCCCTCGTTCGGATCGACCCCCTGCGGCGCCTCGATCTTGATCACGTCGGCACCGAAATCCGCCAGCACGCGGCAGCAGGTCGGCCCCGCCCTGACGCGGGTGAGGTCCAGCACGCGCAGGTGCGAAAGCGCTGAGGAGGGTGCAGGTGCCGTCATGCGGTCCTCTCGGTCCTAACCGGCCTGGGAGAGAGCGGGGGGAATGCGGCCATGCCAGTCGCTGACCGCCTGGACGCGGGCTGCGAGGGCCAGGAGCTGCCGCTCGCGGTGGCGGCGGCCGATGATCTGCAGGCCGATCGGCACGCCGCGCTGATCGAACCCGCAAGGCAGCGACAGCGCCGGCAGGCCGAGCAGGTTCACGAAGCGCGTGAAGCTGCTCATCCGATAGAGCACACGCGGCTCGAAGGCCGGATTCTCCGGGTCCGCCTGGCTGGCGAGCGGCGTCTCAAACGGCAGCACGGGCAGCAGGGCCACATCGGCCTCGCCGATCCAGTCCAGAAAGCCGGCGAGGAGGCGGGGGCGCTGCCCGAGGCTGTCGGCGAGTGCGGCCTCGCCGATCTCCTCGCCCTTGGTGAGCCGCCGCCGCAGCGACGGCGAGAGCCGCCCGTCGGGGTAGGCGGCCGGGCGGTGCGCGCGGGCGCTCTCGGCCTGCATGACCAGAAGCGTGTGACGGTCGATCTCGTCCACCCCGCCCGTCGACCCGACGGAGCCGATGGCGACGCCCGCGGCGCGCAGGGCCTCGATCCCGGCTTCGGCGGCGCGTCTCACCCCGGGTGTCGCCTCCTGGATCCATTCGGCCAGCACGACCGCCGTGGTGACAGGCCGCTCGTCGGCCGGGGCGGCGCCGGACACCACGGGCCAGACCAGCTGCAACTCGGCGGCGCTGCGGGCGAAAATCCCGACCGTGTCGAGGCTCGGCGCGAGCGCCATGCTGCCCGAATCCGGGACGGCGCCATGCGTCGGCTTGAGCCCGGTGACACCGCAGCAGCTCGCCGGGATGCGGACCGATCCGCCCGTATCCGAGCCAAGCCCGAGCACGGCCGCGCCGGCCGCGACCAGGGCGGCGGAGCCGCTGGACGAGCCGCCCGACACCACGTCCGGGTGCCAGGGATTGAGGGTGCGTCCCCGCACCCCGTTATAGCCCGAGGGCTCGTAGGCGAGCTCGGTCATGGTGGAGACCGCGACCTCGACGGCGCCGGCCGCATCGAGGCGGTTCAGGATCTCGGCGCTTGCCGCCGGCGAGGGCCCCTGCGGCCGCACGCCCCCCCAGCCGGCATGCCGGCCGACGCGGTCGAACATGTCCTTGGCCACATAGGGCAATCCGCCGAGTGGAGCGGTGCCGGATGCGAACGCCCCGGCCGGAGGCGCGGCAACGCTGACCACGGCGTTCAGCCGGGTGCCGAGCTCCGCCAGGCGGGCCCGGCAGCGCTGCGCTTCCTCTCCGCGCTGGTCGGGAGAAAGCGACGTCCAGTCCGGGAAGTGCAGGTTCGGCATCGGCTCCAGCCGGCATCGCGGAGGGCGCCCGCCCTCCACTTAAGGCAAAGCTAGTTCAGCGGCCGGCCCGTGAGAAACTGAATTAGGAGCGTTCTGTTTTCGCAAGATTCGAACGCTCGTCGGCCCGGTCGCTCAGCAGAAACGCCAGCAGCCGCCGCGTCGGCGGGTCGAGTTCCTCGAACGACCGCACGCAGAGCGCGAAGTCGCGATGCGCCCAGGGTTCATCGAGATCCACCACGCTGAGGTCCAGCGCGTCGGCAAAGGGCCGAAGCCCGTGTTCCGGCAGGATCCCGACACCCAGGCCCTTGCTCACCATCAGCCCGACCACCTCGAAGCTGCTGACCTGCACCCTGACCTTCAGGAACTGGCCGAGCTTCCGGGCTTCCTCGGCCAGCAACCGCCGCACGGCCGTATTGGTTTCCAGCGTGACGATGTCCTGGCCCAGGATTTCGGCGAACCGGAGTCGGTCCCGGCTTGCGAAAGGGTGCGAGCGCGGCACGGCGACGGCCAAGCGGTCGCCGCCGAACGGGAAGCTGGTCAGCAGCTCGCTCTCGCCGCCGACCACGATTGCCCCGATGTCCACCCGCTTCCGCGTCAGGGCCTCGAGCGTGCCGCTGGTCGGATGCTCCTCCAGGTCGAGCTTGATCTCGGGATTGTCCTGGATGAAATGCGACAGGTCGGAGGCCAGCCGCTGCACCAGCACCGAGCTTGAGGCGCTGATCCTGACATAGCCCCGGATGCCGGAGCGGTGCTCGTCCAGCAGGCCCGACACCTGCTCGGTCAGGTGCAGCATGTCCCGGGCGTAGCGCAGCATGGTCAATCCCGCCGCGGTCGGTTCGACGCCATGCGGGCGCCGCGCCAGAAGCTGGCCTTTGGCGCTGTCCTCCAGGAGGCGGATGCGCCGGCTTGCCGCCGAGGGGGCGAGATGAAGGCGCTCGGCCGCCCGGCTGAGGCTGTGCAGCTCGCAAGCGAGCACAAACAGCTGCAGCGTCTTGATGTCCTGGCGGTTCATGAACACACGGTCTCGGCAGCCCGGAATGCGAGTAACGCGAATTCACCCGGGCCGGAACTCGCTCCCGGAAGGCTGAGGCGTGCCGCGTGGCCGCGCCTCTTCGGCGCAAGACGGCTTCCGGCAGCGGCGCCTCAAGATCGCCGCGGGGCGCCCGCATGCTTCCCCACGGCCGCCCCCCTCCGCTACAGCATGGGCTTCCGGGCTACAGCATGGCTGGAGTTGGGGCGCGTCTTCGGCGGCAGCGGGCCGGCAACCGAACAGGAGCGAGCGGGTCTAAGTGACGGGCGGGTCGAAACCTTCGAGCGAGTTCAATCCATGGCGCCTGTCGGTCGCACCGATGATGGATTGGACCGACCGGCATTGCCGGGTGTTCCACCGCATCCTGTCGCGGCGCGTGCGGCTGTATAGCGAGATGGTGACGACCGGGGCCGTGCTGCACGGGCCGCGCGAGCGGCTCATCGGGTTCGATCCGGCCGAGCACCCCGTCGCGCTTCAGCTCGGCGGGTCCGAACCGGCGGCGCTGGCGGCTGCGGCCCGTATCGGGGCCGAGCACGGCTACGACGAGATCAACCTCA
The DNA here is from genome assembly GCF_028290205.1 of Enterovirga sp. Classification (GTDB taxonomy): domain Bacteria; phylum Pseudomonadota; class Alphaproteobacteria; order Rhizobiales; family Beijerinckiaceae; genus Enterovirga. Next base: position 23,654 of record NZ_JAQGKF010000168.1, on the reverse strand, counting down.
ATGTCGGCTGCCCGTCCGACCGGGTGCAGGACGGCCGCTTCGGCGCCTGCCTGATGCGGGAGCCGGGGCTCGTCGGCGATTGCGTGGCGGCCATGAGCGCGGCCGTCGCCGTGCCGGTCACGGTGAAATGCCGCCTCGGCGTGGACGATCAGGACACCGAGGAGGCGCTGTCCCGCATGGCCGAGAGCGTGTTCGCGGCCGGTGCCGCGCACCTGGTGGTGCATGCCCGCAAGGCCTGGCTGCAGGGGCTCTCGCCAAAGGAGAACCGCGACGTGCCACCGCTCGATTACGGCCGCGTGCACCGGCTGAAACTCAGCTATCCGGACCGGGTGATCGCTATCAACGGCGGCATCGCCACGCTGGCCGGGGCCGAGGCTCAGCTCGCCCATGTGGACGGCGTGATGATCGGCCGCGCGGCCTACCATGAGCCCGCGCTGCTGCTCGATGCGGACCCGCTCCTGTTTGGCGAGCCGGCCCCGGTGGCGGACGGGTTCGAGGCCCTGGAACGCTTCGAGCCCTATTGCGCGGCGCGGCTCGCCGAAGGCGTGCGGCTGTCGTCCATGACCCGCCACCTGCTCGGCATCTTCAACGGGCGGCCCGGCGCGCGCGCCTTCCGGCGCCACCTCGCTACGGCCGGCACGCGGCCCGGCGCCGGGCTGCACACGATCCGCGAGGCGGCCGCGCTGGTGTCGCGCGAGCCGGGGCTGGAGCGGGCGGCGTGAACGAGGTGTTCGCGCCGCGCGATCCCCTGTTCGCGGAGCGGGTGCGGGCCAGCTTCGCCCGCCAGACGCTGATGGCGACGCTCGGGGCGTCCCTCGCCCGCGTTGAGCCGGGCGAGGTCGACATCCTGCTTCCGCACGCCCCGGGGATCCTGCAGCAGCACGGCTTCGTGCATGGCGGAGCGGTGACGTCGATCGCCGATTCTGCGGCCGGCTACGCCACCCTCACGCTGGCGCCGGTCGGGACCGGCATCCTGACGGTCGAGTTCAAGATCAACCTCTTGGCTCCCGCCAAGGCGGCCCGGCTCGTCGCATGCGGCCGCGTCGTGCGGCCCGGCCGCACGCTGACCGTCGCTCAGACCGAGGTGTTCGGCCTCGACCCGGACGGAAGCCGGGTTCAGGTGGCGCTTCTGACCGCGACCATGATGGCGCTCGAGGGCAAGGCGGGCGTGGTGGACTAGGCCGATCAGGCCTCGTCCCGCACCCTCAGCATGATCTTGCCGATATGCTGGCTCGTCTCCAGCAGCGCGTGCCCGCCCGCCGCGTCGGCGAGCGGGAAGGTGGCGTGGATCACCGGCCGGACGGACCGGTCCGCCAGTTTCGGCCACACCTTGTCGCGCAGCGAGCGGGCGATGGCGGCCTTCTCGTCGACCGTGCGGGGCCGCAGGGTCGAGCCGGTCAGGGTCAGGCGCTTTCGCATGATCGGCTCGAGATTGATCGTCGTCTTTATGCCGCGCAGGAAGGCGATGGAGACGTGGCGACCGCTCTCGGCCATGCAGGCGATCGAGCGGGGCACATAATCGCCGCCCACCATGTCGAGCACCACGTCGACCCCGCGCCCGCCGGTCGCTTCCTTGACGATCTCGACGAAATCCTGGTCCCGGTAATTGATGGCCCGCTCGGCCCCGAGTTCGAGGCAGGCCGCGCATTTCTCGGGGCTGCCCGCGGTGGTGAACACCCGCGCGCCGAAGGCGCGGCCGAGCTGGATGGCCGTGGTGCCGATCCCCGAGGAGCCGCCATGCACCAGCAGGCTCTCGCCGGGGGCGAGCCGGCCGCGGTCGAACACGTTGGTCCAGACGGTGAAGAAGGTCTCGGGGATGGCCGCGGCTTCGAGCAGGGAATAGCCGTCCGGGACCGGCAGGCATTGCGGCGCCGGGGCCACGCAGTATTCGGCGTAGCCGCCGCCGGCGACGAGGGCGCAGAGCCGGTCGCCGACCTTCCAGTCGGAGACGCCCTCGCCGAGTTCGGCCACCCGTCCGGCGACCTCGAGGCCGGGAATGTCGCTCGCGCCCGGGGGCGGGTTGTAATGGCCGGTCCTTTGCAGCGCGTCGGGCCGGTTGATGCCGGCGGCCACGACCTCGATCAGCACCTCCCCGCGGCCGGGACGCGGGCGCGGCCGCGTGGCCGGCTTCAGGACCTCCGGTCCGCCCGGGCTCGTGATCTCGACCACCGTCATCGTGTCCGCCACGCCGCTCTCCTGTGCTGTCCGGCCGGGCCTTATCCCTTTCCGGCCCGAAGCACGAGGCGGTTTCCCCGGACCTCGTAGGATTCGAGCCGGTCGAGCACGGAGGTGCCGAGCAGGTTGCCGTGCAGGAGGCCGCGTCCGCTGACCAGGGCCGGGACGCGCGTCAGCGTGATGGAGCCGATCTCGAGCCGGTCGATCGTGACCTGGGCCGCGAAGGCGCGCCCGTTCGCGGTCTGGACCGGCATGCGGAAGCGCAGCGTGTCGAGGTCGAAGCCGAGCGCCTGCGCGGTTTCGGCGGTGAGCACCAGGGAGGACGCGCCCGTGTCGAAGATAAAGGTGGTGGACCGGCCGTTGATCTCGCCCGGGATCACGAAGCTGCCGTCGCGACGGCGCGTCACGGCGACTTCGCCCGTGCCGGTCACGGAGAGCGCCGGAGCACTGGCCCAGCCGACATCGGCTGCGATCTCGCGCAAACCCGCCAGGGCCGGCTCGCGCTGGACGTAGAGCGCGGCGGCGCCGGCCACGAACACACTCCACATGGTGAGCGCGCCGGCGGCATCACGCCAGCCGGGCCGCGAGCGCTCCACGGCCCAGCCGGTCAGCCACAGCAAAGCTGCGAGCAGTACCAGCAGCCAGGCCGCTTCCCGGACCGGGATCCTGGCAATCTCGGCCGGAGCCGCGGTCGTGCCCAGGACCCAGGCCGCGATTGCGAGGAGGCCGGCACAGGCGGTCGCGGGCCGGATCACAGCCCCGCCCGCCAATTGCCAGGCCCCGCCTCGTCCGGCGCGGACGGGTCGGCCTCGCCATTGGCTGCGTCCAGCCGGGCCTTCAGGCCGGCCATGATCAGCAGCCGCTCGGGTTCGCTGAAGCGCAGCCAGCCGCCGATCTCGTCACGCGTGCGGCCGCAGCCCATGCAGAGCTTCAGCTCGCTGTCGATCAGGCACACGCCGATGCAGGGGGTCGAGATCGCGGTCATGGCCGAGATGTAGGCACAACTCGGCGGTTCCGCATCCCGCACCGCCGACGGGCCGCAGCAGCCTCGCCCGTCAGGGCCGCGGTCGCGTCCCGCTCAGGCCGCCACCTTGGACGTGACCGCCGGGCTCCGCGTCTGGCGCTGAACCACGTCAACGGGGGCCAGCGTGTCCATGACCCGGGCGGCCGGGAAGGTGACGATGACCTCGGTGCCCTCGCGCGGCTTCGAGCGGAGCTGGAAGCCGCCACCATGGAGGTCGGCGAGCCCCTTCACGATGGGCAGGCCAAGCCCGGATCCCTGTTCAGCCGTCTTGATGGCCAGCGAGCCGCGGCCAAAGGACGACATGACGACCGGGATCTCCTCCTCCGGGATGCCCGGGCCGGTGTCCTTGACGCTGACATACTGGCCGCCGGACGAGGTCCAGCCCACCTTGATCACGATCTCGCCGCCGGGCGGCGTGAACTTGATGGCGTTGGACAAGAGGTTCAGCACGATCTGACGCACGGCCCGCTCGTCGGCCCAGAGCCGGGGCAGGGAGGGGTCCATATGCTCCCGCACGGTCTGGTTCTTCGCCTTGGCCCGCAGCGCCAGCATGTGGCGGCATTCGGTGACCACCCAGGCGAGCTTGAGGGCCTCCTCGGCCAGTTCGTAGCGGCCGGCCTCGATGCGCGACAGGTCGAGGATCTCGTTGATCAGCGTCAGCAGATGCTGCCCGCTGCCGTGGATGTCGGCCGAGTATTCCTTGTACGATGGGGATGTATGCGGGCCGAAGACCTCGTTCTGCATGACCTCCGAGAAGCCCAGGATGGCGTTGAGCGGCGTCCGCAACTCGTGGCTCATGGTGGCCAGGAAGCGGGATTTGGCCAGGTTTGCCTCCTCCGCCCGCCGCCGCGCCTCGTCGGAATTCGCCTTCGCCTGCTCGAGCTCGGCGAACATGGCGTCCTTTTCGGCCCGTGACCGGAGGGTCGTGATGGCGCTGGAGAAAAGCCGGTTGGCCAGCACCAGAAAGAACACGAGCGCGCTCGCCGTCATGGCGACCAGCATCGAGGTCGAGAGGTTCTGGGCGGTCAGGAACACGGCCGCGACCGCGAGACCGAGCGGCGCGACCCCGAGATAGACCGCGATCGGAATGGTGGCGGACAGCATCGCGGTCACGGCCGCTACCATCACGGCCACGAAGAGGACGAAGCCGTTCGTGCCGCCGTCGATCTGGGCCAAGGCCTGCACGGCAATGGCCCAGGTCAGGCCGACGACCAGCTCCACCAGGGCGAAACGGTTTCGCCACTCCGGCAGGTCGACGGTGTCGGGGTCGCGCTGGAGGAAGCTGCGGGAGAGGACGAAGCTGAGGCCGAGCGCTGCCAGCACGAGGCCGAGCCAGCAGGCGGCGAGGGGCAAAGCAAACCACAGCGTGGCGACGGCGGCGATGACCACCGCCAGCGCCGACACCACCAGCGTCGAGCCGCCATGGTTCTCGGCGAAGATGCGAACCAGCTCGTAGTCGAAGGTCCGCTCGAGACCGCTGGAGGACGTCAGCTTCTCGCGTGCCGCCCGCATGTCCTGGGCCAGCCGCCGGCGCTGCACGGCGGTCGCCGAGACCGCGTCGCGGCCCCGCTCGACCATCTGCGCCGTGAGCTCGCCCATAGTTACGCAACGCCCTGCCGGGATCACGCCTCCGGCTCCTCCCATCATGGTTCGGAAACGTTAATCCCGTGCTGACGCAACTGCACCGATTCGGGAGGATCAGGGGGTGAGGGGTGGCCGGCGCAGCCTGGACATGGTGCTGGCCCTCGCCTTCGTGGCGGCGCTGGCGGGACTGGCGGTCCTGATGCGCGGAGAGGACGTGTCGGGCCGGGCTCGGGTCGTCGATGGCGACACGCTCGATCTCGGCGGCGTGCGGATCCGCCTCAAGGGCCTGGATGCCCCTGAACTGGCGCAGCTCTGCCATCGCGGCGGGGCTTCCTATCGCTGCGGCGACGTGGCCCGGGATGCGCTCCGCGACCTCGCCCGGCCGGAGATGTCCTGCCGGATCTCCGGAGAGGACCGCTGGCGGCGGTCCCTCGCCGTGTGCCGGGTTGGCGGCGAGGATGTCGGCGCCACGCTGGTGCGCCGCGGCCTCGCGGTCGCCTTTGGCGCCTACGAGGCGGAGGAGCGCCTGGCGCGCGAGCGCCGCGACGGACTCTGGGCAGGGACCTTCGATCGGCCCGCGGCTTGGCGCCGGCAGCACGGAATCGCGGCGCTCTGACCGGCCAAGTGTGCGCGCACACGCGGTCTGCTGCAAAACTCCTTGCAGGCCGGGCGGGCTCGCCCGCATGTCGTGCTCGCGTGGGCGGCCGCGCGCTCAGCGGGAGGTGACGCGCTTGAAACTTTACGACGGGGGCCGCGCGCCCAACCCGCGGCGGGTCAGGATCTTCCTCGCCGAGAAAGGCATCACCGTTCCTCTGGCGGAGGTCGACATCGCCAAGCGCGAGCACAAATCGGCCGCCTTCACGACGCTGAACCCGCTGCAGCGGGTCCCGACCCTGCTGCTCGACGACGGCGCGGTGATCTCCGAATCCATCGCCATCTGCCGCTATTTCGAGGCGGTGCAGCCCGCGCCTGCGCTGTTCGGGCGCTCGGCCCTGGAGCAGGCCAGGGTGGAGATGTGGCAGCGCCGGCTCGAATTCGAGCTTCTGGGCGCGGTCGCGGCCGTGTTCCGCCACACCCACCCGTTCATGGTCGAGCTCGAGGTGCCCCAGGTGGCCGCCTGGGGCGAGGCGAACAGGGCCAAGGTCGAGAGCTTTCTGGGCCTGCTCGACCGCCACCTCGCCGACCACGAATTCGCTGCCGGCGACAGCTTCTCGGTGGCCGACATCACCGGCCTCGTGGCGGTCGACTTCATGCGGCTGCCGAAGTTGCCGATGCCGGCTGGCCTCTACCATGTCCAGAGATGGCACGCGGCCGTGTCCCGGCGGCCGAGCGCGACCGCCTGACATGCGGCTGCGCGTGATCGGCTGCGGCGACGCCTTCGGGTCCGGCGGCCGCGCCAATACCTGCTTCTGGGTGGAATGCGGCGCCACGACCGTGGCCCTCGATTTCGGCGCGACCACGCTGGTCGAGCTGAAGCGCGCCGATCTGGATCACGAGCGGCTGGACGCCATCGTCCTCACCCACCTGCATGGGGACCATTTCGGCGGGCTGCCGTTTCTCCTGCTGGATGCTCAGTTCCAGCGTCGGCGCGAGCGGCCGCTCACCATCGTCGGGCCGGTCGGGACGGAGGAGCGGGTCATGGCCGCGCTCGAGGTGTTTTTTCCGGGTTCCTCCACGCTGCCCTGGCGCTTTCCGCTCGCCTTCGTCGACCTGCCCTGCGGTGAGCCGTTGCGGATTGCGGACCTCACCATCGAGTCGCAGGAAGTCGATCACCCGTCCGGCGCGCCCGCCACCGGCATCAGGATGCAGTGCGGCGGCAAGCTCCTGGCCTTTTCGGGCGACACCGCCTGGACGGAGGCGCTGCTCAGCATCGCGGACGGGGCGGATCTGTTCATCGTCGAGTGCTTCATGCCGGACGGCGACCCCCACGGCCACGGCGCGCTGCAGACGCTCGATGCCAACCGGCGGCACTTCCGGACCGAGCACATCATGCTGACCCATATGAGCCCCGCGATGCTCGGCCGCATCGACGAAGCGCGCGCCTGCGGCTTCCTGGTCGCCCATGACGGGCTCGTGCACGACCTCTGAGACCTTCGAATCGCTCGGGACGCGGCTTCTCTGCTGCCGGGTCTGTCGCGAGCGCCCGGCGCGCGGCCCCGCCTTGCCGCACGAGCCGCGGCCGATCTTTCAGGGCAGCGGCAGGGCCCGCCTGCTGATCGCCAGCCCGGCCCCCGGCGTCCGGGCCCATCGCAGCGGCGTGCCGTTCCACGATCCGTCGGGTGCGCGGCTGCGGCACTGGCTCGCCCTGACCGAGTCGCGCTTCTACGATCCGGACCGCGTCGCGATCGTGCCCATGGGCTTCTGCTTTCCGGGTCACGACCGTCAGGGGGGCGATCTGCCGCCCCGTCGGGAATGCGCGCCGCTCTGGCGGGCCCCGATGCTCGCGGCCCTGCCGCGCCTGGACCTCGTGCTGTTGATTGGCCTGCACGCCCAGCGTTGGCATCTCGGCGGCGCCGGCAGCCTGACGGGCACGGTCACGCGCTGGCGGGAGATCCTGGCCGAGCCCCGCCGGCCCCGGTTGCTGCCGCTGCCACACCCGTCCTGGCGCAATTCGAGCTGGCTCAAGCGCCATCCCTGGTTCGAGGCGGAACTCCTGCCGGTGCTGCGGGCCGAGGTCGCCGCCCTGACCGGCTCACCCGGCCCGAGCGGGTGAGCCGGCGGCCTGGCTCAGGTCAGGGCGCGGCCCTGCCGTCCGGCCACGTCCTGGATGAACTGCCAGGCTGTCCGGCCTGAGCGAGCGCCGCGCGTGGTGGCCCATTCCAGCGCCTGCGCCCGGAGCACCGCGCGGTCCTGGTCCAGCCCGAACCGGGCCGAATAGCCGAACACCATCTCCAGGTACTCGTCCTGGCTGCATTTGTGGAAGCCGAGCCAGAGTCCGAACCGGTCCGAGAGCGACACCTTCTCCTCGACTGCCTCGCCCGGGTTGATCGCGGTCGAGCGCTCGTTGTCCATCATGTCGCGGGGCAGGAGGTGGCGGCGGTTGGAGGTCGCGTAGAAGACCACGTTCTCCGGCCGGCCCTCAATGCCGCCTTCGAGCACGGCCTTGAGCGACTTGTACGAGGTGTCGTCCCCGTCAAAGGACAGGTCGTCGCAGAACACGATGAAGCGGTGCGGGTCGTCCCGCACGATGCTCATCAGCTCCGGCAGGCTCTCGATGTCCTCGCGGTGGATCTCGACAAGCTTCAGCGGTCGGTCGGTGCGCTCCGGCGCCGCGTTCACTTCCGCATGGACGGCCTTCACCAGGGACGACTTGCCCATGCCGCGCGCCCCCCACAGGAGGGCGTTGTTGGCGGGCAGCCCGCGCGCGAACCGCTCCGTGTTCTCCACCAGCGTGTCCCGCATGCGGTCGATGCCCCGGAGCAGGCTCATCTCGACGCGGTTCACCTTGGGCACGGGCGAGAGCCGCCCCGCCGCGGGCTGCCACACGAAGGCGTCGGCGGCCCCGATCTGGACATCCTTGCGGGCGGGCGGCGAGCCGCGTTCGAGGGCTTCGGCGATGCGGAGCAGGAGGTCTCGGATGTCGTCGGCAGCAGGGGTCACGTTCGCCTCGTCATTGTGTGGGGACGGGATAGCGGGTCGGCGTTCTGTCCGTCCACTGCGAAGCTTAGCGTGCGCTGGTTGCATGCACTTCTGTGATGCAGGTCATGAATCTGATTCATCATTCCGTGACTGCATACCTGTCAGCGCTCCACTGCCCTGACCGGAGGTCCGTGGGCCCTTTATATGCAGTGCAGCAAGGAAGCGGTGCTGTCGGCACCGGGGAAGAGAGAGATGTTCACGTCCCTTATTCTGGCCAGGATCAAGGCCTATCTCGCCTATCGCGAGACCGTCCGCGAGCTGTCGCGGCTCACGGACCGCGAGCTCGACGACATCGGCGTGGCGCGCTTCGAGATCGAAGGGCTGGCCCGCACCCGTTCGATCGGCTGAGAGCCTGGTCCAACGCTCGGCTGACCGAGAGCGCCCGCCCCTGTGGCGGGCGTTTTCGTGTCTGGAGCTTGCCGCGGGGCAGGACGATCCGCTAACGCCGAGGGATGGCTGACCCGATCCACATCGTCGGCGGCGGGCTCGCCGGATCCGAGGCGGCCTGGCAGGCGGCTCAGGCCGGCGTGCCTGTGGTGCTGCACGAGATGCGGCCCGTCCGCACCACCGACGCGCACAAGACCTCCGGTTTGGCCGAGCTTGTCTGCTCGAACTCCTTTCGGTCGGACGACGCCTCCACCAATGCGGTCGGATTGCTGCATCAGGAGATGCGCCGTCTCGGCTCGCTCGTGATGCGGGAGGCCGATCGCCATCAGGTGCCGGCCGGCGGGGCCCTCGCGGTCGATCGGGACGGGTTCTCGGACGCCGTCACGGCCGCGCTCGAGGCGCATCCCCTGGTTCGGATCGAGCGCGAGGAGATGACCGGGCTGCCGCCCGAGAGCTGGGGCCCGACCGTGATCGCCACCGGCCCGCTCACCTCCCCGGCGCTGGCGGCTGCGGTCCAGGCCCTCACGGGTGAGGGCGAACTCGCCTTCTTCGACGCCATCGCGCCGATCGTGCATCGCGACACGATCGACATGGACGTGGCCTGGTTCCAGTCGCGCTACGACCGGGCCGGCCCCGGCGGCACCGGAGCCGACTACATCAACTGCCCGCTCGATCGGGACGGCTACCATGCCTTCATCGAGGCGCTGGTCGCCGGCGACAAGACCTCGTTCAAGGAATGGGAGAGCTCGACTCCCTATTTCGACGGCTGCCTGCCCATCGAGGTGATGGCGGAGCGCGGACCGGAGACCCTGCGCTGGGGCCCGATGAAGCCGGTCGGCCTCACGAACCAGCACCGCCCCGGCGAGAAGCCCTACGCGGTTGTGCAGCTTCGGCAGGACAACGCCCTCGGCACCCTGTTCAACATGGTGGGGTTCCAGACCAAGCTGAAACACGGCGAGCAGGTGCGCATCTTCCGCACCATCCCGGGCCTGGAGGGCGCCGAGTTCGCCCGCCTCGGCGGCCTGCACCGCAACACCTATCTGAATTCGCCGAAGCTGCTGGACGGGGAGCTCAGGCTCCGGGTGCGGCCGCAGCTCCGCTTTGCCGGCCAGATCACGGGCTGCGAGGGCTATGTCGAAAGCGCCGCCGTGGGCCTCATGGCAGGCCGTTTCGCGGCTGCGGAACGGGGTGGGCCGGCTCTCACCTTGCCGCCCGCCACCACCGCGCTCGGCGCGCTGATCCGACATATCACGGGCGGGCACATCCTGGCGGAGGAGGAATCCTCGACCGAGACGCCGCGCTCGTTCCAGCCGATGAACGTCAATTTCGGGCTGTTTCCGCCCCTCGAGCGCGCCCCCAAGGCGCCGGACGGCAAGCGCCTGCGCGGCTCGGACAAGGCGGTCGCCCGCAAGCGGGCCTTCACCGACCGGGCGCGGGCGGATCTTGAGAGCTGGCTCCTCCCGTCGGCGGCCGCCGCCCCGTAGGAGCTAGCCCCGCGCCGCCCACCACATCGAGGCGAGCCGGCGCCACGCCGGGCGCTCGGGCGAGGAGGCGAGGGGATCGGGCGCGCGCTCCAGCGCGGCGAGGTCGCCCGGCACCAGGGCGGCCGGCAGGAAGGCCGTCCGGATCGCCGGCGGCAGGTCGGGCCGCAGCTCGGCGAAGCGGGCATGGTGGGTCCGGGCCAGCATCCGCATCTCGGCCAGCGCGGCCAGGACGCCGGGTCCGCCGCGGCCGCGCACCACGTCGTCCCGGGTGGCGCCGTGGCGCTGGAGGATGTCGGCCGGCAGATACAGTCTGCCCTGACGGGCCTGCCAGGGCAGGGCCCGCAGAAGCCCGGTCAGGCCATAGGCCACGCCAGCATGGCCAGCGGCCTCGGCGCCGCCGGGATCCTGACCGTCGGCCAGAACGAGCGAGGCGAGTCGGATCAGCGCCGACGAGGTCTCGCCGAGATAGCCTTCGAGATCGCCGACGCTCGGCATCGGGTCGTCGTAGAGGTCGAACACCCGGGCATCGATGAGGTCCACCAGCGCCTGACGGGGCAGGGCGAAGCGCCCGATCGTGTCTTCCAGCGCTGCTGCGACCGGGTTCGCGCCGACATCGCCGCGTCCGAGCCCTTCCACCGCGTCGCGCCACCATTGCAGGCGAATCTCGCCCGGCATGGGGGCCGAGATCGCGTCCCGCACTCGCGCCACCTCGGCCGAGAAGGCGTAGAGGGCGAAGAGATGCGGCCGCTTGTCGGCGGGGGCCAGGAGCGCCGACCAGTAGCGGTCGCGGTCCTGCTCGCGCACCAGCGCCGCGCAATGCCCGTAGGCGGCGTCGCGCCCGAGCGCCGGTTCCGCCGCCACGGCTAGCGACGCTCCGCGGGTTTGTCCCGCCGGCCGGGGCAGGGCTGCGCCCTCATGCGACGGCGATCAGGGCGGCGGCGACGCGCCGGTTCTCGGCCAGCAGGACGTTGTAGGTCCGGGCGGCCGCACCCGTGGCCATGGTGTCGACGGAGATGCCGCGCTCCCGAAAGGGCAGCCGCAGCCGCTCGGGCAGGATGGCGATCTCGGGCCCGGTGCCGATCAGCAGGAACTCCACGTCGTCGGCGTCGAGGACGGGCCGGAGCGAGGCCCGGTCGATGCCGGCCGCGCTCTCCACCGGCCAGGCCGAAATGCCGGAGGGCAGGATCAGGATCGAGCCGCGATGCGACATCCCGCCGAAGCGGAACCCGCCACGGCCGTAGCTGTCGATCAGGTGGCGGCCGGGAACGAAGCCGGCCGGCGCCGGGTCCGTCACTCGGCCGGTTGCGCGGCTGCGGCGCCCGTCGCGCCGGCGGGAACGCGCTGGCCCGACCGCACGCCGATATAGATCAGCACCGGGGAGGAGATCAGAATTGCCGAATAGGTGCAGATGAAGACGCCGGCCAGCATCACCTGGGCGAAGCCCTCGATCGCCCGCCCGCCGAACACCACGAGCGCCAGCAGCGACAGGATGGTGGTCATGGACGTGATGGCGGTGCGCGACATCGTGGTGTTGATGGACAGGTTCAACAGCTCGATGGTCGGCATGGTCTTGTAGCGGCGCAGCAGTTCGCGCGTGCGGTCGAACACCACCACCGTCTCGTTCAGCGAATAGCCGACGATGGTCAGGATCGCGGCGATCGAGGTCATGTTGAACTCGTGCCGGGTGATCACGAAGAAGCCGATCGTCAAGACGATGTCGTGCAGAGTCCCGATGATCGCCGCCACCGCGAGCTCGCGCTCGAACCGGAACCAGAGATAGGCCAGCACGGCCAGGACCGACAGGATGACGCCGATCGTGCCGGACTGGACCAGCTCGCCGGATACCCGGGGCCCGACGGTCTCGACCCGCTCGAAATTATAGGCTCCCCCGAACTCGCCGCGGGCCTTCTCCACCACCACGCCCTGCGCGGCCTCGCCGCCGGGCTGGATCGGGAAGCGCAACGAGACGCCCCCCTCGGCCCCGAATTCCTGCACCTCGACCTCGCCGAAGCCGAAGGAGTCCGCCTTGGTGCGCACGGCCGCGATCGCGGAGGGCCCCTTCTCCTTGGGCTGCATCTCGATGAGCGTGCCGCCCTTGAAGTCGACGCCGTAGTTCAGCCCCATGGTCAGGAAGGTGAACACGATGGCGATCGACAGCGCGGCCGAGAGCGGGAACGACAGATGTCGCAGCCGCATGAAGTCGAACCGGCTCTCGTCGGGCCAGAGGCGCAGCGGATAGAGGCGCTGGAGGATCACGGTCGGGCTCTCAGAACGGGATCGCCTTGGGGCGGGCCCAATGGTACCAAATGGCGATCATCATCCGGGTGAGCGTGACGGCCGTGATCACGGTGGTCAGGATCCCGAGAATGAAGACCACGGCGAAGCCCCGCACCGGCCCCGACCCCATGAAGAACAGGATCACGGCGGCGATCGCCATGGTCGAGTTCGAATCGATGATGGTCGCGAAGGCGCGGTCGAATCCCGCCTGGATGGCCGAGATCACGGAGCGGCCGGCTTTCGCCTCCTCGCGGATGCGCTCGTAGATCAGCACGTTGGAATCGACCGCCGTGCCGATGGTCAGCACGATGCCGGCGATGCCGGGCAGCGTCAGCGTCGCTTCCATGACCGACATGAGGCCGAAGATCAGGCCGACATGGACCAGGAGGGCGATGTTGGCGATGAAGCCGAACACCCCGTAGGTCGCGAACATGTACAGGATCACGAAGATGCCGGCGTAGATCGTCGCGAGCTTGCCGGCCTCGATCGAGTCGGCGCCGAGGCCCGGCCCGACCGTGCGGCGCTCGACGATGGTCAGCTTGGCCGGCAAGGCGCCCGAGCGAAGCAGCACGGCGAGATCGTTCGCGTCCTGGACCGAGAAGCGGCCCGAGATCTGGCCGGCCCCGCCGGTGATCGGCTGCAGGATGCGGGGCGACGAGATCACCTCGTTGTCCAGCACGATGGCGAGCGGTCGCCCGACATTCTGCGTCGTCGCCTCGCCGAAGGCCTGCGCGCCCTTCAGGCTGAAGCGAAAGTTGACGATCGGCTCATTGGTGCGGGAATCGAAACCGGGCGACGCATCGGTCAGCTCCGAGCCGCTGACGATGACGCGGCGCTCCACCGGGACGCGGGCCCCGCCCTGGTCGCGGGAGGGCAGAAGCTCGGTGTCGGTCGAGCCGGTGTCGCCGAGAAGACGGAATTCCAGCTTCGCGGTCCGGCCAAGCAGGGCCTCGAGGCGGCTCGGATCCTGCAGACCCGGCACCTGCACCAGGATGCGGTCGGTGCCCTGGCGTTGGATCGAGGGCTCGACGGTGCCGGTCGAATCGATGCGGCGGCGGATCACCTCGATGGCCTGCTCGACGGCCCGGCGGGTCCGATCGGTGATTCCGGCTTCGCTGAAGAGAAGCTGGATCAGCCCGTTCGGGTTCTCCGTGATCTCCAGCGTGCGGGCGCCGGTGGGCCCCAGGATGGCGTTGTTGATGGGTTGGGAGAGCTCACGCAGCTTGGGCATCAGCCGGGCCCGGGCAGTCGCGTCCGTGACCCGGATCTGCACGCCGCGCGGCGTGAGCTGAATGCCGCCTTCGGGCGTGATCCCGACCTCGCGCAGCGAACGCCGCACGTCGTCGCGCAGCGTCAGGCTCTGGCCGCGCAGGAGGTCGGCCTGGTCTACCTCCAGCAGGAGGTGCGATCCGCCCTGCAGGTCGAGGCCGAGCACGATGGCCCGGCTCGGCACGAGCCAGGCCGGAACCCAGCTCGGCACCGAGGCCACGAAGGCCTGGCGCTGCTCGCGGCTGAACAGGCTCGGCGCGCCGAGCAGCACGCCGGCGAGCAGAAACCCCAGCGTCAGGAGGACTTTGGTTCGGGAGAAGCGCAGCATTCTCTCGCCTTCGCGCGTTGCCGGGACGGGCCCGTGGCCTCAGGTCTTGACCGGCTCGCCCTTGCTGCGGACCTCGGCGATCATGCCCCGCATGAGCTTGACCCTGACGCCGTCGGCGATCTCCATCTCGATCTCCGGGTCGTCCGTCACCTTGGTGACGCGGCCCAGAATACCGCCGGAGCTGACGACCGTGTCGCCGCGCCGCACGGACTTGATCATGTCCTGATGCTGCTTCGCACGGCGCTGCTGCGGCCGGATGATCAGGAACCACATGATCACGAAGACAAGAATGAACGGCACGAATTGCACGATCATGTCCGTGCTCGGCATGCCGGGCACGGCCTGGGCGTAAGCGGGGGTGATCAACGGGATCTCCATACATAAAGCCCGCGCGGCCGCGGCGCGGGAGGCCGGCTGCGGCCGGATCGGGTGCTTATAGGGTGAGGGGGGGTGAATTCAAAGGCGGCAACGCGGCCCTCAGCCGGCCTTGCCGATGGCGGCCCGCCGGGGCGCCCCGTGCGGGCCCGGGGCTTCGGTGCGCCGGCGGTCCAGCGCGTCCTCGAACAGGGCTTCATAGTCCCGGATGACGCGGGCCGGATCGAGCCGGGAGAGCCTTGCCGCAAAGGAATCCGGCTCGAGCCGGAGGTCGGCCCGGTCGGCCAGTCTCGCGGCCAGCACCCGGGCGAGGTCGCCGGCCGAGCCCGCCTCGAACAGCCAGCCGGTCCGCCCCTCGTCGATCTGTTCCGGGATGCCGCCGGCCCGGGCGCCCAGCACCGGGACGCCGTGCATGAAGGATTCGAACACGACCCGGGGCTGCGGGTCGGGCCACAGCGAGGGCACGACCGAGATGTCGAGTTTGGGGAAGACCGCCTCGGCTCGGCTCCAGCCCAGGAAGCGCACGCCCGCCGGCGCGGCCGCCTGGAGGGCCGCCAGGTAGGACGGATCGCCCGTGCCGGCGATGTCCAGGGTCCAGCCCCCCGGGGCCAGCCTCCGGGCGGCCTCGACCAGGAGATGAGCCCCCTTGTCCGGAATGAGACGGCCGAAATAGCCGATGCGCAGCGGCCCGTTCGGGTCGGGGCGGGGCCGCGGCCGGATGGCTAGCCCGGTGAAGATGTTGGGCAGCACCGCCGGGCGAGCGGTCGGAAAGAAGCCCCAGTCGACATGGCGCTGAAGCGTGAATCGGCTCACGCCCACCACCGTGTCGACAAGGGCCGACAGGCGCTTGCGCGGCCTCGTCAGCAGCCCGCAGGGCCGGCAGGGCGTGGCGCAGAGACGTCCATCCCTGAACGCGGAGCCGCGCGGGCACATGGTGCCGTATTCGTGCAGGTAGTGGACCACGGGGATGCCGCGCCGGGAGGCCTCGCGCCAGCAGAGCTGCGACAGCCCGACCAGCACGTGCGTGTTGACGAGGTCGGGGCGTTCACGGTCGAGGATGCGCCCGAAGGCGCGCGCCTTCCAGGGATTGGCGCCGTCGAGCCCGTGCCAGGCGAGGCGCAGCGCCGCAGGCCGCTGCGGCGCCCCGTCGAAGCCGAAATAGAGGTTGCGGTTCGGCAGCCCGTAGACCCGGACGCCGCCGTCGAGGCTCTCCTCCAGCTCGCGGCCGCCATGGTGGACCACCAGCGACACGGCGTGGCCGCGCGCCGCCAGCGCATGGGCGAGGTCGAGCACGGCGGCCTCCGCCCCACCCTTGATGGCGGAGGGGTGGCCCGTGTTGGCGAGGAGGATGCGCATGGCCCGACGGTCGGGGCTACCAGCCGCCGGTTAGCGCCCCTTTAACCTCTCCTCGCCCGCTGCGCGGCTCGCCAGCGGCCGTCACACGAACTGGCTGAGGCCCGGCACCGAGCCGACGATCGGTCCCATGACGTCCTCGCCGGCCTTTTCGCGGCCATAGGCGAAGAGCTCGCGCCCAAGCGGCTGCATCTGGCCCATGGGAACGCCGGCTGCCATCAGCTTCTGGCCGAGCGCCATGACGCCGCCGCCGCCCAACATGCCCATCAACCCGCCGGCGCTTTCGCCGGGGCCGCCGTCACCGGAGGTTGCCACCGCCTGCTGCGCGCCGGGGATGGCCTCGAACAGCCGGCTCACCTCTTCGGTCGGGCCGTCCTTGGCGAGAAAAGCCAGGATGAGACCGACCGCCTTCTCGACCACGGCCGCGTCGAGCCCGGTCGCCTGGACGATGCGGGAGGTGAGTTCTTCCATGTGCCGCTCCTGGGGCTGAGGCGGTCCGCGTGTAGCCGCCCGGTGGCCGATTGCGTATGACACCGCCCGCGAGGCTGCAAATCAGCGGGGACTGAGGATGGCAGGCGAAGGCAAGGGCGGCGGCATCCCGCGCATCAAGCTGAAGCCCGGCTCCGGCCCGTGGGGAGAGCGGGCCCCGGCCGGCGAGTCCGCGGCCTCGGCCCCGCCCGAGCTGACGCCCCGTGCGGCGGCCGCGCCGCAGGACGGGCGGCTTCTGATCGGCAAGAGCGGCAAGCCCGAATACCTGACGCTGAAGCTCGCCAACCGGCACGGCCTCGTGGCCGGCGCGACCGGCACCGGCAAGACCGTGACCCTGCAGGTTCTGGCCGAGGGGCTGTCCAATGCGGGCGTGTCGGTCTTCGCGGCGGACATCAAGGGCGATCTCTCCGGCGTCGCGGCCCCGGGCCAGGGCAAGGAGGTCTTCGTCAAGCGGGCGGCCGAGATCGGCATCCCGTACCAGCCCGACCGCTTTCCGGTGGTGTTCTGGGACATCTTCGGCGAGCAGGGCCATCCCATCCGGGCCACCGTCACCGAGATGGGCCCGCTGCTGCTGTCGCGGCTTCTCGAGCTGAACGACACGCAGGAGGGCGTGCTCAACATCGCCTTCCGGGTTGCGGACGACAACAACCTCCCGGTTCTCGACCTCAAGGACCTGCGGGCCCTGCTGCAATTCGTCTCCGACCGCTCGGACGACGTGATCCAGCGCTACGGCAACCTCGCCAAGGCCTCGATCGGGGCCATCCAGCGCCAGCTCCTGGTGTTGGAGAACCAGGGTGCGGACAAGTTCCTGGGCGAGCCGGCGCTCGAACTCACGGACTTCATCCGCCAGGACCGCGACGGCCGCGGCGTGATCAACATCCTGGCGGCCGACAAGCTGATGACGCGGCCGCGCCTCTACGCGTCGTTCCTGGTCTGGATGCTGTCGGAGCTGTTTGAGACGCTGCCAGAGGTCGGCGATCTCGACAAGCCGAAGCTCGTCTTCTTCTTCGACGAGGCGCACCTCCTCTTCAACGATGCGCCGAAGCCGCTCTTGGACGCGGTGCAGCAGGTCGTGCGGCTGATCCGCTCCAAGGGGGTCGGGGTGTATTTCGTGACCCAGAACCCGCTCGATGTGCCCGAGGCGGTGCTGGGTCAGCTCGGCAACAAGGTGCAGCACGCGCTGCGGGCCTTCACGCCGCGCGACCAGAAGGCCGTGAGGGCCGCGGCCGAGACGTTCAGGCAGAACCCGACCTTCCGCACCGACGAGGCCATTCTCGAACTCGCGGTCGGCGAGGCCCTCGTTTCCATGCTGGAGCCGGGCGGGGTGCCGTCCGTGGTGGAGCGGACCCGGATCGCGCCGCCGATGGCGCAGGTCGGGCCGCTGACCGAGGCGGAGCGGCGCGAGGTGATGGCCGCGAGCCCGCTGCGCGGCAAGTACGACCAGACCCTCGACCGCGAGAGCGCCTACGAGATGCTGGCCAAGCGCAAGGACATGGGCGCCGAGGCGGCTCAGGGGGCGGCCGAATCGGGCGGGCTCGGCGGCCTGCTGGGCCAGCTCGGCACGGTGCTGGCCGGCGGTGGCGCCGCCTCAGGCAAGGGCGGGCGGGCCAAGATGTCCATGACCGAGCTGGTGATCCGCTCGGCCGCGCAATCCTTTGCCCGGTCCGCCTCGACCCAGATCGCCCGGGAGGCCGGACGGATCATCCGCAACACCCTGGGGGGGGTGTCGGGCGACCGCCGCCGCTGATCCGGCGGCCGGCCGGCCGTTAGTGGATCTCGGGCTCCGGGATCCCGCCCGCGCCTTCCAGGAAGTCGAAGTCGCAACCCTCGTGCGCCTGGCGGACATGCTGGGCGAAGAGCCGGTTGTAGCCGCGCGGATAATCGGGCCGGGGCGGCTTCCAGCTCTCCAGACGCGACGCGATCTCCTCGTCCGAGACGTGCAGGTGCAGGGAGCGGGCCGGCACGTCCACCGTCACGAGGTCGCCATTCCGAACCGCGGCCAGCGGCCCGCCCACCGCCGCCTCGGGTGAGACGTGCAGGATGCAGGCGCCGTAACTCGTGCCCGACATGCGGGCATCCGAGATGCGGACCATGTCGCGCACGCCCTGCTGCAGCAGCTTCTTGGGCAGGGGCAGCATGCCCCATTCCGGCATGCCGGGGCCGCCGATCGGGCCGGCATTGCGCAGGATCAGCACCGTGTCGGCGGTGCAGTCGAGATCGGGGTCGTTCACGGCCGCCGACATCGCGTCGTAATGGTCGAAGACCAGCGCCGGGCCGGTATGCTGCAGCAGCCGCGCCTCGGCGGCCGGCGGTTTGATCACGCAGCCATGCGGCGCGATGTTGCCGTACAGGATGGCGGTGCCGCCCGAGGCGGCGATCGGCTTGTCCAGCGGCCGGATCACGTCGTCGTCATAGACCTTGGCCTCCGCGATGCCCTCGCCGAGGCTGGTGCCCGAGACGGTGCGGGCGTCCAGGTCGAGCAGGTCGCGCAGCCGGTTCATCAGCGCCAGCGTGCCGCCCGCGATGTGGAATTCCTCCATCAGCCAGGCGCCGGACGGCCTCACGTTGGCGATCACCGGGACGCGGCCCGCGACCTCGTCGAACTCGCGCAGATCGAGCTTGATCCCGGCCCGGGCCGCCATCGCCACGAGATGGATCATGGCGTTAGTGGAGCCCGCCAGCGCGTTGTGCACCACGAGCGCGTTCTGGACTGAGCGCCGGTCCAGGATGTCGGAAGGTTTCAGGTCCTCCCAGATCATGTCGACGATGCGCCGCCCGCAGGCCCCGGCCATGCGGGGATGGGCTGCGTCCGCGGCCGGGATCGAGGAGGCGCCGGGCAGCGTCAGGCCCAGCGCCTCGGTGATGATGGTCATGGTGGAGGCCGTGCCCATCGTCATGCAGGTGCCGGCCGAGCGGGCGATCCCGGCCTCCATGTCGTTCCATTGCTGGTTCGTGATGGTGCCGGCTTCCTTCTCGGCCCAGTATTTCCAGACGTCGGAGCCGGACCCCAGGATGGTGCCGCCGAAATGGCCGCGCATCATCGGCCCCGCCGGCATGAACACGAAGGGCAGGTTCATCGAGATCGCGCCCATCACGGTGGCGGGCGTGGTCTTGTCGCAGCCGCCCATCAGCACGGCGCCGTCGACCGGGTGCTGGCGCAGCAACTCCTCGGTCTCGAGCGCGAGCAGATTGCGGTAAAGCATGGTGGTCGGCTTGGTGAAGCTTTCGGACAAGGACAGAGCCGGCAGCTCGACCGGAAAGCCGCCGGCCTGCCAGACGCCGCGCTTCACGTGCTCGACCCGCGCCTTGAAATGCTGGTGGCACGGCTGGAGGTCGGACCACGTGTTGATGATCGCGACGATCGGCTTGCCGAGAAAGTCCTCGCGCTCGTAGCCCATCTGCAGGGCGCGCGAGCGGTGGCCGAAGGAGCGCAGATCGGCCGGGCCGAACCAGCGCTGCGAGCGCAGATCGGCGAGGGCTTTGCGGCTGGTCATGTCACCTCTCCGGCGCTGGACGCGGCGTCCGGCTCACCGCCGGTTCACCTTGCGCCACTCCGCGTACTCCCCGTTCGTCTTCGGGTCCGTCGGCGGGTAGAGGCCGAGAATCGAGCGGCCGTCCAGCACCTTTTCCATGACGAAATCCTCGAAGGCCGTCATCTCGGTCGCCTCGTCGGCAAGCTCCGCCGCGAGGTGGGCCGGCAGGATGACCACGCCCTCGGCATCCCCCACCACCACGTCGCCGGGAAAGACCGGGGCATCGCCGCAGCCGATCGGGACGTTGATGTCGATGGCCTGGTGCAGGGTCAGGTTTGTTGGGGCCGCGGGCCGCTGGTGGTAGGCTGGAATGGCGAGCTCGGCGATCTCCGGCGTGTCCCGGAAGCCGCCGTCCGTGACGACGCCGGCGACGCCCCGCACCATCAGGCGCGAGACCAGGATGGCGCCGGCCGACGCGGCGCGCGCGTCCTGGCGGCTGTCGATCACCAGGACGGCACCGGCCGGGCAATCCTCGACCGCCTTGCGCTGCGGGTGGGCGCGGTCCTGGAACACGGAGATCGGGTTCAGGTCCTCGCGCGCCGGCATGTAGCGCAGGGTGAACGCCTCGCCGACCATGGGCCCGGCGGAGGGATTGATGGGTTGGACGTTCTGGATCCACTGGTTGCGCAGGCCGCGCTTGAACAGGGCCGTGGTCAGGGTCGCGGTGGAGACTTTCTTGAGCTTGTCGCGGGTCGCGGCGGAAAGCGGCATGGGTCCTCCTCGGACGTCGGGTCGGGTCGCGATGCGGCGCCGGGCCGACGCAAGGGCCATCGTTCAAGCATGGCTTCCGGGCCGCTTTGCGGCCCCGGAAGGGCGGATGATCGGATCCCCGGGGGCCGGGCCCGGGGATCTTCGCCGGATCGCTCCGGCGAGGTCAGTTCTGCAGCGCGCCCGTCGCCGCGTCGATCGGCACGATCTTGCCGTCCTTGACGGTGGCCACGAGGAGCTGGGCGTTGGAGCCGCCGCGGGGGTCGACGCCGCCGATCACCGACGGATTGCGGCTCTGCGGCAGGCCCTTGAAGGCGTCCGACAGCTTGGCGTGGATCGCGGCCGCGTCCGCTGTGGTGCCGGCGAGCCGCATGGCGTCGGCGACCGCGTTCAGGGCCGAGTAGTTGAGCGAGGATTCCGAGCCCGGGTCCTTGCTGTAGATCTTGCGGAAGCGGGCCACGAAGTCCTTCGGGCCCGGCCGCGAGTCGAACACGATGGGCAGCGTGCCGATGGAGCCCTCGAGCATCTGGTAGCCGCCCAGCACCGCGGCCATCTCGTCGAGCTTGGCCTGGTCCATCACGATGAACCCGCCCTGGAACCCGAGTTCGCGGGCCTGGCGCACCACCAGGGCGGTCGGCTCGGAGGCGCCGCCCACAAACATCACGTCCGGGCTCGCCGCCGTGATCCGGCTCACGCCCGAGTAGAAATCCGTGTCCTTGTTGTAGGACATCGGGTTCTCGGCCACGACGGTGCCGCCGGCCGTCTTCCAGGCCGGCGCGATCAGCGCCGCCCAGGCCTTGGCGTAGTCGTGATCGGCGCCGCCCATGCCGAGCTTCTTGCCGAAGCGCTCCATCGTGACCTTGATGAAGGGCGTGACGTAGCCGGCAAAGGAGGGCGGGATGCGCAGGGTCAGCTTGTTGCCGCGCTCCGTCATCTGCGGCACGCTCGTATAGGCCGCGACCACGAAACCGTCCTGCTCGTTGAACGCCTGCATGGCGAAGTTGCCGCCCGAATGCGGGCAGAACACCACCGGCGCCTTGTACTGCGCCCGCAGCCGCTTGGCGTTCACGGCCGCTTCCGAGGGCGAATACTTGTCGTCCAGGGCGACGACGTTGATCTTCACCTTCTTGCCGCCGACATCGAGGCCGCCGGCATCGTTGATCTCCTTGGCGGCCATTTCGAGGCCGGTGAGGGTGTTCTTGCCGTAAAGGGCCGCCCCCCCGGAGAGCGGGCCCGTCCAGCCGATGGTCACGCTCTCCTGCTGCGCGCGAGCGGTGCCGGCGGTCAGCGCAAGGCCGGCCGCACCGGCCAGAAGGCTGCGTCGGTTGGTGGTCATTCTCATCCTCCCTGTCGATCTGGTGGTGTCCACTCAGCCTCGTGCCGGGCTGTTCGCGAAGGGGTGTTCGGTGCTCCGCAGGGAACCTGGCCCCCCGCGGTCCGCACCGCCCACGAGACCCGAATGGGATCCGTTCGGGGTCATGCTCCGATATAGGCCCGGCGGATGCGGGCGTCCCCGAGCAATTCGTCGGGACGACCCTCCATGACGATGCGGCCGCTCTCGAGCACATAGGCCCGGCCCGCGATCTGCAGGGCCGCATAGGCGTTCTGCTCGGCCAGGAGCACGGTGGTGCCCGCCCGATTGATGTCCCGAATGGCGGCCATGACCTGCTTGACCACCAGCGGGGCCAGCCCGAGCGTGGGCTCGTCCAGCAACAGCACCTTGGGCCGTCCCATCAGGGCGCGGCCGATCGCGACCATCTGCTGCTGGCCGCCGGACAGCGAGCCGGCCGGGTCGTTGCGCTTGTCCCGAAGGATCGGGAACATGCCGAAGACCCGCTCCAGGATGGGTTTCGAGCCGGCCGGGTCGCCCCGATGCACATAGGCGCCGAGCATCAGGTTCTTCTCGACCGACATGCCCGGGAAGAGCTTGCGGCCCTCCGGGCATTGCACCAGCCCGGCCTCGACGATTTCGGACGGCTTGCGGCCGGCCAGGTCCCTGTCTCCGAGCCGGATGGAGCCGCCGGCGAGGCGGCGCAGGCCGCTGATCGCCAGGAACAGCGACGACTTTCCGGCCCCGTTGGCGCCCAGCATGACGACGAGCTCGCCCGCATCCACATGCAGCGTCACGCCGGACAGGGCCCGGTAGCTGCCGTAATCCAAGGTCGCGTTCTCACACCGGAGCATGCTGATCTCCGGTCGGCTCCGCCACCTGCGGGTGGTCGGCGCCGAGATAGGCCTCGATCACGGCCTCGTTGCGGGAGATCTCGGCCGGCGTGCCCTCGGCGATCTTCTCGCCGTGATCCAGCACCACGATCCGGTCGGCGAGCCCCATCACCATGCCCATCTTGTGCTCGATCAGGCCGACGGTGAGCCCGCTCTCCGCCATCTTGCGGATCAGCGCCGCGAGCCCGACCGTCTCCTCCGGATTTACGCCCCCGGCCGGCTCGTCGAGCAGCACGATGCGGGGATCGGTGGCGAGCGCCAGCGCGAAGGCGACCCGCTTCTTCTCCTCCTGGCTGATGTCGGCGACGACCTGGGAGGCCGCGTGTTCGAGCCCGACGAAGCGCAGGGCCTCCTCGGCCTTGGCCCGGCAGGCGCGCTCGTCGCTCCTGAGGCGTGCCGTGTTCAGCACCACGTCCAGCAGGGTGGAGCGGGTCCGCAGGCGGTGGCCGACGATGAGGTTGTCGAGCACGCTCGCATCCTCAAACAGCGTCGTGGTCTGAAAGGTGCGGGCGAGGCCGAGCAGCGCGACCCGGTCCGGCCGCATGCCGGTGATGTCCTGGCCGTCGAGCCGGATGGTGCCGGCGCTCGGCCGGTAGGTGCCGGCCGCGAGATTGAAGAAGGTCGTCTTGCCGGCCCCATTGGGTCCGATCACGGCCGTGATGCGGCCGCGCTCGAAGGTGGTCGACACGTCCTTCACGGCGGCGAGCCCGCCGAAGCGCTTGGTCAGGCCGAAGACCTCAAGCACGGGCGCTCGCCTCCGGCTGTTCGCCGGGCCCGCCGGACGGCGGCGGGCCGCCCTGGATGGC
>NZ_JAQGKF010000133.1 GCF_028290205.1 Enterovirga sp. | reverse complement strand
CCCGGGGCGGCGCTGTCGTGGATCACGACGCGGTCGTCGGTCCGCTCGGTATCCTCCTGGATGACGATCGTGTCGGCCCCCGGCGGCAGCGGCGCGCCGGTCAGGATGCGGACGGCCTGGCCCGGCCCGACGCTGCCCCGGAAACCTCGTCCGGCGGCGCTGTCGCCGATGACCGTGAGGGGCTGTGGGACCGCGCCGATGTCCGCCGACCGGACCGCATAGCCGTCCATGGCGGAGGCTGCGAAGGGCGGCTGGTTGCGGGCCGCCACGATGTCGCGGGCGAGCGTCCGATGCGCCGCGTCGGCGATCGCGACGTCCTCCTCGCCGACCGGCTCCGGGATGCTGGCCAGCACCCGGGCGAGCGCTTCGGAGACCGGAATCAGCGCCGAAGCCACCTGGCCTGCTCCTCAGAAGGTGCTGTGGGGACGACGGGGCAGAAACCCTGCCCGTCGCCGCCCGGGTCGGTGTCCACTCGGCACCGGCCCCAGCCTTCCGCCGGCACGGCCGGACGGTGCGACGCCGACGCTCACTCGGCTCGCCAGGTGCCGGAGCGGCCGCCGCTCTTGGAGAGGAGCCGGATGCCCTCGATCCGCATGGCCCGGTCGGCCGCCTTGACCATGTCGTAGACCGTCAGGCAGGCGACCGAGACGGCGGTCAGGGCCTCCATTTCGACGCCCGTCTGCCCGGCCACGGCGACCTCGGCGCTGACGCGGACGCCGGGCAGCGTCTCGTCCAGCTCGCACTGCACCTTGACCCGCGTCAGGAGCAGCGGGTGGCAGAGCGGGATCAGCTCATGCGTGCGCTTCGCGGCCATGATCCCGGCGAGGCGGGCCGTGCCGAGCACGTCACCCTTCTTGGCGTCCCCGGCGCGGATTAGCGCCACCGTCTCGGGCAGCGTGACTACGCAGCCTTCGGCTTCCGCCACCCGCGAGGTCACGGCCTTGTCCGACACATCCACCATGTTGGCGGCGCCGGTTGGGTCGAGATGAGTCAGCCCGCTCATGCGGCTGCCGCGTCCTGGACGGGGGCGAGGAGGCGGCGGGTCGCCTCGGCGACATCCGCCTGCCGCATCAGGCTTTCGCCGACCAGAAAGGCCCCGATGCCGGCCCGGCCCAGCCGGGCGATGTCGGCCGAGGTGGCGATGCCGCTCTCGGCCACCACGATGCGGTCCTCCGGCACCAGCCGGGCCAGACGTTCGGACGTCTCAAGGGAGGTCGCGAAGGTGCGGAGGTCGCGGTTGTTGATGCCGATCAGCACGGCGTCGAGCCGGAGGGCGCGTTCGAGCTCCGCCTCGTCGTGAACCTCGATCAGGGCGTCCATGCCGAGCGCGCGCGCGGCAGCCACGAGGTCGCGTGCCGCGCCGTCGGTGACCGCGGCCATGATCACCAGGATGCAATCGGCGCCCCAGGCCCGGGCCTCCAGCACCTGGTAGGGCTCGAACATGAAGTCCTTGCGCAGCGCCGGCAGCGTCGTGGCCGCGCGGGCCGCGGTCAGGTAGCCGGGCGCGCCCTGGAACGAGGGCGCGTCGGTCAGCACGGACAGGCAGGCCGCGCCGCCCTCCTGGTACGCGCGGGCCAGACTGGGCGGATCGAAATCGGCCCGGATCAGCCCCTTGGACGGGCTCGCCTTCTTGACCTCGGCGATCAGCGCCGGCCGTCCTGCCGCCTGCCGGGCCCGGATGGCCTCGCAAAAGCCGCGGGGCGGACTTTGCGCGGCGGCGCGGCGCGCCAGTTCACCCTCCGGCAGAGCGGCCCGGGCCATGGCGATTTCCTCGCGCTTGTACTGCGCGATGCGGGCGAGAACGTCGGTCACACCGGTCTCCCGTTCGAGACCGCGACGAGGCGGTCGAGCGCGGCGCGGGCCGCCCCTGTGTCGAGGGCGGCTGCGGCCCGGACGACCCCGTCGCGGAGGTCCGCGGCCTGGCCGGAGACCGCCAGGGCTGCCCCGGCATTGATCAGGCCGATGTCGCGATAGGCCGTCTTCTCGCCGGCGAGCACGGCCCGGAGCGCGTCCGCGTTGTGATCGGGATCGCCGCCCTTGAGGTCCTCGGGCCGGGCGCGGGCGAGCCCGACCTCCTCCGGCGCGACCGTGAAGCGGCGCAGCGCGCCACTTTCGAGGGCGAGGATGTCGCTCGGCCCCGTGGTGGTGATCTCATCGAGCCCGTCGGAGCCGTGCACCGTCCAGACCCGCTCGGAGCCGAGGTCGCGCAGCGCTTCGGTCAGCGGCGCCATCCAGGCGCCGGACGGCACGCCCAGGAGCTGCCGCTTGACGCCGGCCGGATTGCTCAGGGGCCCGAGCAGGTTGAACAGGGTGCGGGTGCCGAGCTCGATGCGGACCGGCCCGACATGCCGCATGGAGGCGTGGTGCGTCTGTGCAAACATGAAGCACAGACCCGCCTGCTCCAGGCACGCCGTGAGCTGGTCGGGTTCGAGGCCGATCTTCACGCCCAGCGCCGTGAGCACGTCCGCCGCGCCGGAGCGCGAGGAGGCGGCCCGGTTGCCGTGCTTGGCGACTTTCACACCCGCCCCGGCCACGATGATGGCGGCCAGGGTCGAGACGTTGTAGCTGCCGGAGCCGTCGCCGCCGGTGCCGACGATGTCGATGGCGCCCTCGGGCGCCGCGACGCGCAGCATGCGGCCGCGCATGGCCTCCACGGCGCCGATGATCTCGGCCGGCGCTTCGCCCCGCACCCTCAGCGCCATCAGGAGGCCGCCGGCCTGGGCGGGCGTGACCTCGCCCGACAGCAGCGTCTCGAACGCCGCCCGGGCCTCGTCTCGGGTCAGGCTCGCGCCTGTCGCGACCTTGGCCAAAAAGGGCTTGAAGGAGTCCATCGGCGCTCCATGCACCGGGATAGCGACGTTGTCACCGGCCTGTGGCGACCGCCGGGTCGTCTCTGCCCGCCTCCCGGCGGCCGCGCCTGGACGTCATCCCGGCCCGTCGCGCGTGCCGGACGGAGAGAGGACCGCTCGCCTGGCCGGCCGGGACAGGCGCTCGATGCTCTCCAGCAGCGTCGACTCGCTCAGGATCTGCGGCAGGACCTCGGGCTCCCCGCTGCCGGGATACAGCACATAGAGGGGAACGCCGCTGCGACCGTGCCGCTCGAGCAGGCGGGTGATCTCGGGGTTCTGGTTGGTCCAGTCGCCCTTGAGGTAGACCCCCTTGGCCTCTTCGAGCCTCGCCCGCACCGTCTCGGTCAGGGCCACCCGCTCGTTGACGAGGCAACTCACGCACCAGGCCGCCGTCATGTTGACGAAGACGAGCCGGCCTTCGGCCCGCAAGCCATCGAGCCGCGCCTGCGTGAAGGGCTGCTCCCGGGCTCCGGGCTGCGCCGGGACGCCTGCCGTGACGGCGGGCGCCGGCGCCCGGTCGCCGGCCAGCGACCAGCCGATGAACACCAGCCCGGCAAGGGAGGCCAGCGCGGCCGCCTGCCCGTCTCGCCGGCCCGGC
>NZ_JAQGKF010000124.1 GCF_028290205.1 Enterovirga sp. | reverse complement strand
GACCCGTCCAGCACGACGAGGCCGGGCTGGCCCAGGCGGTCCGCCAGCCAGGCCGGCGTCACAAGCTCGATCGGCGTCATCACATCCACCCTTGTCGTCGGGCCGGGCCGGCCGGCCGTGCTGGGGTCAGCCGAGCCGGATCCTGACGCGGCGGTTCTGCTTGCCCTTTTTCTCGATGTCGGTGACCTGAACGGGGCCGATCTCGCCCGTGCGCCGCACGTGGGTGCCGCCGCAGGGCTGCAGGTCGATGCCGTCGATCTCCACCAGACGCACCCGCCCGGAGCCCCGGGGCGGCTGCACGGACATGGTCTTGACCAAGCCCGGATTGCTGTCGAGCTCGGCATCGCTGATCCAGCGCGTGCGAACCTCGGCGTCCCGCGCGATCAGCCCGTTCAGGCGCTCGGTCAGCTCGGCCTTGTCGAGCCCGGCCTCCTGGATGTCGAAATCCAGCCGCCCGTCGCCGTCGCCGATGGACCCGCCGGTGACCGGATAGGGCAGGACGACGCTGAGGAGGTGAAGCGCCGTATGCACCCGCATGCGGGCGAACCGCTTGTCCCAGTCCAGCACCGCCGCGACCGGCTCGCCCTGGCCGGGCAGCGGCGCGCCGGGCACCGGCAGGTGAACCACCGTGGCCCGGTCGGCCCCATACGCCGTGTTGACGATGGGGACCGAGCTGCCGTCCGGGAGACGCAGCCAGCCCCCGTCGCCGGGTTGCCCGCCCCCTTGCGCGTAAAACACCGTGCGGCTGAGCACGATGCCGCCCTCGGCCGTCAGGGCGACGATCTCGGCCTCGCATTCGCGCCGATAGGCGTCGTCGCGGAACAGAAGCTCGGTCGTCACCCCCCGGCCCTCAGCCCTGGAAGGGTACGAAGGTCTGGCGCTGCTCGCCGAGTCCCTCGATGCCGAGTGTCACGACGTCCCCGGCCTTGAGAAAGCGCGGCGGCTTCATGCCAAGTCCGACCCCGGGCGGCGTCCCGGTGGTGATCACGTCTCCGGGCTCCAGGACCATGAAGTGGGACGTGTAGGACACGATCTTTGCGCAGTCGAAAATCATGGTCTTGGTCGAGCCGCGCTGCATCCGCTCGCCGTTGACGTCGAGCCACATGGCGAGATTCTGCACGTCGGGGATCTCGTCGGGGGTGACGAGCCACGGCCCGAGCGGGCCGAAGGTGGGGCAGCCCTTGCCCTTCATCCACTGCCCGCCGCGCTCGATCTGGTATTCGCGCTCCGACACGTCGTTGCAGACGCAGTAGCCGGCCACGTAGTCGAGCGCGTTGTTGGCATGGACGTAGCTCGCCCGCCGTCCAATCACGATGGCGAGCTCGACCTCCCAGTCGGTCTTCTTCGACCCGCGCGGGATCACCACGTCGTCATTCGGCCCGACGATGCAGGACGGGGCCTTGTTGAACAGGATCGGCTCGGACGGAATGGGGGAGCCGGTCTCAGCCGCGTGATCGGCGAAATTGAGCCCGACGGCGATGAAGTTGCCGACCCGCGCCAGCGGCGGGCCCAGCCGCGTGCCGGCCGGCACCTTCGGCAGGATGTCGACATCGACACCGCGGAGTTGAGCAAGCGAGGTGGCGAGGGTCGCGCCGTCGATGTCGGCGACGATCCCCGAGAGATCACGAATCAGACCCTGTGAGTCGACGAGGCCCGGCTTTTCCTCGCCGGGCTGTCCAAAGCGCACCAGCTTCATGTCTTTGTCCTCCCCTGCCCCTCTTGTTCCCCGATTGGACGTACCGCCGCAACCCCGCCGGACCGGGCGAGCTCGTTACACTGTGACCCAGCCGCAACGTAGGGACGGGAAGCTTCGTGCACGACGCGATTCAGGCCCAATGGTGACCATGGCGACATTGCGGCAATCAGGCGCGGATGTAACCTCTCCCCCAAGACGACGGCGTGAAGCCGATCAGGCACGAGGGGCGGATTTCATGAGGCAACATCGCAATCTGTTGCTTGGCGCCGTCTCCCTCGTGGCCATGGCCGGGATGACCTCCGCCGCCCAGGCGGGCGCCTTCGGGCTGCGCACCCAGAGCACCAACGCCATCGGCGCGGCCGGGGCCGGCAACGCCTCGGGCATGCCGGGCATCTCGTCCATGTTCTGGAACCCGGCGACGGTGACCATGAACCCGGGCTATTCGAGCGAGTACAATTTCACCTACGTGTCGCCCGAGGCGAAGATCAGGCCCATGGCGCCGACACCGGCGCCCGCGCTCGGCCTCGGCCCGTCCGGCAATATCGGCCAGGATGCCTTCGTGCCGGCCAGCTACCTGGCCTATCAGGTCAACGACACCGTCTGGGTCGGCCTCGCCAATGGTTCGCTGTTCGGCAGCATCACCAAGCCGAACGACCGCTGGGCTGGGCAGACCTATTCCCGCTCCTCCCGGGTCACCTCCCTGAGCTTCACGCCCATCATCGGCGTGAAGGTGACGGACTGGCTCTCCATCGGCATCGGTCCCACGGCCCAGTACCTGAAGGTGCGCCTGAACTCGGCCAGCGGCATCGGCCCGGTCAACCGGAACGTCATCCTCGAGGGCAGCGACTGGGGTGCGGGCTTCACCGCCGGCGTCACCATCAAGCCCTTCGAAGGGACCACAATCGGCGTCGGCTACCGGTCCTCCATCCACCACGAGGTCAACGGCACGCTCCGCATCCCGAGCCCGCTCCTCGCGGCCGGCGTGGTGCTCCCGGTCAAGGTCAACCTGAACCTGCCCGAGATGCTGACGGTGGGTCTCACCCAGCAGCTCACGCCCGACCTGAAGGTCAGCGTGGGCTTCGAGTGGATGAACTGGAGCCGGCTCGGAACGCAGGGCATCGAATCCGCCTTCGTCACGGCCGGCCCAATCCAGGCCTTCCCGCTCGCCTACAAGGACGGCTACCTTTACTCGCTCGGCGCCGAGTACCAGCTGACCCAAAACCTCGCGGTGCGGGCCGGCGTGGCCTACGAGGAATCGCCCATCAGCAACCGCAACCGGTCGACGCGCCTGCCCGACACGGACCGGATCATCGCCTCGGTGGGCGCGAGCTACGACTGGAACGAGAAGCTCCGCATCAGCGCCTCCTACGCGCATTACTTCGCCGTCGGAGACAGCGCGATCCGGATCGCGCCGGGCTCGCCCCTGTTCTCGCCGGCCAGCCCTCTGCCGTTCTACGCCGACAGCAGCGTCTCGGCCGACATCTTCTCCGTGTCCCTGCGCTACCGCTGGGACGACCCGAAGGTCGCCGCCGCCGTGGTGCCGGTGGTGGCCAAGCACTGAGATCCAGGTCTCCGCGGAGAACCCATCGGCGCGCGACCCGCTCGGGCCGCGCGCTTTTGTGTGTCAGCACGCCATCCTGACATAAGTGCCCGGCGCGTCGCACAGCGCCGGCAGGACCCCGGACCCCGGCTCGCGAGCCGGCACCCGCTCCGGCGCCTGACGCTCGATCCAGTTGAACCAGTAGGGCCACCACGACCCGTCGTGCTGCTCGGCCCGACCGAGCCAATCCTCCAGCGAGCCCTCGCCCACCTCCCCGGTCCAGAAGCCGTATTTGGGCTTGGCGGGCGGGTTCACGACACCGGCGATGTGGCCGGACCCGGCCACCACGAAATCGACCGGGCCGCCAAAGGCCCGAGAGCCGAGATGGACCGACTTAGCCGGCGCGATGTGATCGTCGCGGGTCGCCAGGTTGAAGATCGGGATCGTCACCTGGCCGAGGTCCAGCCGAACATTGCTGACCACCATCTCGCCCTTCGAGAGCTTGTTCTCGAGATAGCAGTTGCGAAGGTAGAAGGAGTGGTTCGCGGCCGGCATCCGGGTCGCGTCCGAGTTCCAGAACAGAAGGTCGAAGGGAAACGGCGCCTTTCCCTTGAGGTACACGTTGACCACGTAGGGCCAGATCAGGTCGTTCGGCCTCAGCATGTTGAAGGCGTTGGCCATGCGGGCGCCTTCCAGGTAGCCGCGCGTTTTCATGATCGCCTCGACCGCCTGGACCTGCGGCTCGTCCACGAACACCTTCAGGTCCCCGGCATGGGTGAAGTCGACCTGGGTGGTGAAGAAGGTGGCGCTGTCGATGCGGTCGTCAGCCTGCGCCGCCATGTAGGCCAGCGTCACGGCCAGGAGAGTGCCGCCCACGCAATAGCCGATGGCCGTCACCTTGCGCTCGCCAGTGGCCGCCTCGATCGCGTCCAGCGCCGCCAGCACGCCCTCGTGCATGTAGGCGTCGAAGCCCTTCTCGGCCTGACGCTCGTCCGGGTTGACCCAGGAGAGGCAGAACACCGTCAGGCCCTGTTCCACGGCCCAGCGGATGAAGCTCTTCTCGGGATTGAGGTCGAGAATGTAGAACTTGTTGATCCAGGGCGGCACGATCAGGAGCGGCCGCTTCAGCACCGTCTCGGTAGCGGGCGCGTATTGGATCAGTTCGATCAGGTCGTTGCGGAACACCACCTTGCCCGGCGTCACGGCCAGGTTCTCGCCCACTTTGAAACGACCGGGATCCGTCTGGCGCAGCTTGATCTCGCCGCGCCCGGCCTCGATGTCCTCGGCCAGCATGTTGACGCCGCGCACGAGGTTCGCGCCGCTCTCCCGCATCGTGTCGCGCAGAAGCTCGGGGTTGGTGGCGACGAAGTTGGAGGGAGACAGGGCCGACGAGACCTGCCGGACGTAGAAGCGCGCCTTGGCCCGGGTGTGCTCGTCGAGCCCGTCCGCCTCGTCCACCATGGCCTCGGCCCAGCGGCTCGTGACGAGATAGGCCTGCTTGACGAAGTCGAAGGCGGCGTTCTTCGACCACTCGGGATCGGCGAAGCGCTTGTCCTGGGGCGCCGGCTGGGCGACCGGCTCCGCCACCTCCTCGCCCTGCATGCGCTTCAGCGTCGAGGCCCAGAGGTCCAGGAACTGGGTGCCGAGCCGAGTCTGCGCTTCGAGGGTGCGCTGCGGATCCACCATCCAGCGTTCCGCCACCACGCCCAGCGTCTTGACGATTTCCCCGACCTCGTCGGCGATGCCGGGCGTTTTCTGGCCCTCCACCGCCGGCCGCAGATAGGCCGCGGTCGCCTTGCTGGCCCCCTGCACGAACAGGGCGAGGTTGCGGGACAGGGCCTCGAAATCCGGGGCCGGCGCATCCCGAGCAATGTCCGGTCTGGGCTCGCTCATGCGTTTCCTGTCCCTGGCCATCTGGCCCGTTTCGATTTCGTTAACCTTGCCGGCGCCACACTCGTAACCGAGGACAACGCCGCTCGTCCGAGCTCGATCCGTGCGCTCCGGTTCATTCTCCATGTCAAAGAGCCTTCGTAAAGCGGCCGTCGCCCTGTTCGGCACGCTCCTGCTGGCCGGCTGCGCCGGCGACGCCAATCCGGTTCGCGATCTGGCGATCGCATCCGGCGTCACCGGCGGGGAGCCGAGGGCGGCCCCCGACTTCGTGTCCCGAAGCCGGACCGGTGCAGATTACGTGCCGGTGGGCACCTCGGCGCCGCGGCGCGCGATCCGCGCCAAGACCAAGGCCGAGGTCGGGGCGGCGGAGGCCGAGATGGACCGCATCCGCGCCCGCAACGAGGCCGCTCGCCGCAAGGGTGCCGAGTAGTCGCCCCTGCCCTTGAGGGGAACGGGGTGGTAGAGCACCGAACAATCCTCCGCACCGGCTTCAGTGAGGCTGCGGTCAACAGGGATCCCTTCCGGATGCACGAGTTCCATCGCATCAAGCGGCTGCCGCCCTACGTCTTCGAGGCGGTGAACCGCGCCAAGGCGGCGGCCCGCGCCGGTGGAGCCGACATCGTCGATCTCGGCATGGGCAATCCGGATCTCGCCGCCCCGCCGCACGTGGTGGCCAAGCTGTGCGAAACGGCGGGTCGTCCGCGCACGGACCGCTATTCGGCCTCCAAGGGAATCGGCGGACTGCGCCGGGCGCAGGCGGCCTATTACGGCCGCCGCTTCGGCGTGAAGCTCAACCCGGACACCCAGGTGGTCGCGACGCTCGGCTCGAAGGAGGGCTTCGCCAACATGGCGCAGGCCATCACGGCGCCGGGCGACGTGGTGCTGGTGCCGAACCCCTCCTACCCGATCCACGCCTTCGGCTTCCTGATGGCCGGCGGCGTGATCCGGTCCGTCCCGGCCGAGCCCAGCCCGGCCTTCTTCCCTGCGCTGGAACGGGCCGTCCAGCACTCCATTCCGAAGCCGCTGGCCGTTGTCGTCTGCTACCCGGCCAATCCGACCGCGTTCGTGGCCTCCCTCGATTTCTACCGTGACCTCATCGCCTTTGCGAAACGGCACGAGCTGATCGTTCTCTCCGACCTCGCCTATTCGGAGGTGTATTTCGACGGCGAGCCGCCGCCCTCCGTGCTGCAGGTGCCCGGGGCGATCGACGTCACGGTCGAGTTCACGTCCATGTCGAAGACCTTCTCCATGGCGGGATGGCGCATGGGTTTCGCGGTCGGCAACGAGCGGCTCCTCGCCGCGCTGGCGCGCGTGAAATCCTATCTCGATTACGGCGCGTTCACCCCGGTCCAGGTGGCCGCGACGGCGGCGCTGAACGGCCCGCAGGAGTGCATCGACGAGATGCGGGCGACCTACCGGCGCCGGCGCGATGTGCTGATCGACAGCTTCGGCAAGGCCGGCTGGACCATCCCGGCCCCGTCCGCCTCCATGTTCGCCTGGGTCGAAATCCCGGAGAAATTCCGCTCCCTGGGCAGCCTCGAATTCTCCAAGCTCCTGATCGAAAAGGCCGATGTGGCCGTCGCGCCCGGGATCGGCTTCGGCGAGTATGGGGACGAATACGTCCGCATCGCGCTGGTCGAGAACGAACAGCGCATCCGCCAGGCGGCGCGCGGCATCCGGCGCTTCTTCGATAATGCCGACCGCACGCTCCACAACGTGGTGCCGATCGCCCGGGCGGGTTGAGCCCGCCGACCGGAGTCTCGGCTCCGGTCCCCGCTCGTCAGGCCTCGGCCAGCCGGCGCGCAGCCTCCACGATCCCGGCCTCGTCGACATTGGCGAAGGCGAGCCGCAGGTAGCGGTCCTGGCCCGGGCCGAAGGCCGCTCCCGGCAGGGCGATCAGGCCCCGCTCCACGGCCAGCGCCTCGGCCACCTGCCAGGACGAGCGCTCCGGAAAGGGGTGGCGGAGGTAGGCGAAATAGGCACCCTGGGCGTCGACCTTCCAGCCCTCGAGCCCGGCGAAGGCGCGGCGGCATGCGGCCGCGCGCCCGGCCATCAGGGCCCGGTTGCCCTCGCGCCAGCCGCGCAGGGCGTCGATCGCCCAGGCCAGCCCGGCCTGGGTCACGCGCGGCGCACAGATCTGCAGGCAATCCAGGATCTTGGTGAGCTCCGGCATCAGCCCGGCGCCGGCCACCACCGCGCCGGCCCGGAAGCCGGGCACGCAATAGCTCTTCGAGAAGCTGCAGAGCTGGATCACGTGCTCCTGCCAGGGCTCGCGAAAGAGGTCATGCGGCGGTGCGCCGCCGTCCGCCCGGAACTCGCGATAGGTCTCGTCCAGGATGAGCCACAGGCCGCGCCTGCGGCAGAGGTCCGCGAAGGCCTGGATCACGGCGGCCGGGTAGACGGCGCCGGTGGGATTGTTGGGGGTGACCAGGAGCACGGCCCTGGTTCCGGGGCCGACGAGCCCCTCGGCCTCAGCCGGGTCGGGCACGAACCCGTTCTCGGCCCGGCAAGGCAGCGGCACCACGCCAATTCCGAGCAGGCCGGCATTCATCTGATGGTTGAAGTACCAGGGCACCGGCAGCATCACGGTGTCGCCCGATCGGGCCAACAGCATCGTGACCGCGAAGGACGCCATGTTGGCGCCCGTGGTGATCGCCACCTCGTCCGGCCCGACGGTGCCCGCATAGAGGGCGGAAACCTCGGCCGCATAGCGCTCGCGCAGGGCGAGGTCGCCCGTGATGTTGCCGTAGCCGTAGGAGGCGGCCTCAGCCGCTCCTGCCGAAAGATGCCGGACGAGCTCCGGGTGGGGCGGATAGCCCGGCACCGCCTGGGTCAGGTCCAGCACCGGCCCGTGTTCCCCGCCGTAGCGGCCGGCCCATGATCTCGCCTCGGGAATAGGCGGCGATGCGACCGCCAGCACGTCGGCGTTGAGGCCGGCCGGCGGAGCGCTCAATCGCGGCCCCCGGGAATCTCCGGGGCCCGCGGCACGGGGCCCGCAATGCGTCGCCCGCAGCCGGCTCCGCCCGGCCGGGCGCGGCGGTGCGCGCCGTGAGCGTCGGTCAGGAGCGACGCCCCGGACACGGGGAGGCGTTCAGTCCTTGGCCCGCTCGACATAGGAGCCGTCCGCCGTCTGCACGACAATGCGGGTGCCGGTCGCAACATGCGGCGGCACCATGGTCCGGACCCCGTTCGACAGCATGGCGGGTTTGAAGGATGAGGAAGCGGTCTGACCCTTCATGGTCGGCTCAGTGTCGGTGATTTCGAGCGTGACGCGAGCGGGCAGCTCGATGGCGATGGGCGTGCCGTTATAGACCGAGAGCTGGCAGGCCATGCCCTCCTGGAGATAGGGGGCGCTGTCGCCGATCACCGCCTTGGGCACCGCAAGCTGGTCGTAGTTTTCCGGGTTCATGAAGTGGAACCCCTCGGCATCCTGATACAGGAAGGTGTGCTCCCGGTCCTCCACGAACGCCCGCTCCACCTGCTCGGTGGTGCGGTAGCGCTCCGACACCTTCACGCCATCCGAGATGCGTCGCATGTCGAGCTGCGTCACGGGGGTGCCCTTGCCGGGATGGATGTTCTCGGCCGTGACGATCACGTAGAGCTTGCCGTCGACCTCGACGACGTTGCCCTTGCGGAGAGTGGAGGCGATGACCTTCAAGGTGGCGGCTTTCCGAAGGAAGAGGATCGGCGGCGCGCTGACGCCACGGGCTAGGCGCCGGACTAGCCGATCTCGGGAAGCGGCGCCAGTTGCGTGACACGGGCAGGGAAGCTGACATGGCCGAGGTGATCCGGATTGGTGGTCTCGAGCTGCGTTTCCTCCGCAGCAAGGACGACACCGGCGGCAGCCTCGACCTGTTCGAGATGACGGTGGCGCCGACGGGCCGCATGCCCGTGCCGCACCACCACCGCGACTGGGACGAGACCGTGTACGGCTTGTCCGGTCGCCTGGTGTTCCGCCTCGGGGCTGAGGAGCACGTGATCGCCCCGGGGGATCACCTGTTCATCCCGCGCGGCGTCGTGCACGGCTTCGAGAACCGGAGCGGAGCCCCCGCCACCTGCCTCAACGTGTTGACGCCGGGCGTGCTCGGCCCGGCCTATTTTCGCGAGCTTGCAGCCCTTGTTGCCTCTGGCTCGCCGGAGCCCGCCGCCATGCGGGAGGTGATGCTGCGCCACGGGCTGGTGCCGGCGTCGCCATGAGCGCCTGGTGGGACCGGGAGGTCCACCGCGACCGCCGCCCGCGGCTGCTGCTCCGCAACAGGATCACCGCGGCCATCCGGGGTTGGTTCGCCGAACGCGACTTCACCGAAATCGACCCGGCCGCGCTCCAGGTCTCGCCCGGCAACGAGACGCACCTGCACGCCTTCGCGACCGAATGGCAGTCGCCGGCTGGCGAGCGCCATCCCTTCCGGCTCCACACCTCGCCGGAATTCGCGCTCAAGAAGCTGCTGGCGGCCGGTGAGCCCCGCCCCTTCGCACTGACGCACGTGTTCCGGGACCGCGAGCGCGGCGCGCTGCACCATCCGGAATTCACCATGCTGGAATGGTACCGGGCCGGCGAACCGTATGGCCGGGTGCTGGAGGACGCACTCAGCTGCATCCGGCTGGCCGCCGAGACCGCGGCCCGTCCGGTCTTCTCGTTCCGGGGGCGGAGCTGCGATCCGCTGGCCGTGCCTCAACGATTGTCCGTGCTGGAGGCCTTCCGCGGCCTCGCCGGAATCGACCTCGCAGCCACGATGTCTGCATCCGGGGAGCCCAACCCCGAGGCGCTGCGGGCGGCCTGCG
This sequence comes from Enterovirga sp., assembly GCF_028290205.1. Lineage (GTDB taxonomy): Bacteria > Pseudomonadota > Alphaproteobacteria > Rhizobiales > Beijerinckiaceae > Enterovirga. Next base: position 6,070 of record NZ_JAQGKF010000124.1, on the reverse strand, counting down.
GGTCCGCCTCGATCCGGGTGGCGGCCGACGATACCTGGTCGGACATGTTCTCCCGCATCTTGGTGGAGCGGGTCGAGCCGAAGCTCGGCATCGGGCGCGCCACCGTGCTGGAGCGCTATCCGGTCGAGGAGGCCGCCCTGGCGCGGCGGTGTCCGGACGACCCTCGCGTCGCGGAGCGGTTCGAGATCTATCTGTGCGGGGTCGAGATCGCGAACGGGTTCGGCGAACTGACCGACCCGCTGGAGCAGCGGGCCCGCTTCGAGGCGGCGGAAGCCGAGCGCGCCCGCATCTACGGCGAGCGCTACCGGCTGGACGAGGACTTCCTGCTCGCGCTGGCCGGGATGCCCGAAGCCGCGGGCGTTGCCCTCGGCTTCGACCGGCTGGTCATGCTGGCCGCCGGTGCCGAGCGGGTCGACGACGTGATCTGGACGCCGGTCGCGTAAGCCCGGACGGACCGGCCGCGGCCCGGATCAGGCCGCCCGCAGCCGCTCGATCGAGGCGCCGCAGCGGGACAGCTTCGCCTCGAGCGCCTCGAAACCGCGGTCGAGATGGTACACCCGGTGGATCTCGGTATCGCCCGTGGCCGCGAGGCCGGCGATGACGAGCGACACCGACGCCCGCAGGTCGGTCGCCATCACGGGCGCGCCCTTCAGCATCTCGACCCCGTCCACCATGGCGGCGTCTCCGTCCAGCCGGATCTGGGCGCCGAACCGGGCCAGCTCCTGCACGTGCATGAAGCGGTTCTCGAAGATGGTCTCCCGGATGCGGGACGTGCCCTGCGCCCGCGTCATCAGGGCCATGAACTGGGCCTGGAGATCAGTCGGGAAGCCCGGGAACGGGTCGGTGGTGATATCCACCGCGCGCAGTCGCGCCCCGTCGCGGCGCACGCGCAAGCCCTCGTTGGTGGGGTCGATCTCGACGCCCACCTGGCGCAGGACGTCGATGGCGCTTTGCAGGTATTCGGGGCGGCCGCCCTCCAGGAGGACGTCCCCGCCGGTCATGGCCACGGCCATGGCGTAGGTGCCGGTCTCGATCCTGTCCGGCATCACGGTATGCGTCGTGCCGTGCAGGCGCGAGACCCCCTCGATGACGATCCTGGACGTGCCCGCTCCGGTGACCCGAGCGCCCATCTTGTTGAGGCAATCGGCGAGGTCGACCACCTCCGGCTCGCGGGCGGCATTGTCGATCACCGTCTGGCCCTCGGCGAGGGTCGCGGCCATCAGGGCCACATGCGTGCCGGACACGGTGACCTTGGGAAAGGTGATCTCGGCCCCGCGCAGCCCCTTCGGGGCCTTCGCCAGGACGTTGCCGCCGTCGATGCCGATGGTGACGCCGAGCCGCTCGAGCGCCATCAGCAGGAGGTCCACCGGCCGAGTCCCAATGGCGCAGCCGCCCGGCATGGACACGCAGGCCTCGCCGAACCGGGCCACCAGCGGAGCGATGACCCAGAAGCTCGCCCGCATGCGGGACACGAGCTCATAGGGCGCGCAGGTGTCGATCACGGAGGAGGCGTCGAGCCGGATGGTTTGCCCGGTCTCGGCCGTCTGGCCCGGACGCTTGCCGGTGACCGTGTGGTCGACGCCGTGATTGCCGAGGATCCGCAGCAGCAGCCCGACATCGGCAAGGCGCGGAACATTGCGCAGCTCGACGGTGTCGCCGGTCAGCATGGCGGCGATCATCAGGGGCAGGGCAGCGTTCTTGGCGCCGGAGATCGGGATCGTGCCCTGAAGGGGAGCGCCGCCCGTAATCCTGATCCTGTCCATCTCTTGTCCTTGGTGGCTGGCGAAGATCCGCCCTTACGACCCGGAGGCGTCCCCGTCCGACCTGCGAGGTGGTTCCGCAGCCTCCGGCTCGACCTCGGCCGGCCGCTCCGGTCCGGATTGGGCCTTCCGGCGCTTCAAGTTCTCCCGGAGAGCCGCCCTGAGGCGCTTTCGGCGGACATCGTCGTCCGAACCCTGCATGGTGGCCCCGCAGCGGCGGGAGCCGCCTCATGGTCTACACATTGATGCAACTGCTAGCCGCCCGGCCCGCCCGCCGCTAGGGCGTGCCGGCCACACCGGGCGGCCATGGCCTCGGCGGGCCCCTCCCCCCGCGGCGCCCTGTGCCAGCCCCGACAAATTGCGGTCCGGAGTGAGGCCGCCTACAAGCACCGGCCGTCTCGAATCGGACCTGACGCCATGCCGCAACAGACCGAATCCGGGCCCTCGCGCCGTAGCGACGGCCGTGAACTCGCCCACCCGACCCCGGCGAGCGACCCAGGCCATGCCATGCGCGAGGCGATCCTCGGCAAGATTCGCTACGCGGCAGGCCGCGACGTCGAGGCCGCGCGGGACCACGACTGGTATCTGGCCACCGCGCTCGCCGTGCGCGACCGCATCGTCGACATCTGGCTCGACTCGATCCGGCGCACCACGGCCGACCAGAAGCAGGTCGCCTATTTCTCGCTCGAATTCCTGATCGGCCGCCTGCTTGGCGATGCGCTCTCCAATCTCGACCTCGTCGGCGAGGTCCGCGACGCCCTGGCCGGGCTTGGCGTCGATTACGAGCGGGTGAAGTTCGCGGAGGCCGACGCGGCCCTCGGCAATGGCGGGCTCGGCAGGCTGGCCGCCTGTTTCATGGAATCCATGGCGTCGCTGGATCTGCCGGCCTACGGCTATGGCATCCGGTACGATTACGGGCTGTTCCGGCAGGTGCTGACGGATGGCTGGCAGCACGAGATCCCGGAAGACTGGCTCTCCTTTGGCAATCCCTGGGAGTTCGAGCGCCCCAACATCGCTTACCCGATTCATTTCGGCGGCTCGGTCGAGATGCAGGGGCAGCCGGGCGGGCTGATCCGGCACGCATGGCATCACGGCGAGACCGTGATGGCGGTCGCCTTCGACACCCCGGTGGTCGGCTGGCGCGGCAAGCGCGTCAACACGCTCCGGCTCTGGTCGGCCCGCTCCGTCGACCCGCTCAAGCTCGAGGCGTTCAACCACGGCGACTATGTGGGCGCCATGGCGGAACGGGCCAACGTGGAGGCGATCTCGCGCGTGCTCTATCCGAGCGACGCGACGCCCGCCGGTCAGGAACTCCGGCTGCGGCAGGAATACTTCTTCACGTCGGCCTCCCTGCAGGACCTGCTCCGGCGGCACCTGGAACGCCATCCGGACCTGACCAATCTGGCCGACAGGGCCGCGATCCAGCTCAACGACACCCACCCGGCCATCGCCGTCGCCGAGCTGATGCGGCTCTTGGTCGACGAGCGCGGCCTCGCCTGGGACGAGGCCTGGCGCATCACGACAGGCACGCTCAACTACACCAACCACACGCTGCTGCCCGAGGCGCTGGAAAGCTGGCCGACGGGCCTGATGGAGCGGCTGCTGCCGCGCCACATGCAGATCATCTACCTGATCAACTGGCTGCACCTGGAGAAGCTGGCCGAGGATCGCCCGCTCACCGACGATCTGATCAAGCGCGTGTCGCTGATCGACGAGGACAGCGGCCGCCGCGTCCGCATGGGCCATCTCGCCTTTCTCGGCTCGCACCGGGTCAACGGCGTTTCGGCGCTGCACACCGACCTGATGCGGGAAACGGTGTTCCGCGACCTCCATGCGCTGTATCCGGACCGGATCTGCAACAAGACCAACGGCATCACCTTCCGGCGCTGGCTGCACCAGGCCAATCCCGGCCTGACCGAACTCCTGGTCGAGGCGGTGGGCCCGGCCGTGCTGGACGACCCGGGCGCGCTCTCGGCTTTTCAGCGGCTGGCCGACGATGCCGGCTACCGCGAGCGCCTGCAGGCCGTCCGCCGCCGCAACAAACTAGCCCTCGCCCGCGAGATCAAGGAGCGGCTGGCCATCGACGTCGATCCGGACGCCATGTTCGACGTCCAGATCAAGCGCATCCACGAATACAAGCGCCAGCTCCTCAACCTGATCGAGACGGCCGCTCTCTATGAGGCGATCAAGCTCGAGCCCGAGCTCGACTGGGCACCGCGGGTCAAGATCTTCGCCGGCAAGGCCGCCTCGAGCTACCACCAGGCGAAGCTCATCATCAAATTCGCCTATGACCTGGCCCAGAAGGTGAACAACGATCCAGCCATGAAGGGCCGGCTCGCGGTCGCGTTCATGCCGAATTACAATGTGAGCTTGGCCGAGCTGATCATTCCGGCCGCGGATCTGTCGGAGCAGATTTCGACCGCCGGGATGGAGGCCTCGGGCACCGGCAACATGAAACTCGCCCTCAACGGCGCGCTCACGGTTGGGACGCTGGATGGGGCCAATGTCGAGATCCGGGAGCGGGTCGGGCCGGACAACATCGCGATCTTCGGGCTCACGGCTCCGGAGGTGGCGGAGCGGCGCGCGGACGCGCATCACGGCCGCAACGCGATCGCCAACTCGCCCCGCCTCGCCTCGGTGCTCTATGCCATGCGGGGCGGAGCCTTTTCGCCCGACGAGCGCTCACGCTATGCGGGGCTGGTGCAGGGGCTGTCGGACCACGACACCTTCATGGTGACGGACGATTTCGACAGCTACTGGGACGCTCAGCGCGGGCTCGACCGGCTCTGGGCCGAGCCCCGCTCCTGGTGGCGGCAGAGCGCCGTGAACACAGCCCGGATCGGCTGGTTCTCGTCCGACCGCACCATCAGGGATTACGCCGAGGAGATCTGGCGCGTGCCGGTGGCCTGAGCCCCGGCCGAGGCGCCGGGGCCCCCTCTCGGGGCGAGGTCTGGCGCACGACACCAGGCCGAAACACGCGGCGGTTCTGATAGGCTCAAACGGAGGATCGGGCGCATGGGTCGGCGTGGATGGACAATCGTGGCGCTTGGCCTGCTGGCGCCCGCCTCGGCCCTCGCGGCCAGTTGCGATGAGCTCTGGTACGCGCGCAACTCCGTCTACAAAGAGGCCGGCTATTGCTTCAAGACGGCCCGCGCCATCAGGGCCTTCGGCAATGCTGGCTGCCGCTACGACCAGGAAGGGGCCGTGCCGCTCAGCCGGCAGCAGCGGGCCTATATCGACGACATTCAGCGCCAGGAGCGCTTCCAGGGCTGCCGCTAGCGGCAGCCGTCACCCGGGACCGAGATCGGGCCGCAGGAGCGGGACTTCGACCGCCCCTGCCCCCTTCATCCGGCGGCGGCCGCATGCACGGCCGTGGGGCCACGGCCGCCCAAGCCGCCGCGGCCAACCTTGGAGGGCTTGCCCCCCGGTCACCGTCAGCGGTACGTCACCTCGAGGATCTCGTAGCTCTTGGCGCCGCCAGGTGTCTTCACCTCGACCGTGTCCCCGACCGCCTTGCCGATGATGGCCCGGGCCACGGGCGACGAGATCGCCATGCGGCCGGCCTTCACGTCGGCCTCAGGATCCCCGACGATCTGGTAGGTCTTGGCTTCCTCGGTGTCCTCGTCGATCAGCTTCACCACGGCCCCGAACTTGACCGTGCTGCCGGACAGTTTGGAGACGTCGATGATCTCCGCCCGGGCGATCAGGGACTCGAGCTCCTGGATCCGGCCCTCGTTGAGGGACTGGCTCTCCTTGGCGGCGTGATATTCCGCATTCTCCGACAGGTCGCCGTGCGACCGCGCTTCGGAGATCGCATCGATGATGCGGGGGCGCTCGACCTGCTGGCGATGCTTCAGCTCCAGCTCAAGCGCCGCGTGTCCCTTCGCCGTGATCGGAACCTTGTCCATGGGGAGCAACTTTCAGGCGGCCGGCTCTCGGCCGGGCTAACCGCCGGATGGGTGAGGAGGACCGCGGGCGCGAACAGGTGGCCCGCGGCAGGCCGTCCATTCTCGCCGCCCGCGCGCGATTCGTCTGTGGCTCCGCGAGGGCGGCAACCGCCCGGCGAATGTGCTGCAAGCCCGCCTTCGGTGCAAGTCATGCCGGCGCCCGCGGCGGCGCCCGTCTCACCGGTGACCGGGGTGACCGGCGCCGCACACCGAGTGTTGGCCAGATCGCGCGGCTCCGGTTGTCTGGCTGGTGGGTTGTGGTTTGGGCACGAAAAAACCCGCCCGCTCGGTTTTGGCCGAGGGGCGGGTGTGTTTGGTTGCGGGGCTAGGATTTGAACCTAGGACCTTCAGGTTATGAGCCTG
>NZ_JAQGKF010000116.1 GCF_028290205.1 Enterovirga sp. | reverse complement strand
GGGTCTTGGCAACCGGCCGCCCGGTCGGCCCCGGGGCGCTGCCACCGGCGGCCTCGGCGAGCCGGGCGGCCTGACGGTGGCGGCCGGCGCCTCTCGTCCCCGTGCGGCCGTGATCGGCTCGGGCTTCGGCGGGCTGGCGCTGGCGATCCGGCTGCAGGCCGGCGGCTACGACGTCACGGTGCTGGAGAAGCGCGACAAGCCGGGCGGGCGTGCCTACGTCTACGAAGACCAGGGCTTCACCTTCGATGCCGGCCCGACCGTGATCACCGATCCGTCGGCCCTCGAAGAGCTGTGGCAGGTGGCCGGCCGGCGCCTCGGGGAGCATGTCGAGCTGCTGCCGGTGAGCCCCTTCTACCGCCTCGAATGGGAGAGTGGGTTCACGTTCGACTACGTCAACGACCAGGACGCGTTGGAGCGCCAGATCGCGGCCAAGAACCCGGCTGATGTCGAGGGCTACCGGAACTTCCTGCGCTACGCGACCGAGGTGTTCGAGGAGGGCTATCTGCGCCTTGGCACCGTGCCGTTCCTGCGCTTCCGAGACATGGTCCGGGCCGGGCCGGCTTTGGCGCGGCTTCAGGCGTGGCGCAGCGTCTACTCGATCGTGTCGCGCTTTATCCGGGACGAGGAGCTGCGGCAGGCCTTCTCCTTCCACTCGCTGCTGGTCGGCGGGAACCCGTTCGACACCTCGGCCATCTACGCGCTGATCCACGCGCTCGAGCGGCGCTGGGGTGTCTGGTTCCCCCGCGGCGGCACCGGCGCGTTGGTGCGCGGCATGGTGCGGCTCTTGGAGGAGAGCGGCGGCACGGTCCGGCTCGGGGCGGAGGTCGACCGCATCGAGGTCGAGGGCGGGCGCGCCCGCCGGGTCGTCTGCCGCGACGGCTGGGCGGAGAGCTTCGACGCGGTGGCATCCAACGCCGACGTGGTCCACACCTACGGCCACCTCCTGCGCGACGAGCCTCGGGGGCGCCGCGAGGGCCGCCGGCTCGCCGGCAAGCGGCATTCCATGTCGCTGTTCGTGATCTATTTCGGCCTGCGCCGGCACCGCCCGGAATTGCAGCACCACACCGTGCTGTTCGGGCCGCGCTACCGGCCGCTGATCGACGAGATCTTCCGCCGCGAGACGCTGGCCGACGACTTCTCGCTCTACCTCCACTCCCCCTGCGCCACCGACCCGTCGCTCGCACCCGAGGGGGCGGGGGCCTTCTATGTGCTGGCTCCGGTGCCGCATCTCGGCACCGCACCGCTGGACTGGGAGGCCGAGGCGCCGCGCTACCGCGACCGCATCCTCAGCTACCTCGAACGGCGCTGCCTGCCCGGCCTGAAGGAGGATCTGGTCACGGTGCGGACCTTTGCGCCGACGGATTTCCGAACCGAGCTGAACGCCCATCACGGCTCGGCCTTCTCGCTCGAACCCATCCTGACCCAGTCGGCCTGGTTCCGGCCGCACAACCGTGACGACGCCATCCCGAATCTCTACGTGGTCGGGGCCGGCACGCATCCCGGCGCCGGGGTTCCGGGCGTGATCGGCTCGGCCAAGGCGACCGCCGGCCTGATGCTGGCCGATGCGGCTCTCGGCCGGTGACGACGGACCCCACCCTGATCGCCGCCGCGGCTGCCATCAGGGCCGGGTCCAAGAGCTTTGCGGCCGCATCGCGGCTGTTCGACCGGCACACGCGCGAAAGCGCGACGCTGCTCTACGCCTGGTGCCGGCATTGCGACGACGTGGTGGACGGCCAGCAGCTCGGCCATGCCGGCCCGGAAGCGCCGGTGCAGGCGCCGGCCGAGCGGCTTCTCGAACTCGAGCGCAAGACCCGGGCGGCCCTGGCCGGGGAGCCGACGGCCGAGCCGCCCTTTGCGGCGCTCGGCGAGGTGGTGCGGCGGCACGCCATTCCGGCCCGTCACGCGCTGGAGCACCTCGCCGGATTCCGGATGGACGTCGAGGGCCGCCGCTACGCCACGCTCAGTGACACGCTGGATTACGCCTACCATGTGGCGGGCGTGGTCGGGATCATGATGGCCCAGATCATGGGCGTGCGCGATCCGGCCGTGCTGGACCGGGCGTGCGATCTCGGGCTCGCCTTTCAGCTCACCAACATGGCGCGCGACATCGTCGAGGACGCGGAGGCGGGGCGGGTCTACCTGCCGGGCGCCTGGCTCGACGAGGCCGGCATTCCGCAGGCCGAGGTGGCCGATCCGCGCCACCGCGCCCGGCTGGCGCCGCTCGCCGCCCGCCTCGTGGACGCGGCCGAGCCGTTCTACCTCTCGGCCGCGACCGGCATCGCGCACCTGCCGCCCCGGTCGGCCTGGGCCATCGCCAGCGCCCGGCACATCTACCGGGCGATCGGGCTGGAAGTGAAACGCCGCGGTCCGGGCGCCTGGGACGGCCGGGTCTCGACCTCCTCGGCCCGCAAGCTCGCCTTTGTGCTCTCCGGCGGAGTCAGCGTGCTGGGCCGGTTCGGGCGCCGGAGCCCTCCGCCGCGGCCGGCCTATTCCCGGCCGGGCTGACCGGCGGGGCCTTCCGCACCGCGGGAAGGCGCCACCAGGGCACGTGCGGCTGCGCGTGGTGCTCGTGGTGGTAGCCGAAATGAAAGCAGGACAGGAGCGAGCCGAGGCGGGACAGCTCGCTCGACCGGGCCCGGTGGTGATCGGCAAAGGGCCTGTCCTCGTGCCGGTGCGGCAGGTAGGTGCCGAAATAAAAGAGCTGCACCGAGGAGAGCACGGCCGGCAGTCCCCAGAACACGGCGACGTTCAAGGGCGAGGCCCCAAGCACGGCCACGTAGACGACCAGCAGAGCTGCCAGCGTCAGGAATTCTCGCCAGCCGAAATAGGCGCGGATGAAGCCGAGATACCAGGGCCAGAACCCGCTCGCCGCGTCCGCGTGAAAGTCCGGATCCTGCGCCGTGCCCGAATGACGGTGGTGCGCGAAGTGCTTGCCGATCAGCCGGTCATAGGAAAAGCCGGCATAGAGCCGGAGCGCCAGGCGTCCGACCGCCCGGTTCAGGCCGGGCCGGTACGGCGCCAGCGAGCCGTGCATCGCATCATGGGCCACGATGAACAGCCCGACGCTGAGCCAGCATTGCAGCGGCAGGAGGATCGGCAGGAGCAGCAGCTCCTCGGCGCTCCACCGGAACAGGAACACGCCGTAGAGATGGATGACGAGCCAGGCCGAGAGGATCAGCGCCGCCAGCGCGAGCCCGATGGCCGCCTGCCGGAGGGCCGGCCAGCCCCTGCTCGGGGCGGTCACTCCGACCCCTCGCGGGCGAGGCCGCCGCGCCGGGTCCGCAGCGTCTGCCGCAGGTCCCGCACCGGTGGCGCATACAGGAACCCGAAGGACACGCAGCCTTCGCGGCCCTCGACGGCGTGATGCAGCCGGTGCGCCTGGACCAGGCGTTTCAGATAGCGGTTGCGCGGTACGTGTCGGAACGGCCAGCGCTGGTGCACCAGCCCGTCATGCACGAAGAAGTAGAGCAGCCCGTACACCGTCATGCCGACGGCCACCCAGTAGAGTGGGCCGAACTCGGTCGAGGCGAACAGGAAGAGGCCGACGGCCAACGCGCCGAACACCACGGCGTAGAGGTCGTTCTTCTCGAGCGTGCCCTCGTGCGGCTCGTGATGGGAGCGGTGCCAGCCCCAGCCCGGCCCGTGCATGATGAAGCGATGCGCCAGGTAGGCCACGCCCTCCATGGCGAGCACGGTCGCGACCACGATGGCGGCGTTGGTGAGGATCTGCATGCCCGGCATCCTTAGCGCCGGAGATGGGGAGGCGGCCACCGAATGTCACGGGCCGGCCCCGTCCGGCAGAGGGCCGGAGAGGCGTGTGGGCAGCCTGCTGACGAGAGCGTGATCGGCCTGGAGGCTCAGGCGACGCGGCGGCCCAGTTCGTCCGACCCCCCGCGCTGGCGCAGTTCCGAGATCATGCCGACGATCTGCTGCGGCTGGTAGGGCGTCCGGATGGAGGGGGCGCCCTTCACCTTCTCGGCCTCCGGAATGCGGAACGGCATCCGGGAGGTGTAGATGACGTCGGTGCGGGGGTTGAGCTGGCGGGCCGCCTTGGCGACCGCGAGCCCCGAAACCTCCCCCGTGATGTCCGCATCCACCACCAGGATGTCGATGCGGCGCTCCCCGGCCAGCACCGCCATGGCCTCCGCGCCATCCTTGGCGAGCAGCGGCTCGTAGCCGTACATGCTGAGCCCGTTGGAGGTGATCTGGCGCGTGAGCCCGTCGCTCGCCACGAGAAGCACAGACAGTGTCCTGGCCACGGCACTCCTCCGATGGTTGACGAGTTGCGAAGTCTTCCGACCGAATGACCCTGCCCGACCGCGGCTGGTAAACGACAAGTTGATTTGAGCATTCAAACGCTAACGAAGGTTTAATCGGCCAGCTCGCCCCTGGGCCGCCGTTGGACCGGTTTGGGACGCCCGGCGCAGGACCGCGCGGCGGGGAGGGCGCGCGGGAGGCGGCGCGCAGTGCCCGCGGGTCAGAGCTGGACGGTTCGGACAGAGGGGTGGCGGCGGGCCGCCCGCTCGGCCACGGCCACGATGTCGAGCGCACGCCAGGGTTTGGGGATGTAGGTCGCGCGGTCCGGGAGCTCGCCGGCGCCCACGGCCGGCCGGCCGGAGGTGACAATGAGGCTCACGGACGGCCAGAGCACCGCCACGCGGCGGGCCAGGGCCAAGCCGTCCATGGCGCCCGGGAGCTGGATGTCGGCCAGCAGCAAGGTCACCTCGCCGCGCTCCCGGCAGAGGTGATCGATGGCCTCCTCGGCCGTACGGACCTGACGAACGGTGAGATCAAACTGCTCGAGCATCACGGCGCCGAGCTGGCTTTGCCCGAGATCGTCCTCGACGATCAGGGCGGTCATGGGCCGTCGGCCTGACGGATGGGGCATCTGCCGCTCCTGTCGCGCGCGCTCGCCCCCGCCGCCGACGACCCGCGCGTCTGCCGCGTCTGGTGTTCCGACGCAGCGAGTGTTGCGGAAACCACGCTCCGCGACAAGCCTGTCCGCCCCTCCCGCCGGGTTGACGGCGTCCGCCTGAGGGCTGAGACACCCGGGACGCCCACAGGAGGGCGAACGGGGAGGGGGGCATGAGGCTACGCAACATGACCGCGATCGTGACCGGCGCCGGGCAGGGCTTCGGACGCGGCATCGCAGAGACCTTCATCCGGGAAGGCGCCCTTGTGGCGCTTCTGGACATCAACGGCGAAGCCGCCGAGCGGGCCGCCCGGGAACTGGGCCCGGCCGCCATGCCGTACCGCTGCGACGTGGCGAACGCGGCCGAGGTGGCGGCCGTTGCCGCCGAGGCCATCGCCGGGCTCGGCGGCCTCGACATCCTGGTCAACAACGCCGGCATCACGCACCGCAACCAGCCGATGCTGGACGTCGGCGAGGCCGAGTTCGACCGCGTCTTCGCCGTGAACGTGAAGTCGATCTACCTGTTTGCCCAGGCCGTGGTGCCGCATTTCCGCCAGCGCGGCCACGGCGTGATCCTGAACATCGGCTCGACGGCGGGCGTGCGCCCCCGGCCGGGCCTGACCTGGTACAACGCCTCCAAGGGCGCCGTGAACCTGCTCTCCAAATCCATGGCCGTCGAACTCGCTCCCGACCGGATCCGGGTCAACGCCATCGCGCCGGTCGCCGGCGACACTCCCCTCCTCGCCTCCTTCATGGGCGAAGACACGCCCGAGAAGCGGGCCGCCTTCCAGGCTACGATCCCGTGGGGCCGGCTATCGACCCCGCAGGACATCGCCAATGCGGCTCTCTTCTTGTGCTCCCACGAGGCCGAGATGGTGACGGGCGCTGTCCTCACCGTCGATGGCGGCCGCTGCATCTGAGGTTATCATGAGTCAACTCTTCTCCCCCATTCGGCTCGGCCAGGTCGACCTGCCGAACCGCGTCGTGATCGCGCCGATGTGCCAGTATTCGGCCATCCACGGGGACGCCACCGACTGGCATCTCGTTCATCTCGGCTCGCTCGCCATGTCGGGCGCGTCCTTGCTGGTGCTGGAGGCGACGGCCGTGGAAGCGATCGGCCGCATCACGCATGGGGACCTTGGCCTCTACAACGACGAGAACGAGGCCGCGCTCGGCCGGGTGCTGGCCTTCTGCCGCAAGCACGGCTCGGCCAAGCTCGGCATCCAGCTCGGCCATGCCGGCCGCAAGGCGTCGAGCCAGCCGCCGTGGGAAGGCGGCCGCGCCCTGGCGGCCGACGCCGACCCGTGGCCGACCGTGTCCGCCTCGGCTCTGCCGTTCGCCGACGATTGGCACACGCCGGCCGAGGCCAGCGAGGCCGACATGGACCGGATGGTGGCGGCGTTCACCGATTCCACCAAGCGGGCGGTCCGCCTCGGCTTCGACGTGATCGAGGTCCACGCCGCGCACGGCTATCTGCTGCACCAGTTCCTGTCGCCGGTCTCCAACCACCGCCAGGACAGCTATGGCGGCTCGCTCGAGAACCGGATGCGCTTCCCGCTGCGGGTGTTCGACGCCGTCAAGGCCGCTGCCTCCGAGAGCATGGCGGTCGGCGTGCGGGTGAGCGCCTCCGACTGGATCGAGGGCGGCATCACGGTCGAGGATACGGTGGCCTTCGCGTCCGAGCTGAAGCGCGGCGGCTGCCACTATGTGGACGTCTCCTCGGGAGGCATCTCGCTGAAGCAGAAGATCCAGATCGGACCCGGCTACCAGGTGCCGTTCGCGGCCGAGGTCAAGCGCCGGGTCGACATTCCGGTCTGGAGCGTCGGGCTCATCGTCACGCCGGAACAGGCCGAAGAGGTCGTCAGCTCCGGCCAGGCCGACATGGTGGCGCTGGCCCGCACCGCTCTGGACGAGCCGCATTGGGCCTGGAACGCCGCCCGCGTGCTCGGGGGCGACGTCCACCGCCCGCCGCAATACGAGCGGGCCGCGCCGAAATTCTGGCCCGGAGCGGATTACAAGCAGGTGTCCGTCGGACTGGCGCAGGCCGCCGAGTAGAGGGACGAGAGCCATGCCTGACGTCTTCATCTGCGACGCGGTTCGCACGCCGATCGGCCGTTACGGCGGAGGCTTGGCCTCCGTCCGGACGGACGACCTTGCGGCCGTGCCGATCCGGGAGCTCCTGCAGCGCCACCCGGGGATCGCCGAGGGCGTCGACGAGGTGTTCTATGGCTGTGCCAACCAGGCCGGCGAGGACAACCGCAACGTCGCCCGCATGGCGGCGCTGCTGGCCGGCCTGCCGGCCTCGACGCCGGCCTCGACCCTGAACCGCCTCTGCGCCTCCGGCCTCGACGCCGTGGGCGCGGCGGCGCGGGCGATCAAGGCCGGCGAGGCCGATCTCTGCATCGCGGGCGGCGTCGAATCGATGACCCGTGCGCCGTTCGTCATGGGCAAGGCCGAGACGCCGTTCGCGCGCTCGGCCGACATCCACGACACCACCATCGGCTGGCGCTTCATTAACCCGTTGATGAAGGCGCAGTACGGCGTCGATTCGATGCCCGACACGGCCGAGAACGTGGCCGAGGAGTTCCAGGTCGGCCGTGCCGACCAGGACGCCTTCGCGCTGCGTTCGCAGAGCCGCGCGGCCGCCGCGCAGGAAAGCGGGCGGCTCGGCCGGCAGATCGTCGCGGTGGAGATCGCCGGCCGCAAGGGGCAGGTGACCCGTGTCGAGCGGGACGAGCACCTGCGCCCCGACACCACGGCGGAGAGCCTGGCCAAGCTGAAGCCGATCCGGGCGGGCGGCTCCGTGACGGCCGGCAACGCATCCGGCGTCAATGACGGCGCCGCAGCCCTGATCCTCGCCTCCGCCGCCGCGGCGGAGCGGTACGGGCTCACGCCGCGGGCCCGCGTTCTCGGGCTCGCCTCGGCCGGCGTGCCGCCGCGGATCATGGGGATCGGGCCCGTGCCGGCAACCGAGAAGCTGCTGCAACGGCTTGGGCTCAAGGTCTCCGACCTCGACCTCATCGAGCTAAACGAGGCTTTCGCGTCCCAGGTTCTGGCCTCGCTGCGGCAGCTCGGCCTCCCGGACGACGCCGAGCACGTCAACCCCAATGGCGGCGGCATCGCGCTCGGCCACCCGCTCGGCATGTCGGGCAGCCGCATCGCCATGGACGTCGTGGCCGAACTCGCCCATCGCGGCGGCCGCTATGGCCTCGCCACGATGTGCGTCGGCGTGGGGCAGGGCGTCGCGATGGCCTTCGAGCGCGTGGGCTGAGCAGGGCCGGCGGCTCCATTCGGGGCCGCCGGAGATCGCCGTCGGGATCGGCGGATAGCTGTTCCACCTGAAGCCCGGGCCTGCTTCGCCCGGATGTAGTCATGGCAGCCGGGAACCCTGCCGCGGCTTGCCACGTGGCGCAGACTGATCCTGCGTCGGATCAGGCGGGCGGACGCGCTGGGCGTCCGCTCTGTCGAGTTCATCGTCCCCGACGCGGTCTCCGTCTACCCTGACAAGCTCGGCGGCTCGTTTCCGCCGGTCCGCGTTTTCCCCCCGCCCGCCGCATCGGGCTCTCGCTGCTCCGACGCCGGCGCCGCGAGAACTGGGTCGAAGCCCTTCCGGCCTTCGCCCCCGCCCGGGCCGGGGCCGCCTCTGTGACATGACCGATACGCCTTGGTGCGCAGCCGGCTACCAACTCGGCCACCGGCTCCTATGCGCGGTGTGCCGCGTCGAACCGGCGGCCCGCGCTGCTCCTTCACCAGCTCGCCGAGCGCTTTCTGCGCCGCCCGCCTGCAGGCCGCACGCCGGGCCGGAGGGGAAGCCGTGCGAGCCGTGGTGCCCTGAGGTTTGTGGGGCGAACAATCCGCTGTTCGACGCGCAGGTCGCTTGCATGCCCGCCGGGGAGCCACTATACGGCCGGAGCCGGTGCGGTTCTGCCGCATCCCGGGCGCGTAGCTCAGTGGTAGAGCACTGTGTTGACATCGCAGGGGTCACAGGTTCGAACCCTGTCGCGCCCACCATCTTCCGACCTTGCCGAGCCGTTCAGCCTCCCGTTTACCTTTGGTAAACGATGCCGGGCTAAAGACCGGCTCAGCCGTTCCCGGGACCCGGTCCACCCCGGAGGACGACCACACAGAAGCCCCGCCCCCAAGGCGGGGCTTCTTCGTTCAGGCCCCCGCGAGCGCTGACCTCACCGCCAGGATGATGCGATCCTGAGTCTCGCCGTCGAGATAGGGGTGCATGGGCAGCGAGATCACCTGGCGGCTCAGCGCCTCGGTGACCGGCAGACCGTTGCCGGCCGTGGGGTAGTGCCGGTAGGCCGCAAGCTGGTGCACGGGCTTGCTGTAGTAGATCGCGGTCGGGATCCCTTGCGCGCGCAGGCTGGCGGCCAGCGCATCGCGCTGCTCCGCCCTTACCTTGATCGTGTATTGCGCCCAGGCTGAGATGGATCCGGCCCGGAGCGGGGGCGGGGTCGCAACATCGGCCAGGGCCTCCGAATAGCGGGCCGCGATGCGGCCGCGCGCCTCGATCTCGTCGGGGAAGATGCGCAGCTTCTGCAGCAGGACGGCGGCCTGGATGGTGTCGAGCCGGCCGGTGATGCCGATTCGGACGTGGTCCGTGCGGTCCGGATTGAGGCCGTGAAAGCGGAGCGAGCGCAGCTCTGCGGCGAGGTCGTCGTCCTCCGTGAAGATCGCCCCGCCGTCGCCGTAGCAGCCGAGCGGCTTGGCCGGAAAGAAGCTCGTGGTGGTCGCGAGGCCGAAGGTGCCGAGCCGCTTGTCCCCGTAGGTCCCGCCAAAGCTCTGGGCGGCGTCGCACAGCATCCAAAGCCCTTCGCGCTCGCAGATGGGCGCGATGGAATCGTAATCGGCCGCTTGCCCGAAGAGGTCGACCGGGATCACCCCGACCGGGTCGAGACCGAGCTGCCGCGCCTTGGCGATGGCGGCCCCGAGATGTTCGGCGTCGAGGTCGAACGTGTGCTCGTGCACGTCCACGAAGATCGGAACGGCGCCCGCCCGGGCCACCACCTCGGCCGTTGCCGTGTAGGTGAAGCTCGGGCAGAGCACGGCCTGTCCGGGGCCCACCCCCTTCGCCATCAGAACCAGGCTCAGCGCGTCCGTGCCGTTGCTGCAGGACACGACGTGCTTGGCCCCGCAGAATGCCGCGAGCTCGGCCTCGCATTGCTCGACCTCGGGCCCGAGAATGTAGGCGCCGTGGCGGACCACGTTGAGGATCGCCTCTTCCAGGGCCGGCCCGAGCCGGCGCCGCTGCGCCGCGAGGTCGATGAAGGGCAGGGACGGAGGCGTGACGGCTTTGTTCATGGGATGGATCTCCGGGCCGCGGGGCGGCCCTGTCAGGCCTTCACGACGGTCGGGCCGGACAGGCCGGCGCGCCCGAGCGCGTTGCGGGTATCGATGACGAGCCGGGCGGAGGCGGCGAGGGCCCCGTAATCCACGCCGTCGTGATCGGTCGCGATGACGACGGCGTCGAACGCCCTGATCGCCTCGGGGCTGAGCGCGACCGAGCGCCGACCGGACAGGGCCGCGTGCTCGCGCGTCGGCGGGATCACCGGGATCAACGGGTCGTGATAGGCGGCCCGCGCGCCTCTCGCCTCGATCAGTTCGATCAGCCGCAGGGCCGGGCTCTCGCGGGTGTCGTCTACGTTGCGCTTATAGGCGAGGCCCATCACCAGGATGTCGGCATCGCGGAGTCCACGTCCGGCCTGCCGGTCGAGCGCTGTCGCCAACGTATCCACGACGTGGCGGGGCATGGCCGTGTTGATCTCGCCCGCCAGCTCGATGAACCGTGTCGACACGTCGTATTCGCGCGCCTTCCAGGTCAGATAGAAAGGGTCGATCGGGATGCAGTGGCCGCCGAGACCCGGCCCGGGCTGGAACGGCATGAAGCCGAAGGGCTTGGTCGCGGCCGCCTCGATCACCTCCCAGACGTCGATTCCCATCGCCCCGTAGATGAGCTTGAGCTCGTTCACGAGCGCGATGTTGACCGCCCGGAACACGTTCTCGGTGAGCTTCACGGCCTCCGCCGTCGCCGGGGAGGAGACGGGCACCACGCGGTCGACGAACCCGGCATAGAGCGCGGTGGCAAGCCTGAGGGCCAGAGCGCCGTCGCCGCTGACCACCTTGGGGATGGCGGCCGTGGCGTGGACGGCATTGCCCGGATCCTCGCGCTCGGGGGAGTAGCCAAGCAGGAAATCCCGCCCGGACAGCAGCCCCGCGCGCTGCAGGATCGGCCGCACCACCTCCAGCGTGGTGCCCGGATAGGTGGTCGATTCGAGCACCACGATCTGCCCGGCCCGCAGGGTCCTGGCGATCCCCTCGCAGGTTCGTTCGATGAAGGAGAGGTCGGGCTCGCGATGCGGCCCCAGCGGCGTCGGCACGCAGATCAGGACGGCGTCGGCCTCGCCGAAGCGGGCAAGATCGGCGCTCGCCTCGAAGCGCCCGGTTCCGACCATGCTGGCCACGGTCGCGTCGGCGACCTGGCGAATGTAGGAGCGGCCGCCGTTGAGGAGGGCGACCTTGGCCGAGTCGATGTCGAAGCCCAGCACGGGAAACCCGGCCTCGCAGACGGCCTGGGCGAGCGGCAGGCCGACATAGCCCAGCCCGACCACGCCCACCCGGGCGGTGCGGGTCGCGATGCGGCGTTCAAGTTCGGCGAAGGCGCCCGGGAGGTCGAAGCCCGGGCCCGCGGCCAGGGCTGCGTCCATGGGAACTCGTCCGGCAGTTGGAAGGAGCTGCCGCCTCGCCGCGGTTTAGGCAAGCCCGCAGAGCCGATCAAGCCGGCTGGTTGAGCCGGACGGGTCGAAAGGCTACCCCGCTGCCATGGGCACAGGCAGGGTTCTGGTCACGGGCGGCACCGGCTTTGTCGGACGCCGGGTCGTCGAGAGCCTGCGCGGCCGGGGCTGGCAGCTGACGCTGGCCGCCCGGCGCCCGGGCAGGCCTGACCCGGGCGAGGCCGGGCTGCGCCGTGTTGTCGTGGGCGAAATCGGCCCGGACACCGAGTGGGACGCCGCGCTGGAAGGGGTGCAGGCGGTGGTGCACCTCGCCGCGCACGTCCATGTCGCGCCGGAGCGGGCCGAGAGCGAGGCGGCACGGTTCGAGGAGGTGAACCGGCTCGGTTCGGGGCGGCTGTTCGAGGCGGCGGTCCGGTCGGGCGTGCGCTGTTTCGTCTTCATGAGCAGCATCACGGTTCTGGGAGGCGAGAGCCCGGCCGGGGCCCCCTTCGACGACGCGAGCCCGCTTCGTCCTGAAACTCCCTATGCCCGCTCAAAGGCCGCGGCGGAGCGGGACCTCCGCGGGGCCGCCATGGCGGCGGGACCGCAGGGCCCCATCCTGACCGTGTTGCGGCCGCCGCTCGTCTGCGGCCCCGGGGTCGGCGGCAATCTTGGCCGGCTGGCCCGCTGGGCGGCCTGGCCCGTGCCCCTGCCGCTGGGGGGCATCGCCAACCGCCGGACGCTGGTGTCGCTGGACAATGTCGCGGCTGCGGTGGCCCGGGCGGTGGAAGCGCCTGTCGCCGGCACCTTCGTGCTGGGGGACCGCACGCCCCTCTCGACCAGCGCCATCGTGCGCCACCTGCGGGAGGGCGCCGGCCGCAGCCCGGCGCTCGTGCCGGTGCCGGTCGGCCTCGTTCGCCGGCTCGCAACGTTGCTCGGACGCCAGGGGGCGGCAAGGCGCCTGTTCGGCGATCTGGAGGTCGATTCGGCAGGGTTCCGGCACGCCTTCGGCGACACCGACGTGGTCGACACCCCGGCGGCTCTGCGGGCGACGGGGGCCGCCGCCGCGGCTCGCTAGAGCCGGATGGCTGCGACCCGCTCCGTCAGCGGGATCACCACCGAGCAGCGGAACCCGTCCGGGCGGAATTCCAGGCGCGTTTCGGCCTTGAGCTCGTAGGTCAGGGTGCGTTCCAGAAGGTCGGTGCCGAAGCCACGCCGCCGGGGCGCGGCGGGATCCAGCGAAACGCCGCTCTCCACCCACGCGAATTGCAGCACCGGCCCGCTGCTCTGGCCGGCAATGGCCCAGCTGATGTCGATATGCCCGTCGGGGCTCGTCAGCGCTCCGTACTTGATCGCGTTGGTGGCGAGTTCGTGGATGGCGAGGCCCAGCGTCTCAGCCGCCTTCGGCTGCAGCCGCATGTTGGGGCCGCCCAGCGTGAGCTGCTTGCCCTCGTGCGCGCCGCAGCCGAGCAACTCGTCCGCGACCAGCATCGCCAGGTCGAGCCCAGCGCTCGGATCCCGTGTCACGCCCGACTGCACCCGCGCGAAGGAGTTCAGGCGGCCGTCGAGATGCATGGCGTAGTCTTCGACGGTCTCGCTCGTCTGAGAGGTCCGCCGGGCGATGGAGCGGACCACTGCGAGCGTGTTCCGGACGCGATGCTGCAATTCGCCGAGCAGCACGCGACGGCGTTCCTCGGCTGCGCGAGCCTCCGTCCGGTCGGTCAGGATCTTCAGGTAGCCAACCTGGTCACCGTCCTGGAGGGGCGTGGTGACGCCCGAGCCCCAGAAGCGGACGCCGTCCTTGCGCAGGTGCCAGCGCTCGTCCAGCGCCCGGCCTTTTTCGTCGGCGGTCGCGACCTCCCGTTCGGGCACACCCGCGGCGCGGTCCTCGGGGACGAAGATGACATCCGCGCTCTGGCCTGAGATCTCGCTCGGCTCCCAGCCGATCATGTTGGTGGCGCCCGGGTTCCAGCCCGTGATGCGCCGGTCGCGGTCCATGGTGATGATGGCGTATTCCGCCGCGCTCTCGAAGATCGCGCGCAGGCGCGCCTCGCTGCGCCTCAGCGCCTCTTCGGCCCGGGTCAGCGACGTCACGTTGGTGAACGTGATCACTACGCCGGCGATGAAGTTGTCGACGCTCCGATAGGGCAGCACCCGGACAATGAACCACGCCTCTGTGGCCTCCTCCTTCACCGTGCGCTCGATCGTGGAGAGGGTACGAAGAACCTTGGCGACGTCCTGAAAGAGCTGGTCGACCGGGATGCGAGACCTGATATCCGAGAGCGGGCGCCCGATATCGCTCTCGATCAGGTGGAAGATCTCCTTCACGGACGGCGTGAAGTTCGTGACCCTGAGATCGTTGTCGAGGAAGAGCGTGGCAATGTGAGTGCTCTCGAGGAAGTTCTTGAGGTCGCTCGTTTTTGTCGTCAGCTCCTGGACGCGGTGAGCCAGCTCGCTGTTGACCGTGTTGAGCTCCTCGTTGATGGATTGAAGCTCTTCCTTCGAGGTTTCGAGTTCCTCGTTTGCCGACTGGAGTTCTTCGTTGACTGACTGGTACTCCTCGTTGGACGAGGTCAGCTCTTCGTTTGTGCTCTCCAGCTCCTCCACCGTGGCCTCGAGGCGCTCGCTCTTGGCCGCGAGATCCGCCTCGAGCCGCTCGATGCGCTCGTTCTGGGATGGCGCGCCCCCGGTCAGCGGAACGAAGCCGGACGGTGGCCGGACCACCGCGTCCTGGAAAACCACCACGAAGTGCCGGGCGGCTTCGGGCCGCTCGCGGATGGGAGCCACGAAGAGCTGGACCAGCGCGTCCCGGCCCTCGATCTTGAAGTGGACCCCCTCCACCTCGACAGCGCCGTCCTGCTCGGCGCAGCGCCGCACGGCGGCCCGGAGATCGGCCCGCAGGTCGCGATGCAGCAGCTTCACCAGATCGAGGCTAGCCGCGCCGCTCACCGGCCCCAGGAAAGGTCCCACGGGCCCGGAGAAATGCACCACTTCGAACTGCGCGTTGATGATCACGTAGGCTGGGGCGAAGCGCTCGACGATCCGCTCCGCCCGGCGTTCAAGCGAGCCTGTGAGGCGCGGCGCCCGGGCCAGCTGCGGGATGTTGGCGGGCCGGTAGCCGATGGCCGAGATTGGCAGTTCGGGGATGCTCGGTCCCGAGACCTCCAGCCGGCGGAAGATGCGCGACCGGCGGTCGATGGGCTCGAACAGCTTGCCGTGGCGGGTGACGTTCTCGGAATTGCCGAGGAACAGAATTCCACCCGGCCGCAGAGCGAAGTGGAACAGCGGGATCACCCGGCTCTGCAGGTTGCTGTCGAGATAAATCAGCAGGTTGCGGCAGGACACGATGTCCAGCCGTGAGAACGGCGCGTCCTTGGTCACGTTGTGCGACGAGAAGATGCACATCTCGCGCAGCTCTTTCACGACGCAGTAGGTCTCGCCCTCCCTGACGAACCAGCGGCCAAGCCGTTCGGGCGAGAGATCGGCCGCAATCGACTTGGCATACCGGCCCGCCCGTGCGGCCGCGAGGGCCCGGACGTCGATGTCGGTCGCGAAGATCTGGATCCTGGGCGCCTCTTCACGGTGAGCGAGCTGCTCGCGCAGCAGGATCGCCAGCGAATACGCCTCCTCGCCGGTTGCGCATCCAAGAACCCAGACCCGGAGCTGGTCGGCGGCCCCTTTCCCCTCGAACAGGGCTGGTATGATGCGATGCTCGAGGAGCTCGAATTCCTGCTTGTCGCGGAAGAACTGCGTGACCCCGATCAGGAGGTCGTTGAACAGGTTTTGGACTTCGTCGCCGTCGGCCCGGAGCCGTTCGACATAGGCCTCGATCGTCGCCGCCTCGAGAACATGCATGCGGCGTGTGACCCGCCGCATGAAGGTGCCCGACTTGTAGCCGTGGAAGTCGTGCCCGGTCTTGTTGCGCAGGATGGTGGCGATGCGGCCCAGCCACGCATGCACCTCCTCGGCCTCCTGGCGCGACCGCTGCGTCAACTGCATGGTCGTGAGTTGCCGAATATGGGCCGAGATCCGCTCCGGAATGTGTTCGGCGGGCAGGACGAAATCGGCCAGGGAGGCCGGCAGGTGCCCTGTCGTGATCTCGTCCGCGCGCTCGCCCGGGCCCAGTTCGGCGATGACGAGCCCGCCATGCTCCTTGACCGTCGCGACGCCGAGCGTGCCGTCTCCGCCCGTGCCCTCCAGAACGACCGCGACGGCGCGGACATCCAGGTCGTCCCCCAGAGAGACCAGGAAGCTGTCGATTGTGCCCCGGTGGCCGGGATCCTCTTCGGCCGGGCGGATCTGGAACAGCCCATCCTTGAGGGTGAGGATGACGTCGGGAGCGCAGAGGTAGATCGTCCCGGACGCCGGAGCCCCGCCATCCTGTGCGGGGGCGAGCCGCAATCCACCATGCGCAGCCACGGCCCGGCTGAAGCGCTCCTCGTTGAAGGATTCCCGGTGTCCCGCCACCACGATCGTGGCCCATTCCGGGCAGGCCGGCATCGCCCAGATGAGACGCTCGACCGAGCCGATGGAGGTTTCGGCCACGCCCACGCCGACCACAACAGGGCGCGCGTCGAGCAGGGTGTCTTCGCGCTGTTGGCCTTCCCCGTCCCGCGACTCCCCGGTCGCCTCCAATGTTCCGCTCATCGGGCCAGTAACCAGATCCGGTGCCGCATCGCCATCACCACCGTCGTCGCAGCGGGCCTCACCTGATGCCGAGATCTGGGAATGGGCCGCATGGTCCTCTGGTTCCCGCGCACCCGGCATCGCGTCGGCCCCGGGCTGCCGCCGATCCCCCGAGGCGCGTCTCCCATCATCTCCGAAAGGCTACCCGCAGCCGACGCGCAACACGATCTCGGCCGCGATCCGCTCCGGGCTGCCGATCACGTCGATCGGGCCGTCGTAGGCGATCGCGTTCTCGGGCATGCCCTGAAACCCGGCGTCCCCGGGCGTGAGAACCATTGTCGTGCCGCCGGCTTCGTGGATCGCGGCCAGGCCGCGGGACCCGTCGTCGAGTGAGCCGGACAGGACCACGCCAATGAAGCGGGCCCCCGCGTGCCGCGCCACCGACGTGAACAGCAGGTCGACCGAGCGGTTGCGGTGGGCGTTGCCGAAATCCGGCACCAGGTCGCCCAGCAACGGAGCGGCGAGCGCAAGGTGAGCGTCGGGCTCGCCGATATAGCAGCGCCCCAGTTCCAGACGGAGATCCTGGCTGGCGATCAGCACGGGCAGGCTGCTGCCCCGGGACAGCACATCTCGCAGGCGGCTGGCCTCGCCGGCCGGGCGGTGCAGCACGACCATCACGACGGCCAGCAAGCCCGCCGGCAGCAGCCGTAGAACGCGTCCGATGTCGTCCAGACCCTGCGAGCCGGAGGCGCCGATGGCGACGATCGATTCCCGGAACTCCTGAACGGGCCCCTGCGGCGTCTGCCTCATCCGTGCACACTCGGCGCAATCGGACGCGCCGACAAGGACCAAGATCGGCGCGGATCCTATGCGTCAGCTTCAGCCGGCGGCCGCTTCTCGAAGGACTCGATCACGACACGTCGGATCGTCTCAGCATAGCGGGAATACTCCTCCGCCCGGCCGTCATACATGTCGGCCACGGCCCGGCGGCCGCTCTGCCGGCCGTCCTCGGCCATGCGGCGCACGAGTTCGGCCCGTTCCTCGATGATCCGGAGGGCGACCCGGAGCGCCTCGTCCACGCGGTCTTCCTGCTCCGTGGCGAGCGCGTCGGCCACATAGGCATGTCCGACCTGGCAGCGGAACCGAAGCGGCTTTCCCCCCCGGACTGCCGAAAGGACGCCGCCGCAGCCCGGGCAGCTGAGTGGGGCAACGTCGGCGAACTCGCGGAGGCGCTCCGAATCGATACGCTCGCCGGCCGCGATGTCCAGCTCCAGGCGGATCTCGGGCGGGACCGGCAGAATGGGTCCGGCCGGACCCAGCGCCAAGCTCAACAGCGCGCTTCCCAATTCAGCCGCCGGCAGCCGGAGGTCGACGGCGGTCGCCTGCATGGCCCGGCGCGGCATTTCAGCGGCCGTCGCGTCCTCTGGCTCCTGCACCACGGCGAGGCCGCCACAGCGCTTGATGGCGTTCAGGCCGGCTGCGCCGTCGCCCAGGAGCCCGCTCAGAACAACCCCGATGGTGCGCGGGCCGTAGAACAGCGCGGCCGAGCGGAACAGGGGATCGATGGCCGGGCGGGTCATGTTCTCGCGCGGCCCCCGGCCGAGCTTGATGTGGTCGCCATTGATCAGCAGGTGCCGGTCCGGCCCAGCGATGTAGACGTGCCCGCGCTCCACCCTCATGCCGTCCTCGGCCTGGAGGACAGGCAGGTGGGCGATGCTCCGGGCCACCGCGGTCAGGATGCCTGTGCTCCGGGCCGGGACGTGCAGGACGACGAGCACGGCTGCGGGAAGATCCGACGGGAACGCGCTGAGAATGGACCTCAGCGGGGACGTGGCGCCCGCCGATCCGCCGATGACGATAAGATCCCGGTTGGCCATGGTTCACGCGCTCGACCCGGTGGGCAAGCGGCCAGCAGCCGAACGGTTCCGGCGGTGCCGCCGCTCTGGCGCCTCGTCAGAAGTCGGTCGCATCCAGTTCGCGGCCTTCCTGCCCGAGATGGAGGTAGTTCGGGTTGAACATGGCGAGTTCCCGCAGCCTGTCCATGTCGTGGATGGTCAGGCTCTTGCCCTGCAGCGTGATCAGGCCCCGGCCACGCAATTCCATGAGCGTCCGGTTCACGTGGACGTCCGACACCCCGACCGTGTCCGCGATCTCGGTCTGCGTGAGGGGCACCTCGCAGCGGCCCTCGGTCGTCAGCCCCACGGCCCGCAGCCGGCAATGCAGCTCGCAGAAGAGGTGGGCCAGCCGCTCAAGCGCGTCCCGCCGGCCGAGATTCACGGTCCATTCGAGCGAGATCGCCTCGTCGACCAGGGAATTCCAGGCGAGCGCGCGTTCCAGCCGAGCAGAATGGCCAAGGATCTCTTGCACGTCCGCGTCGGTCAACTGGGCCACTTTGGAGGGCATCAGCGCACCCATCGCGTGGTCCCGCTTGCGAAGCACCGTCATGCGGAGGTCGCAGATGTCGCCCGGGATCATGAAGGCAACGATCTGGCGCCGCCCGTCCTCCAGGATCTTGTAGCGCGTGGCAAACCCGCTCAGGATCAGGTTCGCGGAGCGCGGCCGGTCACCTTCGTGCACGATGTCGTGCCTTTGGCCGTAGGACTTGACGTCCCGGGTTACGACTTCGTGGAGAAGCCGTTTGTCGCTGGCTGACAGTCGGACGTAGTTCTCGAGCTTTCGGATCAGATATTCGGACATGTACGACGTCGGCGGGCTTCCTATCTGGCCTGCGCGACGCATGCAGCACGGCCCACGAGCGCTCTAGATAGCAGCCGCTCGCGCTGGACCGCAATCAGGACCCTGTGCTGGCCCGGGGACGCCGCCCCGCAGGGCAGTACGGAACAGGACGGTCAGTGCGCCGTTCCGTACGGCAGCAGAGCTTGCGAAACGCCTTGTCTGTGGGGTTTATGGCGGAATGGTGCCGTTGCTAGCAGGCTATCGAATTCTGGTTGTCGAAGACGAATACTTCGTCGCTGCAGACATCGAGGATGCTCTGACCCGTGCCGGGGCCGATGTGATCGGCCCGGTGTCCCACATGGACGAAGCGCTTCTCCACGTGGATCGCGACGAGTTCGACTTGGCCGTGCTGGACATCAATCTGGGCCACGATCTCGCGTACCCGGTCGCCGATGCCCTGCTTGAGCGAGGCGTGCCGTTCGTGTTTGCCACCGCCTACCAGCCGTCCGAGATCCCCGTCCGGTATCGCCGGCACCGGCTGGTGCCGAAACCCTACGACACGAGCACTCTGCTGGCCGGCCTCGCCGACGCGGCGAACTCGCTCGGGCCGCGCCAGAGCGGGTGAGCCTGGCGTCCTCCCGCCGCGTCGGAGGGCTGCATGGGATCCCCGCGCCGCGCCCGTTGCGGCGGCCGGGGTGCCGCCCGGTGGTTGCACCTCCGGGTTCAGACCCGCACAGATCGCCCAAGGCGCGCGACCGGGTCACGATGGGCCGCGGGAACTCTGTCCTCCCACGGACATTTCCTTTGCGACCTCAAGTTGGGGCCGCCTGAACGCGCACCGGTGACCAAGATGATGGAGAGTAAGCTGCCCGAGCGGCTCAGGGGCCGGCGGGTGTTGGTCGTTGAAGACGAGTACTTCATCGCCGACGACGTCGCGGCCGAGCTTGCCGCGCTTGGCGCGGATGTGGTCGGCCCCGTGCCCGACCTCGCCCGGGCGATGGCGTTTGTGGCGTCCAGCGAACCGATCGATCTTGCCGTGCTCGACATCAACCTTCAGGGCGAAGCGGTCTATCCGGTTGCGGATGCCCTAATGAATCGGCAGGTTCCGTTCGTCTTCGCGACCGGATACGGCCCCTCCTTGATCCCGGACCGGTATGGCGACGTGCAGCGATGGGAGAAGCCCTACGACCATCGCGACCTGGCCCGCATGCTGCCGAGCCTGTTCACCTCCTAGCCACGTCGCGGGCTTCAGTGCGCCAGCAGGGCTGTGGCCTCCCCGGATTCGGTGAGCCTGGATTGCGGCCTGCCTTCCGCCCACACACCAGGGATGCGCTTCTCGGCGTTTCGGCCTAGTTGGAAGGTCGGAGCCGGCACGGGAGCGCGGTTCCGGGAGCAGGAACGAGCTTGAATTTGCGCAGGCTGATCATCGGGGGGCACGACGTCGGGATGACGGCCGTGGCGCTCCTCGCCAGCTTCTATCTGCGCTGGGGGTCGCCCGAATTCTGGCTGCGCCTGGATACGATCCTGCTCGTCTGTGCCGCCGCGATGCCGATCGCGCTCGTGGCCTATTGGCTGTTCCGGCTGCCGCGCTCGCCGTGGCGCTTCGTCTCGATCGCCGATCTCGGCCGCATTGCAGCCGCCTCCGCCATTCCGGCCGTGTTCCTGGCCCTGACGGACTTCCTGGCCCGCGGCGAGGTGATCGTGCCCAGGACCGTCCCGGTGATCTACTGGCTGGTCCAGATCGCACTCCTGGCCGGGCCGCGGGTCCTGTACCGCACCTATCGCAGCCGGCGCCGCGACCGCCGGGCCTTGCGCGGGGCCTACCGCATGCCAGTGCTGATCGCCGGATCCGACGACGAAGCGGACCAGCTCATCCGCCGGCTGCGCCGCGATGCCGTGACCTCGCTCGAGCCTGTCGCCATTCTGACCTCAAAGCAGCGCCATCTCGGCGAGCGCATCCACGGGGTGCCCATCATGGGCTCGCTCGGGGACCTCGACGAGGTGATGCGCCAGCTCGAGATCCGCCACATCAAGCCGCGCCGTTTGGTGATCTTGCGCGAAGTCCTGACCGGACCGGGCGTGGACGGCCTGCTGGGCGCGGCGCGCCGGCTCGGCATTGCCACGGTGCGGGTGACGCAATCGATGGCCGAGATCGGTCAGGAGGGTGACAGCCGGCTGACTCTCGCCCCCGTGTCCATCGATGACCTCCTCGGCCGTTCCAGCCGGGAGGCGGATCTGGCCGACGTCCGGGCGCTGGTCGGCGGCCGCGCCGTCCTCGTGACGGGGGCGGGCGGCTCCATCGGCTCGGAACTGTGCCGGCAGATCGCCGAGATGGGCCCCGCCCGCCTGATGCTGCTCGACCAGTCCGAGCTGGCGCTGTGGTCGGTGGCGCGCGAGCTGCGCAGCCGCGACCCCGGGCTGGCGCTCGTCCAGCATCTCGGCAGCGTCTGCGACGCAGGCGATCTTGGGCGCGCCTTTTCGACGTTCCGGCCTGATCTCGTGTTTCATGCGGCCGCCCTGAAGCATGTCGACATCGTCGAAGCTCACCCGGTCGCGGCGGCGGCCACCAACACCCTCGGCACGCAGGAGGTCGCCCGCGAGGCGGCCCGCGTCGGCGCCGCCTGCGCCGTCTTCATCTCCACAGACAAGGCCGTGGACCCGGTCTCGGTGCTGGGCGCGACCAAGCGGGCCGGCGAGCTCGTCTTTGCCGATGCCGACCGCCAGGCCCGCAAGGCGGGCGCGCCGACGCGGTTCTTCGCCGTCCGGTTCGGCAACGTGCTCGGCTCGTCGGGCTCGGTCATTCCGCTCTTCACCGAGCAGCTCAAAGCCGGCGGGCCGATCACGGTCACGCACCCGGACGTCGAACGCTACTTCATGACCATCCAGGAGGCGGTCACCCTGGTGCTGCTCGCCTCCGCCGAGGGCGTGCGCTCGCCCGAGACCTCGCCCACGTTCGTGCTCGACATGGGGCAGCCGGTGCGCATCGTCGACCTGGCCCGCCGCATGATCCGGCTGGCCGGGCTCGAACCCGACGTCGACGTGGAGATCCGCTTCACCGGCCTGCGTCCCGGCGAGCGGCTGAGCGAGATCCTGGAGAGTCAGGGCGAGGCCCTGCACGCCACCGCGATCGCGGGCGTGCGGGCGACCGACCCGCGCCTGCCCTCCGGCGAGCAGATCGAGGCGGGCCTCGAGCGCCTGCGCTCGGCCGTCTTGGGGCACGATGCGCCGGGCGTGGTCGCAGCCCTCAGGGCGCTCGTGGCGGAGTACCGGCCCGTCCTCGCGCAGGAGGACCAGGGGGCCGCCGGCACTGCCGGGGAGCAGCCGCCGGAGCGGCTGCGCGCGGTCGGGGCCTGACCGCCGCTAGGGCAGGCGGCGGGAGATGTCCTTCATCGCGTCGGCCGTGCTGATCAGCCCGTCCATCTCCTCGGCCGTGGCCGCGACCGCGGCCTCGATCTGCTCCGGGCTGTGTTCGGAGGTGACGAAGAAGCGAAGCCTGGCCAGCCGCTCCGGCACAGCCGGGTGGAGAATCGGCATCACGTTGTAGCCCCGGCGCGACAGCCGGTCGGACAGCAGCGCCGCCTTCAGCGACTCGCCGAGGATCACGGGCGTGATGGCGAGCCCGGCGCTGGTGCCCACATCGAGGCCACGACGCTTGGCGGCGGCCAGGAAGGCCGCGCCGTTGGCGTGCAGCCGCGTCACCCGCTCCGGCTCCCGCGCCATGACGCCAAGGGCGGCATGCGCCGCGGCCGCGACCGGCGGCGACAGGCCGACGCTGAACACGAAGGCGCCGACGGACGTGCGGATGAAATCGATCAGGGGAGCCGGACCGGCGATGTAGCCCCCCGCTCCGGCCAGCGTCTTGGACAGCGTGCCCATCCAGATGTCGACCAGCCGCGGGTCGATCCCGGCATGCTGGGCGAGGCCGCGCCCGCCGGCACCCAGCACGCCCAGGCCATGCGCGTCGTCCACCATGAGCCAGGCGCCGTGGCGCTGCTTGATCTCGATCAGCCGCGCGAGGTCGGGAACGTCCCCGTCCATGCTGTACAGCCCTTCGACCACGATCAGGGCGCGGCCGAACTGCCGGCGGACGCCGCTCAGCGTCGCCTCGAGCGCGTCGAGGTCGTTATGCGCGAAGGAGCGCCGCGCGGCGCCCGAAAGCTGCGCGCCGATGGCGACGCTGTTGTGGATCAGCTCGTCGTAGACGATCAGATCGCGCGACCCGACGAGGGCGCCCACCACGCCGACATTGGTGGCATGGCCGCTGACCATGACGACGCAATCCTCCGCCTCGTAGAGGCCGGCGAGGCCGAGTTCGAGGTCGCGGTGGATCGGCCGCTCCCCAGCCACCACCCGGGAGGCGGAGGTCGACGTGCCGTAGCGGTCGATCGCGGCCTTGGCGGCCGCGGCGACCTCCGGATGGCCGTTCAGCCCGAGATAATCGTAGGACGCGAAGTTGGAGTAGCTGCGGTTGCCGATCCGCGTCTGGGCGCCGGCCCGCTCCTCGTGCACCCGGAAGAACGGGTTTTCGAGCCCGAGCACCTCCGCGAAGGAGCGCTGCATCTGCATCTCACGATAGCCGGGCAGCGTGGTGAAATCGGTCAGAGCCGGATCCACCACCGGAGCGTCGCGCTCCCTCGGGGGAGCTGTGGAGGGGGCCGTGGATTTGCGGCGCGCGGCGCGCGCGAGAAGCGCTTCCTTGTCGGCCGCGGAGAGGCCGCCTTTCCCGTCCGTCAACGCGTCAAGCCTCTTAGTCCCTTGCTATGGGCGTTCACGGCCCGGGTCACGGAGGAGACGACGGCCGCCTCCACCTCGGTGCCAGCATGGCGCTCGTTCACCGCCTGCGCCGTCCGCATGTCACTGTCGGTGCTGGCCGATTGCACGAAGCCGATGATGTGGTCGGCCAGGCCGGCCGTGGTCATCGCGCCGACCGATCCGGTCGGCGGTGCGTCCAGCCCGAGACGGTCCTGTAGCGCCGTCGCCAGTTCGATCGCCATCAGCGAATCGAGCCCGGTCTCGGAGAGCCGCTTGCCGGGCGTGACATCCTGCTTCGGGACGCGCAGCACCGTCGCGATCTCCTCCACGATCACCTCGAGCACCCGCTTGCGGACGAGCTCCGGGGACTGCGTCTCCATCAGCGCCTTCAGGTCGATGCTCTCCCGCTCCGCCGCCTCGCTCACGCCGCCGTCCCGGGTCAGGGCAGCGAAGGTCGGCGAGCCGAGCGCGGGCAGGCGGCGGGCAGCGCCCCAATCGAGCGAGCCAATTGCGACCACGGCCCGGTCGGGCGACGAGCCCGTCTCGGCCAGCGCTTTGGCCATCAGGTCGAGGGCGTCGCGGGCCGGCATGGCCCGAACCCCGACCCGCTTCGACAGCGCCTCCGCGAGGCCCTTCTGACGGGCGAGCACGCCGACGTCGGAGATCGCGCCCCAGGCCAGCGCGAGGCCGGGCTGGCCGCGTTCCCGGCGCAGCCGGGCGAGACCCTCCAGATAGGCATTCGCCGCCACATAGGCGCCCTGGCCCGGATTGCCGATAAAGGTCGTGACCGAGGAGAACATCACGAAATAGTCGAGCGGGGTGTCCGCCAGGAAGCGGTCGAGGAGCCGAGCCCCCTCCACCTTCGGCCGCAGCACGCGGGAGAGCTGGTCGGCCGTGAGATTGGCGATCAGCCCGTCGTCGAGCACCATGGCGCCGTGCAGGATGCCGGCCAGCGGCGGCATGGCGCCCTGCACCTTGAGGAGAAGGGCGCCGAGCGCGGCCTCGTCGGCCACGTCGCAAGCCTCCGCCAGGACCTCCACGCCGCGCGCCCGCAGCTCCGCCACCAGCGCATGCGCGTCGGCTGCGGCCGGTCCGCTCCGGCCGACGAGGACGAGGTGCTTCGCGCCCCGGTCGGCGAGCCAGCGAGCCGCCTCAAGGCCGAACCCGCCGAATCCGCCGGTGACAAGGTGCGTCCGGTCGGATGCCACCGTGAACGGCTCCGAGCGCCGTGCGGCGGCCGGCTCCTGGGGCGGCCGCAGCAGAATTTTTCCGACATGCCCGGATTGCTGCATCAGCCGGAACGCATCCAGCGTCTCGGAGGCCGAGAAGACGCGGTAGGGCAGGGGCGTGAACTCGCCCGCCTCGAACAGCTTCATGACCTCGCCGAAGATCTCGGAGGCCCGGTCGCGGTCCGAGAGAAGCTGGTCGACGTCCACGCCGAAATAGCTGAGGTTGCGGCGGAACGGCCGCAGTCCGATCTGCGTGTTGGCGACGTAGTCGCGCTTGCCGAGTTCGATGAAGCGCCCGAACGGGGCCAGCGTCGAGAGGCCGCGCTCCATGGCCTCGCCCGAGAGGCTGTTCAGGACGATGTCCACACCCTTCCGGCGGATCGTCTTCAAATCATCCGCGAAGGCGGCCGAGCGCGAGTTCAGCACGTGCTCGACGCCCAGCGCCCGCAGCAGGCCGCGCTTCTCCGGCGAGCCCGCGGTGGCCACGACGGTCGCGCCGCGCCACCTGGCAATCTGGATCGCCGCAAGGCCGACACCGCCGGCCGCGCCGTGGACCAGCACCCAGTCGCCCCGCTTGAGCTGGCCCAGCGTCACCAGGCTGTAGAAGGCGGTCAGGAAGGCGACCGGAATCCCCGCCGCCGCTTCCGTGCTCCAGCCGGCCGGCACCGGCGCGACGACGCTTTGCGGCACCGCCACGCTGCTTGAAAACGCGGACGGCGAGAAGGCGACGACGCGGTCGCCGGGGCGGAAGCGATCGACCCCGGAGCCGACGGCGCTCACCCGGCCGGCGCATTCGAGACCCAGCGAGGCGCCGGCATAGCCGTCCTCGAGGATGTCGTCTGGGAGCAGCGACATGGCCCACATCACGTCGCGGAAGTTCAGGCCCGTCGCCTCCACGGCGATCTGGACCTCGCCCGGGCCGGGCGCCGGCGCCTCGGCGACGCGCCAGGACAGGCCTGAAAGCCCGCCCGAGCTGCCGCGCTCGAGCCGGGAGGCGCCCGTCGATTCCACCTTGCCGCCGCCCGCCGCCCGGTCGATCGGCAGGAAGCGGAGGGCGCGTGCGCCCTCGTCGCTGACCAGGATGTCGGTCTCGGTCTGCGGCACCGCCAGAAGGGCGCGCAGCGTTTCGGCCGCGGATTCGGGCGCAAGGCCGTGCGCCAACGCCACCCGGCGCACGACCAGGGTGGAGGTCTCGTTGGCGAGCGTGCGGGCAAAGGCCAGGAGCCCGGCCGCCACGGGGCTGGCCAGGGGATCGCCGCCGCGTCCGGACGGGATCACGACCCAGAGCTCGGCTTTCTGGCCGGCGCAGAGGTCTGCACAGCCCTTGATGGCGAGGCACCCGTCGCGCAGACGCGCCACGTCATCACCGTCGCTCTCGTCTTCGCTCAGGCCGACATAGAGCACCGTCTCGCCGGCCTGCACCGTGGCGCCGGCGTCGCGCCCGAACAGCCGAACGTCGTGGCCGTCCAGCGCGAGCAAGGCGTCCAGCCGCTCGGCGAGGCCGAGCTCGTCGGCCGCGGCAGCGTGCCCCTGGACCAGGATGCTGCGCGGCACCGGCTCTTCGGCCGACGGCCGGGGCACCCCGCCGATCATCAGGGTGACCGTATCCGAGCTGAGCGGCAGCTCCGTCGCGCTCGTGTCCGCAAATCCCGAGGCCTGGAGTTCCGAGCGCCATTCCCGATCGCTCCGGAGCGGGCTCAACGGCAAGGTCGCGGTGCCGGCCGAGAACCAGTTTTCGGACAGGCCGAGCACGGCATCCCAGAACAGCGAGGGCGGCGCTTCCGCGGCCACCAACACCCCACCGGCCGCCGTGAGCCGGCGCAGGTCGGCGAGAGCGGCTCCCCCTCTCTCGAGCCCGCGCAAACCGTCGGCCGAAACGACCAGGTCGAAGCCGCCCGCCGGAAGGTCGCCCAGGGTCGCCGCGAAGGTCACCATGCTGCCGACCACGCCCAGCTTGGCCCGCTCCAGCCGGCGCGGGTCGAGATCCAGGATGGTGAGCCGGCTTTCCGCCCGGTCGGACCTCTCGGCCAGCGCGTGCGAGAGCGGCCCGAAGCCGACCTGGAGGATGCGCAGGCCGCCGACGTCCAGCGTCCCGGCCCGGTCCAGAAGGTCGAGCATGCCGTCGGCGATGTCGCGGGCGAGGACGCCGCCGAGCTCCAGCCCGTCGGCATTGCCGGAGGAGGGTAGGGGCAGGCTGGCGAGGTTCCCTGCGCCGTCCGCGAGTCCCGTGAGCCGCCCGGCGAGCAGGAGCTCGGCCGAGCGTTCCGGATGCTCGGCCGCGAGAGTGCGGAGCACCGCGTCCGCGGGCGGGAGGTTCGGCTCGGCTGCGAGCTGCCAACCGGCCTCGCTCTCCTCCACAAGGCCGTTCTGCGCCAGCGTCCCGAGCAGGTGCCGCATCCAGGTCGCGACCCGCGGCTCCAATTCCTCCAGCCGCTCCGTCGCGAGCCAGCCATCGGGGGCGAGCGCGCGCGCGGCGTCGAAGGCGGCCGCCTCGGCCCAGCCGTCCAGCAGCGCCCGCTCCGTGTCGCCGCCCGGCTCCCGGGCCGCGGCACAGGCGACCGCGGCCGACCTGAGCGCGTCCGGCGCCGCCTCGAGCCCGGACCGGCCGAGCGCTCCCTGATCCAGGCGGATCGCCCGGGCGACGAGCGCCGTTTCCCCGAGACTCGGCATGCGGCGGACGCGCGCCGCCTGGAAGCGGGCGTCCTGCAATTCGGCAATCGGCTCCCCGGCCTCGTCGAAAAGCGTGAAGTCGGCCACGATCGCGCTCTCTCCGGCGCGCGTGATCTCGATCATGGCTCGGGCCGGAGAGGCGCCGGGGCGGGCGAGGCGCGTGTGCCCGAACCGCACCGGGATGTAGGCCATGCCGCGCTGGTCGGCCCCGAGGCTGTCGAACAGCGCGAACAGGCCGTGGAAGCAGGCGTCCAGACGCGCGGGATCGATGCCGTAGGACGGGTCGGTCGCGGAGGGCAGCAGGTCCAGAACGAAGCGGTCCGGGCTCGGCCGCGACACGGAGCTGATGAGCCGGAAGGCGGGACCGTAACGCAGTCCCACGGCTTCGGCCGCCGCATAGATCTCCTGCGCGCTGATGGTGGCGTCGCCCGCGGCCGGCTCAGGCAGGCGTCCCCGGATCGGCTCGCCGGTGCCGACCGAGAGCCGGGCCATCGCGTGCAGGTGCCAGCCGGCCCGCGACAGACGCGGCCGGCTGAGGATTTCGAGCGTGCTGGTGACCGGGGAGAACCGGACCTTCAGCTCCTTGGCCCTTTGCGCCTCGAGCGGAAGCGCCTGGACGATGTCCAATTCGAGCACGGCCGCATCCGGCTTGCCGAACCATTCGCGCGCCACCGTGAGGGCGATTTCGGCGAAGGCGGCGCCAGGCAGGATCGGCTGGCCGCCGACCTCGTGGTCGGCGAGTTCGGGCAGGGCCGAGGTATCGAGCAGGCCCAGCCATTCAGGGCTGTCGGCCGTGACCCTGGCGCCGGCGAGCCGGTGCCAGCGCGTGTCGGAGGTCGATCCAACCGCTTCCGGCGTCTCCGCCGCCCTGAGATCGCGGCGGTGCCAGGGATAGCTCGGCAGCCGGATCGGCCGCGTCGGCTCGGGACCGAACAGCTTCTCGAGTTCGATCGGGGCGCCAAGGGCGAAGGCCGACAGCACGGCCGGCCGGATCGGATCGCCGTCCTGATGTTCGGTCCGGCTCTCCAGCACGCCGATGGCGGCGCCCGGATAGGCGCTCGCCTCCAGGGTTTCGCGGATCTGGGACAGGAGAACGCTGCGCGGGCCGACCTCGACGAAGATGCGGGCGCCGCGCCGCGCCGCCGTGGCGACCGCCGCGGAAAAGCGCACCGGGTCGCGCACGTTGCGCCACCAGTAATCCGGTCCGAGATCGCCCGCCGTGACCACGTCCCCGGTGACCGTCGAGACGAGGTCGATCCGGGTCGCCTTGTGCTTGAGCCCGGCGAGATCCCGCAGCAGCGGGTCGCGCACGGGCTCCATCAGGCCGCAATGGAACGGGTAATCGAGGTCGAGCTGCCGGAACACCAGCCGGCGCCGCCGGGCAAGAGCGCCCAGGGCGGCAATCCGCTCGGTCGGGCCCGCGACCGTGAAGGTGCGGGGCGAGTTCTCGGCCGCGACCTCCACGTCCCCGATCTCGCGGCAGAGCGCCTGGACCTGCTCGAGTCCCCCGACGAGCACCGCCATTCGGCCGGCGTCGTGCACGGCTTCCTGATGCGAGGAGCGGGCTTGAATGACCCTGACGCCGTCCCGCAGCGACAGCGCCCCGGCCACCGTCGCGGCCGCGATCTCGCCCACGCTGTGGCCGAGCACCATGACGGGTTCGAGACCCTCGGCCTGCAAGGCGCGCGCGACGGCGATCTGCACCGAAAAGATCAGCGGCTGGGCGATATGGGTGAAGCGCAGCCGCTGCTCGATGTCGTTGCTGAACAGCGCCTCCGTCACCGACCAGCCGAATTCGCGGTCAAAGAGCGTGTCCACCTCATCGAAGGCTTCGCGGAAGCGGCGACTGGTGCCGTAGGCGTCCCGGCCCATGCCGGGCCACTGGCTGCCGTTTCCGGAGAACACGAAGGCCACCCCGGCATTCGGCTCACTCGCCGTGCCCCAGGTCACGTCCGGGAGGTCGTCGGCCTTGTCGGCGATGCGCTCCAGCTTGCGGACGAGGTCGCGCGGCGAGCTCCACTGGACCACGGCCCGCTCGCTCAGCAGCTCGCGCCGGTGCGCGGCCGCGGCCACGATCTCCCGGGCGTCCTCGAAGCTCGCGGAGGCGAGCGTCTGGCTGTAGCGCCGTGCGAGGTCGCGCACGACGGGGCGGCTCGCGGCCGAGATGGTGAACAGGTCGGCGTTGCCGTTCCCCGCAGCGCGCTGGCTGCGAACCGGCCGCGGCGCCGGGTCCGAGATCACCACGTGGGCGTTGGTGCCGCCGAAGCCGAAGGAGTTGATGCCGGCGTAGCGGGGCCGGTCGTCCGAGGGCAGAGGCGTGGGCTTCGCACACACGGACAGGCCGAGTTCCTCGAAGGGAATCTCGGGGTTTGGCTCGTCGTAGTTCACGGACGGGGGCAGGATGTCATGCTCGAAAGCCAGCATGGCCTTGAGCACGCCCGCGAGGCCGGATGCGGGTTCGAGATGGCCGATATTCGACTTGATCGAGCCGATCAGCAGGGGGGTCGCCCGGTCGCGGCCCAGCGCCTCACCGATGGTATGGGCTTCGATGGGATCGCCGACGCGGGTTCCCGTCCCGTGCGCCTCGATAAAGGCCACCTGGCTCGGGTCGATGCGGGCACCCTTGTAGACCTCCCGCAGCAGCTTGGCCTGCGAGAAGCGTGAGGGCAGGGCGATGCCGTTGGTGCGGCCGTCCGAGTTGACGCCGGAGGCGACCAGCCGGGCATGGACATGGTTGCCGTCCCGGGCCGCCCGGTTCGCGGTCTTCAGGACCAGGACGACGCCGCCTTCCGAGCGCACATAGCCGTCCCCCTTGGCGTCGAAGCTCCGGCACAGGCCGGTCGGCGACAGCATGGACGCCTGGGAGAAGATGACGAATCCGAAGGGGCTGAGCAGGAGGTTGACGCCGCCCACGATGGCCGTGTCGATCCGGCCCGTGCGCAAGGCCTCCATCGCCTGATGCAGGGCGACCAGGGAGGAGGAGCAGGCCGTGTCGACGGTGAAGCTCGGGCCCTTCAGGTCGAAGGTGTGCGAGATCCGGTTGGAAATGATCGACAGGGCGCCGCCGGTGGCGGTGTAGGCGTCCACGCTCGCCATGTCGGCGTGGCGCAGCGTCTGGTACTCCGTCGAGGAGGCGCCGACGAACACGCCAACATCCGTCCCGGCCAGGGCCGAGCGCGTGATTCCGGCATCCTCGAGCGCCTCCCAGGTGAGCTCGAGCATGAGCCGCTGCTGCGGGTCCATCTGCTCCGCTTCGCGCGGCGAGATGCCGAACACCGTGGGGTCGAACGCCCAAATGTCGTCCAGGACGCCAGCCGCCCAGACGTAGCTCTTGCCCGGCTCGCGCGGACGCGGGTGCCCGTGCTTGCTGCGCGACCACCGATCCGCCGGCACGGTGGTGACATCGCAGCGCCCGGCCAGGAGATTCGCCCAAAGCGCATCCACGGACGACGCGCCGGGCAGGCGACATGATCGCCCGACGACGACGACGTCGCGCGCTGGCCCTATGCTTCGCACTCAGCTGCTCCGACGCGAAAGATTGCGGAGCCGACCTCATAGAACAGGCCGTGCACGCTCGGCAATTCCAGCCGTCGAACCATCTCAGATTGTCGCGCTCTGTTGCCCCACCTCCTAATGGCAGACCGGGCTGGGGATACGGGCCCGGGGGGCGGCCAGGGCGGTTTGCGCCCGAGCTGCGCGCTCCCCTACAACGGCCCCATGAAGCCCGCTCTGTCCTTCACGCCTCCCGCGCGGCAAGGGCACGCGGCGTCCGGACAGCCCGTGAAACGCCGGGCCGTCCTGTTCATCCCCGGTTACGATCCAGCCGGCGAGACGCGCTACCGCATGCTGTTCGTGCGGGAATTCATCAGATACGCCAAACGCTTCGGTCTGTCGCGTCGGGAGGTGTCCGCGGTCGAGCCGCTGCCCGCGGTGCCCGGGCTGCGCTGGCAGGTCGCGGCCGCGGCCGCGGGCTGGGAGACTCACACCACCTACGACGTTCTGCGCTGGGACGACATCGTGCTGCGGGATTTTCGCCGCCCGCTGCTGATCGGGATTCCTCTTCTCATGGCTGGGCTCGCCCACAGCCTCATCACCGGCACCCTGTTCCGTTTCTTCAGGCTGAACTGGAAATTCGGCGGCGTGATCCTTTATCCGGCCGTTGTGATCCTGGTTGCGCTTCTCGCCTGCCTAGGGCTCGGTCTGCTGGTGAGCCATCTTCTGGTTGTGCTCGCGCCGGCTCCGGCATTCGGCCGGGCGGCGCTGGTGGCCGGGGTGGCGGGGCTCAGCTTCTGCCTGTTTTACCCCCTCGGCGAACGCTGGTTCGTCTGGCACCTCATGCATGACTGGGTCTCCAACTGGCAGCATGGGATGGGATGGCGGCCCGACCACGAGGAGCGGGTGGCCCAGTTCGCTGCGCATTTGCAGGCCGTCTGTGCGCAGCCTGATGTCGACGAGGTGCTTGTTGTCGGCCATTCCTCCGGCGCGACGCTGGCGGTCGACGTGGTGGCCGTGGCGCTCGAGGGGGATCCGAATCTGCCAGGCGCGGGCGGGCGCCTGTGCCTGATGACGGTCGGTTCCTGCGTGCCCCTGGTCGCCGAAAACCCCTTCGCCCGCCGCTATCGCGAGCGCCTGGAGCGACTCATGAGCGATCCGGGCCTGCTCTGGGTGGAGTACCAGGCGCCGCAGGACTGGATGAATTTCCCGGGCTGGAATCCGGCGCGCGAGCTGAACCTGGCCGGCGCCGCCACCATGCCGAATCCCGTGGTGAGGTCGGCCCGCTTCAAGGAAACGGTGGCGGAGCAGACCTACCGGCGCATGGTGTTCAAGCCGTTTCGGATGCATTTCCAGTTCCTGGTCGCGAACGACCATCCGGGAGAGTACGATTTTGTGATGATCGCGGCCGGGCCCTTGTCTCTGGCCGACCGCGTCCTCCTCGGGCCCGCCTCAGCCGAGGCCGTGTTTGGGGCAGGGGTCGCGGGCTACGCGCCCGACGCGAGCGAGATCGCGGCCGCCGAGGCGGGGCGGCGCGAAGTGTCCGGGATTGAGGTGCCACCCGCCTCGGCGGATTCGGTGGACGAGCATCCGGCGCCGCGCTGACCCGGACGACATGACGCACCCGGCCGGAACTCTCTCGCTCTGTCAGTGTTTTCGAGGCAGGCCGAAGTTGTTCGGCACCTTGAACGAGGCAGTTATGATCGGCTGGGCTTTGACATTCCTGATCGTGGCGCTCGTCGCAGCCGTGTTCGGCTTCGGCGGCATCGCCGGAACGGCCGTTGAGATCGCGAAGCTGATCTTCTTCGTCGCCGTCGTCCTGTTCGCCATCTCCGCCGTCGTGGGTCTTCTGCGCGGGCGCTCACCGACCGTCTAGAGCGGCTCGGACCGGAAACGCCGCCCCTCGGGGCGGCGTTTTGCGTCGGAGGGGCGGCGCGCCGGCGTCAGCCGACGAGCTGCAGGGCGGCCCGGGTCATCTTGTCAGGCCCCAAATCCTCCACATCGTCGACGGCGAGCAGGCTGGCCAGGCGTGAGCGGGCCCGGTTGACGCGGCTCTTGATGGTTCCGACGGCGCATTGGCAGATATTGGCCGCCTCCTCATAGGAGAAGCCCGAGGCACCGACGAGCAGCAAGGCCTCCCGCTGGTCGGGCGGAAGCTTCGCCAGAGCGGTCCGGAAGTCCTCGAAATCGAGCCGCGCGCCCTGTTCGGGCTGAGTCTTGAGGCGGCCGGCATAAGACCCATCCGGATCCTCGACCTCGCGCCGCCGCTTCCGGTACTCGGAGTGGAACAGGTTGCGCAGGATGGTGAACAGCCACGCGTTCAGATTCGTGCCGCGTTCAAACCGGTCGATATGGGAGAGGGCGCGCAGCAAGGTGTCCTGGACCAGGTCGTCGGCCCGGTCGACCTGACCGCACAGCGAAATGGCAAAGGCCCGCAGGCTCGGCACGGCTCCGAGGAGAGCGTCGCGGATTTCAGGTTCCGGGGTCACGAGCCAGACTCCCGACCCGGTGCCCCGATGCGGGCGAGAATCGCCGTCAGGCGGTCGGGAACCGGCTGCTCGATCAGTTCGCCGTACATGGCGCGGAGTTTGTCGCCGATCTGCGCCTGGATGACCCGGTCCAGACCGGGGCTGTCGGGAGAGGGTTGAGAACTCGTTGAACCGTTACCTCCGGCCCTGGGAGCGTTGCCGTCCCGCTTTGCCGAACCTGCCATGCCCACCCCGATGCTATAAACGGCTTTCAACGCCGCCGTGAAAGAGACGGTTCCATCCGTGGTTGGAACTTTCCCTTCCCTTGCGGGTTTGGCGGGGATTGTCTACCACCCGCCCGTTTCAGGGGCTTGCCGCTCCCAAGAGGCCATTGAATGTCGCCAGCGCAGCTCGTCGTGCAGTATCTCCCCTATCTGCGACGCTACGCTCGGGCTCTCACCGGGAGCCAGCTCGCCGGTGACGCCTACGTAGCCGCCACGCTCGAGACGCTGGTCAGCGATCCGGCGACCATCGGAGCCGATGCCAACGTCAAGGTGGCGCTGTTCCGGGTCTTCACCCGAATCTGGAACTCGCTCGCGGTGAACGGCGAGACCGAGCCCGTGGTGCGCGACCTCCCGGCCGAGGTCCGGCTCGGCCAGATCACCGCGCTGCCCCGCCAGGCGTTCCTGCTCTCGAGCCTGGAAGGGTTCACCGAGGAAGAGGCCGCCGTGATTCTCGACGCCGGCGTCGAGCGTGTGCGCGAACTCGTGGACGAAGCCGGCCGGGAGCTCGCGGCCGACATCGCGACCGCGATCATGATCATCGAAGACGAGCCGCTGATCGCCATGGACCTCGAGGCCCTGGTCGAGGGGCTGGGCCACAACGTCACCGGCGTTGCCCGCACCCGCACCGAAGCGGTGGAGCTGGCCAGCAAGAACCGGCCGGGTCTGATCCTGGCCGACATCCAGCTCGCCGACGGCTCCTCCGGTCTCGACGCCGTGAACGATCTCCTGGCCACCTTCGAGGTGCCGGTGATCTTCATCACGGCCTATCCTGAGCGCTTCCTGACCGGGGAACGGCCCGAGCCGGCCTTCCTGATCGCCAAGCCCTTCCAGCCGGCCAATGTCTCGGCCGTGATCAGCCAAGCCCTGTTCTTTCAGCAGGCTGCCCGGCGTCGCGATCACGTCGAAGCCTGATCTGACGCAGGCAAGGAACCTCG
>NZ_JAQGKF010000110.1 GCF_028290205.1 Enterovirga sp. | reverse complement strand
GGCGCGAGGCCGAGGCCCTGCCGCTGCCGCCCGGTTTCGAACCGACCCGCCGCTGACCCCATGCCTCTGAAATCCATGACCGGCTTCGCGCGCGAGGCCGGAGCGACCGGGCCCGTGCAATGGGCCTGGGAGATGAAGACCGTCAACGGACGCGGCCTGGAGGTGCGGCTGCGCGTTCCGCCCGGGCTGGATTCGCTGGGCGAGGAGGTTCGGCAGGCCGTGTCCCGCACGCTGTCGCGCGGGCAGTGCCACGTCACGCTCGCGCTGTCCCGGGGGCAGGGCGCGGCGCGTGTTCGAATCAACCGCGACCTCCTGGCGAGCCTGGCCGCGAGCCTGGCCGCTGCGGAGCGCCCCGCCGGGATCGGCCCGGCGACGCTCGACGGGCTGCTGGCCGTGCGGGGCGTCGTGGAGGTCGAGGAGGACGGCGACGACGCCGCCTTCGACGAGGCGCTGCGCCGTGATCTCCTGGATTCGGCGCTGCGCCTGGTCGCGGCGCTGCAGGGCGCTCGGGCCGGGGAAGGGGCTGCGCTCTCCGACATCATCACCGGGCAGCTCGACCGGATGGCGCAGTTGGTCGACGAGGCCGAGGCGTGCCCAGGCCGGCAGCCCGGGGCGATCCGGGACCGTCTTGCGGCCCAGATCGCGACGCTGCTCGACAGCTCGAAGGGCCTCGATCCGGCGCGGCTGCACCAGGAGGCGGCTCTCCTGGCGACCCGGGCCGACATCCGCGAGGAGCTCGACCGTCTCCGGGCCCATCTCGCCGCCGCCCGCGAGCTGCTGGCCCAGGATGCCGCGATCGGTCGGCGTCTCGATTTCCTGGCCCAGGAATTCGGCCGCGAGACGAACACGCTCTGCTCCAAGGCCAACGACGTCGCGCTGTCTCGGATCGGCCTGGAGCTCAAGGCCGTGGTGGAGCAGTTTCGCGAACAGGTTCAGAACGTCGAATGACCCCCACCATCGAACCCGCGGCTGGGCCTCTCGCCCCCGAGGTGCAGCGCCGCGGCCTGGTGCTGATCCTGTCCTCGCCCTCGGGCGCCGGCAAGACGAGCCTCACCCGGGCGCTCCTGGTCGACAAGCCGGCCGGCCTGACGCTGTCCGTCTCCGTGACGACGCGGTCCAAACGCCCGTCCGAGATCCCGGGCCAAGATTACGACTTCATCGACCGCGACGAGTTTCTCGCCCTGCGCGACCACGGCGACCTCCTGGAATGGGCCGAGGTGCACGGCAACTTCTACGGCACGCCGCGCAGGCCGGTGGAACGGACGCTGGGTCTCGGCGCCGACATGATCTTCGACATCGACTGGCAGGGCACCCGCCAGGTGAAGGAGAAGATCGGCGCCGACGTGGTCACGGCCTTCATCCTGCCGCCCAGCATGGCCGAGCTCCGTCACCGGCTCGAGCGCCGGGCCGAGGACAGCCGCGAGACCATCGCCCGGCGTCTCGACAACGCCCGGGTCGAGATCGAGCGCTGGTCCGAATACGACTACGTGATCGTCAACGACGATCTCGGGCGTTCCCTCGACAGCCTGCGGGCGATCCTGGCCGCCGAGCGCCTGCGGCGCGAGCGTCAGACCGGGCTCGAGGGATTCGTCTCGGGGCTCTTGTCCGAGCGGGCTGCCTGATCCGCATCCAGAGCCTGGGCGAGCGCTACAAAGCCCGCCACCGGAACCTGCTCGGCGCGCCACGTCTCCGGTAGGCCCGCCGCGGCGAGCAGCGGGCCGGGATCGCAGCCGAGCGATCGCAGGCTCTGGCGCAGCATCTTGCGGCGCTGCCCGAATGCTGCCGCCGTGACACGCTCCAGGGCGGCCAAGCGGCACGGGATGGGATCCGTCCTGGGCTCGATCTGCACCACGGCCGAGGTGACCTTGGGCGGCGGCACGAAGGCCTGCGGCGGCACCTCGAAGAGGACGCTGGCGCGGGCCCGCCAGCCCGCCAGGACGCCGAGCCGTCCGTAATCGGAGACTCGGTCCGGACCGGCCACGATGCGGTCCGCGACCTCGCGCTGGAACATCAGGGTGGCGCTCTGCCAGGGCGGGGGCCAGCTCGGCGTCGTGAGCCAGCGCACCAGCAGCGCGGTGCCGATGTTGTAGGGGAGGTTGGCGACGATCCGGGACGGCCCCGGCCCGAGCAGGGCGGCGGGGTCGACCGTGAGCGCATCCGCCTCCACGACCTCGAGCCGGCCCGGATAGCGCTCGGCGATCTCGGCCAGTGCCGGCAGGCAGCGCGGGTCGCGCTCGACGGCGACCACCCGGGCCGCTCCCTCCGCCAACAGAGCCCGCGTCAGGCCGCCGGGTCCCGGCCCGATCTCCAGCACCGTGTAGCCGGCCAAGGGACCTGCGGACCGGGCGATGCGGCCGGTGAGGTTCAGATCGAACAGGAAATTCTGGCCGAGCGCCCGCTTCGGCGCGAGCCCGTGCCGCGCCACCACGTCCCGCAGCGGCGGAAGGCCGTCGTGAGGAATCATCGGCGCGACAGGCGGGCGGCGAGGCCGATCGCGGCCAGCAGGCTGTCCGGCCGGGCGATGCCCTGGCCCGCGATGTCGAAGGCGGTGCCGTGATCGGGGGAGGTGCGGATGAAGGGCAGGCCCAGGGTGACGTTCACGGCCTCGTCGAACGCTAAGGTCTTGATCGGGATCAGCGCCTGGTCGTGATACATGGCCAGGACCACGTCGTAGCCGGACCGGGCGCGGCCGTGAAACAGCGTGTCGGCCGGCCACGGCCCCGTGACATCGATCCCCTCGCGCCGCAGCCGGTCGAGGGCGGGGCCGATCACCGTCTCCTCCTCGCGCCCCATCGCTCCGCCTTCCCCCGCATGCGGGTTGAGGCCGGCCACCGCGAGCCGGGGGTTGATGACGCCGAACCGCGTCCGCAGGTCCTGGGCCACGATCCGGGCCGTCCGGCAGATCAGCTCGTCGGTGAGCCGGCCCGGCACCTCGGCCAGCGCCAGATGAACGGTGACCGGGACCACGG
Source organism: Enterovirga sp. (assembly GCF_028290205.1). Lineage (GTDB taxonomy): Bacteria > Pseudomonadota > Alphaproteobacteria > Rhizobiales > Beijerinckiaceae > Enterovirga. The sequence goes on along the minus strand of NZ_JAQGKF010000110.1, from coordinate 5,098 downwards.
CCAGGGTCTCGCACCACAGCATCATGACCGGGTGAGGGGGCTCCACACCGGGTTCCGCCGCGAGCGCAGCCAGGTACTCCGTGTGCCCAGGATGGCGGAAGCCGGCCTCGTAGAGGACATGTTTGGCGATCGGATTGGTGACGATCCCGGCGGTGCGGCCCGAGCGGGTCAGCGCAACGGCGGTCTCGATGGACAGCAAAGTGGCCGGCGCCGAGCGCGGGTCCGGCCGCCCCGGCTGGGCCACGACCTCCATGCCGATCGGCACGACCGGCAAGGCGTGCGGGAACAGGGCGGCGGCGCTGTCCGGCGTGGCCTCGGCTACGGGGACGGACCAGCCGAGCCTGGCCGCGAGCCGGCGCAAAAAGGCCGGATCGCCGAGCACGAAAAAGGGGAACTCGCGGCCGCCGTCGCGCCAGGCCCGCAGCGTGAGCTCGGGGCCGATGCCGGCCGGGTCTCCCTGGGTCACCGCCAGGGGAGGGCCGGACGGCCCGCCCGAGGCAGCGTGAAACTCCGCCATGCGGATCAGGGCCCGGTCAGCGCGACGCGATGCCGTCGGCCGAGGAGGCGGTGGCCAGGTTCTGAGACACCGAGCTCTGGCCGAGGGTGCGAAGTTCGAGCCGCACCATCACGGTGCGGTCGGATTCGCGCTCGCCGCTCGTCGCGAGCCGGGGCGTCATGGCGTAATTGATGCTGAAGGTGGTGCACTCGTCGCGGTAGCCGAGCGAAAGCCCGGTCTGGGCCACGGTGTAGAGGTCCGCCTTGCGGTAGGTGATGTTGGCGTTGGCGGCCGCCTGGCCGAACTGCGCCGCATAGGCCGTGTAGCTCGACGCGTAGGCGTCGCGCGTGTCGAGGTAGCGGTCGAGGTCGAACAGGACCGAGCCCCCGATGGACCAGTTCGGCGTCAGCTGCAGCGAGGCGGCGGGCTGGAGACCTTCGCGCCGATGGGGAATGCCCTGCAAGGGCTGGGCCTCGTAGCGGGCATAGGTCAGCGACGCCACGACCGGGATGTAGGGCTTCAGGTTGGCGACGGCCTGCGCCTCGAAGCTGTTGACGCGGAAGTCGTCCTTGTCGAACCGGCCCCGGGTGATCAGGGAAAAGTTGTCGGTCGGGTTGACCTGGATCCGGCCCACGAAGTCCGAGGCGCGCGACTCGAGGCCCGAGCCGAGCCCGGTCGCGAGAAGGTCGGGCTGCGCATACGAGTTGCGGCCGGCGAGCTGGTAGGACTGGCCGAACAGGGCATTGCCGGTCCAGCCGGAGGGCGTGGTGACGTTGTATTGCAGGCCGACATTGGCCCGCACGCCGCCCTCGGCCCGATCGTAGCCGGAGAACTTGTCCCAATCGAACAGCGTCGAATCGTCGAAGACGAGGCTGTGGGCATCCTCGTTCGGCAGGCGGCCGATCCGGCCTTCGTTGGACCGGGCGATGACCTGTCCGATCGGGGTCAGCGTGTGGGTGCCGTAGCGTCCCTGATCGGACACGAAGGGGTAGCGGTATTCGAGCCCCACCGCCGGGATGGCCCGGCCGACGAACTCGTCGCTTCCCTTGATGAAATTGGTGATCTGCTGGTTCTGGTACCCGGTCGTGTCGGGCCGGTTGAAGAAGCCGTCCGCCCGCAGATAGGTGAAGGGCGTCCAGCTCTGTCCGGCGTCGTCGATGAAGGTGCGGCGCCAGGAGGCCTCCGTCGAGACCCGGGCGAAATCGCCGGATAGGCCGCGCACCAGGCAGATGCCGCGCTGGAACACGGCGCAGCTCTCATACGCCGTCACCACGGGCGCGCCGTTGAGGCTGTTCCGGGTCACGAACGGGAAGCTCTGATTGCCCCGCACGGCTGGCGTGAACTGGGCGGCCTCGCGCGACACGTTGGTCACGTTGACCTGCAGGCGAGCCTCGCCGCCGATCGGCTCCGGCCCGTTCACGCGCTTGTCGTAGTCCAGCACCGGGGCGACCAGGGGCAGCTGCTTCTGCCAATCCGCGTAGGACAGGCCCTTGAAGTAGTAGCCTCGGAGATCGAAGAACGAGCGGTCGCCCTGTCCGCGCAGGTACATCTGCGAGATGGATTCCGCCAGAATGTAATTCGCGGCAAGGCTTTCGCTGCGGACCTTGTAGTTCTGCAAGAACCACTTGTCGGACAGGAGCGCGATGTCCCAGCCGTAATGCCAGCGCTCGTTGATGTTGAAGCGGCCGGTGGTCTCGAGCGAGCCGCGGGCCTCGCGATTGCCGGCGCCGAACGGTGCCGGCAGGAAGGCGCTCGGGCCCTGCTGGAAGATGCCGGCCCCGCGCAGGTTGAACGCGCCGGTCTCGAAGCGCTGCCGGTATTCGGCCTGCATCAGGAAGCCCTGACGGGACATCCCGCTCGGCTGCAGCGTCAGGTCGCGGTCGGGCGCGATGGCCCAGAAATACGGCACCGACACGCCGAAGCCGAGCGCCTTGGTGTGGATGTAGCGCGGCGCCAGGAAGCCGGATTCGCGCCGGACCGAGGGGTCGGGCGTGTAGAAATACGGCACGTAGGCGACCGGGATGCCGGCGAATTCCAGCGAGGCGCCTTCGTAGTAGATCCGGCGTTCCTGGTTGTTGTGGATGATGCGGGCCGCCTTGACCTGCCACAGCGGCGGCCGCTCGGGATCCTCCCGGCAGGCCTCGCAGGCCGTGTAGGTGCCGCGGTCGAAGGTGGTGGTCTCGCCATCGATCCGCTCGCCGCGGGCGGCCGAGAACCGGGTCGTCACGGGGCCGGAGCGGTCGCGCCCGCTCTGCTCCACGCGCAAGCTGTCGATGAAGCCCGTCTTGAAATCGTCCGTGAGCTCGAAGCGGTCGCTGGTCGTGACCGTCCCGTTCGCCTCGCTCAGCCTGACATTGCCTTCGGCATGGACCCGGCCGGTCTTGCGATCGTAGACGACGCGGTCGGCCTGGAGCGTGCGGGTGCCGTAATTGAGTTCGACGTCGCCGGTGGCCGAGACCGTGTTGCGGTCGCGGTCATAGACGATCTCGCGCCCTTCCACGAGCAGGCGGGACTTCTCCTCCTGGCCGGCCCTGCGCGAGAGCATGTCGCCGACCGAGCCCTGGGCAAGCGCGAGCGACGGCAGCCCGGCCCCGACCAGTGCCAGAGCCATCGCCCAAGTCCCGACGCTGCTCCGTCCAACCGCCATTCTGGCTCCTTGACGGCCGGCGCCGGCGAGCGCCATCAGCCGTCCTCCTGGTACAAGAGGGCAAGCGCCCCCAACAGAGATCCGACCACCGCCGGAAACCACGCCGCAACGGTCGGGCCGACGAGACCGGCCCCTCCGAGGTCGCGCATGACCTCCGTGACGACGTAAAGCACGAAGCCCGCGCTCACGCCACCGAGCACCATCTTCGCGACGCCACCAAACCGGAAAAACCTCAACGAAACGGATGCGGCCAGGAACACCATCGCCACGAAAAGGAGAGGGCGCGCCAGCAGGATATCGTATTGCAGGCGGTACCGGCTCGCGTCCAGGCCGGCGCTTTCCGCGCGCGAGATGGTGTCGCCGAGTCGCCAGAAGGACACAGACTCGGGCGGCGTGAAGGCCTGCCGGACCTGGCTCGCATCCAGATTGGTGGCCAGCAGGTAGGTGCCGTAGACCTGGGGCTCGTCGAAGGTGGTGGAGACCCGCGCGTTGTGGAACTCCCAATAGCCCTCACGAAGGATCCCGTCCGACGCCTCCACGCGCTCCAGCAGAGCGCCGGCCTGATCGAACACGAACACCGTGGTGGCGGCGACGGTGTTGGTGGCGGCAACGGCGGCTTCGGCCCGGATCACGGCCTGCCCGTCGAGGCTCTTCTGCCGGATCCAGAGCTCGGGACCGAGCCCTTTCATCTTTCGGGCAAAGACCTTGGCCTCGATTCGGGTCGCCTGCTGCTTCAGCGAGGCCGAGAGCGGATTGTAGGCCACCACGGACACGATCCCGAGGCCGACCGCGACGGCAAGGCCGGGCTGGAGGAACTGCCAGGCCGAAATGCCGGCCGCCCGGGCGATCACGAGCTCGAGCTTGCGGGAGAGCTGGAGCAGCGTCGCCATGGACCCGAACAGCACCGCAAAGGGCAGCACCTGCTCGGCGATGGACGGCGTGCGGTAGAGCGAGAGCTGCGCCATCAGCGCCGGGGTGGCGGCCGGGGTGTCGCCGGCGCGGCGCAGCAGCTCCACGAAATCGAGGGTGAAGACGAGGCCGAAGACCGTCAGAAAGACGAGCAGGATCGTCCGGACAAACTGTTCGGAGATATAGAGCCCGAGGGTCGCGCCGATCACGGTTGGGTCATGCCCGCTTCAGGCCGAGGCGGCCGGCGGCGTGCTGCGGCAGGCTGGCCGTCGCCTGCCGGGCCCGGGCCAGCCAGGCCGAGACCCGGGGGCCGCCCCCGATGAGCACGCCCGAGAGCAGGATGGCGCCGAGCGGAAGCCCGTACAGCGCGACCAGCGCGGCGGAACTGCGCACAGCCGCGCTGGACGCCGCGAACAGGCCGATGCGCAGCACGATCACGGCGACCACGGCGCTGGCCAGCGCCGTGCCGCGGCCCTGGCGCGTGGTCTTCGCCTGTCCGAGGGCCGCAAAGGCGATGAAGGTCACGGCCAGCGGGAACAGCCAGGAGGTCAGCCGCTCGTGCAGCTCCGCCCGAAAGCGCCCCCGGTTCCACTGGTAATAGGCGTCCGAGCGGTCCGGCAGCAGCAGTGCCCCCGTTGAGCGCTCGCGCGGCTTGTAGACGAGTTCGCCGGTCTCCTGGCTCAGGGCGGCGAGCCCGATCGCGTAGCGCTCGAAGGCCACGATGGAGCTGTCCGGCGTGCCCTCGCGTTGCCGGTGCACGCTGCCCTTCTCGAGGACCAGGTAGCTCTGCCCCCCTTGCTCCATGGTCTGGCCGCGCTCGGCCAGGTAGACAACCGTGCTGCCGTTATCGCGGCGGTCTTGCATGAAGATGCCGAGGAGAGCCTGCCCGGCGCGCTCGCGGTAATGGAAGGTGACGCCCGAATCGAGGGTCGTGAACTGGCCTTCCTGGGCGATGTTGGCGACGAAATCGGCCCGGATGCGGGAGATCAGATCCCTGAGCTCCTGGAAGCTCGACGGGATGATGTAGATCGTCAGGAGGGCTACCA
>NZ_JAQGKF010000063.1 GCF_028290205.1 Enterovirga sp. | reverse complement strand
GCCATGTCCAACCACGCCCGAGCTGCACGGCTCTGTTCAGGTTTCATCCCGTTCCGCTTAGTCAAAGTCACCTTTTACCGTCAACGCCAGCGGATAGTGTTCCGGGCGCTTCCTTGGGCCCGTGCCCGCCGGGCGGGGTAAGCCGGAACCGATCCCGCAATTTCCGGGGTGTTCCCAGCGTCCGAGCTTGCTGCCTAATCCCGGGTCACTGCTTCTCGATGCCGCTCACCGCGACGTAGGTCGCCCATTTTGCGGTCTCGCTCTGCACAAAGGCGCCGAGTTCGGCCGGCGTGGAGCCGAAGGGTTCGCCGCCGATGCTGCGGAAGAAGGGCTCGGCGTCGGGCGCGTTGATGGCCTTCAGGATGCCGGCGTTGAGCCGGGCCACGAGTTCGGGCCGCGTGCCGGCCCGGGAAAAGGCGGCGAGCCAGCCGATGATCTCATAATCGGGGACGCCGGCCTCCTGCATGGTCGGCACCTCGGCCAACTGGCCGACCCGCTGCGCCGTGGTGACGGCGAGAGCCCGCACGGCCTTGGCCTCGATCTGGGGCAGGGCGGTCGGCAGGTCGGCCACCACGAAGTCGATGCGGTTGGCCATCAGGTCGATGATGGCGCGGTTGTTGCCCTGGTAGGGGACGCGGGTGAGCCGCATGCCGCCGGCCTTGGCCAAGACCTCGGCCGCGACCTGGCTGGACGCGTTGCCGCTGCCATAGGACAGCATCGCGGGCGGGCGGCCGAGCGCCATCAGCTCGGCGACCGTGGTGGCTTTCAGGTCCGGCCGGACGATCAGGGCCAAGGGCAGCCGCACGATGCGGGCCACGGGCGCGAAATCCGCCACCGGGTCGTAGGACAGCTTCTTGTACAGATTGGCGTTCGACGCGTGGGTCGAGTTGCTGGTGACCAGCACCACCGAGCCGTCCTGCGGGCCGTCCGCCACGGCGCGCGCGGCGAGCGAGCCGTTCGCCCCCGGCTTGTTCTCGACCACGATGTTGGTGGCGAGGTCCTTGGCCATGCGGTCGGCCAGGAAGCGGGCCATGCTGTCGGTGGCGCTGCCGGCCGCGAAGGGGACCACGAAGGTGACGGTTCGGGCCGGGTAGGGCTCCGCGGCAGCGGGCCCGGAGGCGAAGGCCGCGAGGGCCGCGAGAAGGCCGAGGCCGGCCAAGGCACGTCTCACCATCATGCGTCCTCCCCAAAAACCCGGTCAGTGTCGGGCGGTGCGCCCCGGGGCGAGCGCCCCGCGCGGATCCACCACCGTGCGCAGCACCCTCAATTCGTCGTCGCTGGGCGGAACGGTGGTGGCGGGTTCGGGGTCGGCCGCGAAGCGGAAGCCGGTCTCGGCGACCACCTCCTCCAGCGTGTGCCCGGGATGGAGCGAGCGCAGCCGCATGCGCAGCGTCTCGGGGTCGAAATCGAACACGCAGCGCGGGGTCAGGCAATAGCGCGGGCCCTCCCGGACGAGGCCGGCGCGCGCCCGGCTGTCTGGTCCGTCGAGGTTGCCTGGCACGGTGACGAAGTCGACCCGCTCGACGAAGTTGCGCCGCGTGTGGCTCGTGGCCGTGATGTAGAAGCGCCGCGACCGGACGCCGTAGGAGATGTTGGCGGCGCCCGGCCCGCGCAGCGTCGGCCGGTCCCAGGGGCCGATGGCGTGCAGGTTGATGTTGCCGTGCGCGTCGATCTGCAGCCCGCTGTGAAAGAAGAAGTCGAGGCCGCGATGCGAGTGGCCGAACAGCTCGGTGAAGGTTTCGGACGCCTCGCAGGTGCCGAGCGCCCGGTCGTCCAGCATGGAATCCCAGAGCTGCCGCGGGCGCGGATTGACGAACATCTCGCCGGCGATCTGGATGTTCGGGGCGTGCATGGCCCTGGCCAGCATGATGGCCGCCATAGGGATCAGGGCGGCGGCCCCGGCGGCCCCGGTCTCGCCGTCGCGGAGGTCCCGGGCCAGCAGCACGGCCAGGAGTTCGCCCGTCGAGTAGCGCTCGCTCACAGGAAGCGGGCCTCGCGTTCGAGCGGCGCCAGCGCCCGGTAGCCGCCGAGGGCCTCGAGGTAATCGAAGATGTCGGCGGGGCCGAGCACGAAGCGCTCCAGATAGGCCGTCACCTCGGCCGTGGAGCCTGCGCGCCGGCCCGCCTCGGCGAGGTCGGCGAAGCGCTCGATGAAGCTCTCGTCCATGCTGTAATGCGGGAAGCTCGCAGTCGGATGGGCGCCGAACGGGATTTCGACCACGGCGTCCACGTAGATGCCGGCGACCGTGGTGCCGCGCGGATCCCGCAGAATGGCCTCGTTCGGCACCAGCTTGTCGACGCTCGCGACCACGTGCTGTCCGGCGCGCGCCATCAGGGCGTCCGCATAGGTCATGGTCGAGAGGTTGCGGAGGTTGCCGTATTCGTCGCCTTCCTGGGCGTGGAGAAGCACGAGGTCGGGCCGGATCGCCGGCACCGCATAGAGCGGCTCATCGCCGAAGGGCGAGGCGATCGGCCGGGCGAGGGGGTTGAGCGAGGTCACGTCGGAGCCGGCCCAGGCCGCCACCGGCTGGAAGGGCACGCCGTGCGCCGCCGCCATCAGCCCGCCCACCACGGTCAGGGCGTCGATCGCGTGAGCCGTGATCTCGCCGCGCTCGACGGCGCCGCGGAAGCTCGGGCAGAAGCGGTTCTCCAGCGTGACGGCCGGCAGGAAGGTCTCGGCCACCCGGCCGGCGGCGATCAGGAGGTCGACATCGTAGCCCGAGCCCGGGGACGAGAAGAGCCGCAGGTCGCTCAGCCCCGTCCGGATCAGCTCCCGGACGAGCGCCACCGGCCGCCCCTGTTTGAACAGCCCGCCCAGGCAGACGCTGCAGCCGTCGCGCCCGAAGCGCAGCAGCGTCGGGCCGATCTCCGCCGCGCCGATCAGCTTGGAGTGGCGTCCCCCCGCGCTCGGCGTCATGGGTTGGTCGATCACGACGCGCGCCGCCGCCCGTTGCCCGACCCTGCGCTGGCCACCGCTTCCCCCGCTTGACGTTGCCGCCCGGCCGGATCGAACCGGCCAAGCCGGCGAGTATGGCCAGGCCAGGCCGCCTGTCAAACAGCGAACAGCCGTTCCGCATGGCGGACATCTTCCCGCTCCGGCGGGCGCAGGGCTTCAGTTGGAGGGCCAGCGATGAGCACGGTCGTCGTAGACGATCTCTGCAACGGCTCGCCCGTGTTCGAGCAGCAAACGGTCAGCACCACGGCGCGCCACGAGCTGAATGCCGACCGGCATCCCGTTCGGCCCGACGAAGCCCGGAATGGTGAGGCAGGGGACCTGCAGCATCGTCCAGATGCGGTTGAATTCGTTGTTGCCCAGTCCGTTGCCGGGGTCAGGCTCGCCGGGAGCTGCCGGAGTCAGGATCACGTCGAACGATTCGAACGCGCGGTCGATCTCCAGCGCGCAACTGAGGAGCCCAGCTCGCATCTGTTGCACCACGTCAGGGTCGACGGCCCGTCCCATCTCCACGAAGTCGCGGAACTGCGCGCTCAAGAGCTCCGGGTGGTTCGCCAGCTCGGCCGCCAAGGACCAGGACGCCTCCACGGCGACCAGGGTGAAGAACCCCGCGTTGATCGCTGTGAACTCGGGCGAAAGGGAGAGCGGCTCCACGACCAGCCCATGGCTTGCCAGGGCGTGCGCTGCCTGACTCAGCGCGGCCCGCGTTTCGGGCTTCGTCTCTGTCCAGAAGGGTGTTTCGCAATAGGCGATCCGCAACGGCCGTGCTGGCGAGGCGACGGGGTCCTGCGACGGCGCGAGGACCCGATCGAGCAGGACGATGTCGTCGATCGCGCGAGCAATGATCCCGACCGTGTCGAAGCTCACCGACAGCGACTTCACGCCTCGCGTGTCGATGCGACGGTAGCTCGGCTTGTAACCGTAGACTCCGCAATACGATGCGGGCCGGATGGTCGAGCCGCCGGTCTGCGTTCCGAGCGCCGCCGGCACCATGAAATCCGCCACCGCCGCAGCCGAGCCGCTCGAGGACCCGCCTGGCGTGCGGCTGACGTCGTGCGGGTTCGCCGTGTCCGCGGGGGTGAGGTGTGCGAATTCGCTGGTCTTGGTCTTGCCCAGGATGATGGCGCCGGCATCCCGAAGCTTGGCAACGCAAGCAGCGTCACGTGAGGGCCGATGGCCCGGGTAGATGGCCGAATTGTACTCCGTGGGCATATCCTGCGTGTCGATGTTGTCCTTGATGGCGATCGGAACGCCATGCAGCGGGCCGCGGGCGGAGCCGCCCTGATCCGCCCGCCGGGCAGCCGCGATCGCGGCCTCTGGATCGCAATGGGCGAAGGCCCGGACCTTGTCCTCGCGGGCCGCGATGCGGTCCAGGCAATCACGCACGAGTTCCTCGCTGCCGAACCTCCGGCTGGCGATCCCGTCCGCCGCGGAATGAAGGCTCATCTGATTGAGGTTCATGCATCTCGCTCCTGGCGTTGCGCAGAGTCGCGCTGCGGCCATTCGGACGGCGTGCCGGCCGGTCGGGGTCTGCGCTGACGTCACCGATGGTGCATTTCGCCCCGCGATCTTCGCTGCCGCGGGGCATCGCCCCTGCCGCGCCCGCGTCTCGCGCCGATGCGAGACGGGGGCATGGCCGGCGATCACTTCACGAGGGGGCAATTCCCATCGTGGAGCGGCCGAAAGGCCTGCTCTCCTGGGACGGTCCGAACCTTTTCGTAGTAATCCCAAGGACCGGTGGCGCGAGCCGGCGCCTTGACGCGAAAGAGATAGACGTCGTGAATCTTCCGCCCGTCCATCCGGATCTTGCCTGGGCCGAATAACTTATCCTCGGTCGGCAGTTCCTTCATCTTGGTGACGACGGTGCCGGCATGGGAGGATTTCGCCGCGTCGACGGCCTTGAGATAGTGCAGAATTCCGGCATAGACGCCAGCCTGCATCATGGTCGGCTTCCGGCCGATTTCCTTCTCGAAGCGGGCAGACCACTTTCGGGTGTCGTCGTTGAGGTCCCAGTAGAAGGCCTCGGTGACGAGCAGGCCCTGGGCGGTCTCCAGGCCGAGCGCATGCACGTCCGTGATCGTCCCGATCATGCTGGCCAGCACCTGGTGGCCGCCCTTCGTGATGCCGAATTCATGGGCCTGACGGACGGAGGCGATCATGTCCCCACCGGCATTCGCCAAGCCGATCACTTTGGCTCCCGAGGCCTGCGCCTGCAGGAGGTGCGAAGACAGGTCGGCGGTCGGGAAGGGGTGCCGGACACGTCCTTTCACCTCCCCGCCCAGGCTTTTGATGACGGCCGACGCTTCGCTCTCGAGCGTATGGCCGAACGCGTAGTCCGCGGTGATGAAGAACCAGGACTTGCCGCCGTCCTCCACGACAGCCCTCGCGGTGCTGTGCGCCAGCGCCCAGGTGTCGATGGCCCAGTGAATGGTGTGGGGTGTGCAGGCTTTTCCGGTCAGATCAGACGTGCCGGCCGTGGCTGCGATGAACACCGCATTGCTGCTTCGGACGATCTCGTTGACGGCAAGGGCGGCAGACGAACTCGGCACGTCGACAATGGCGGTGACGCCCTCCTGGCCGATCCAGCCCCGCGAGATGTTGGACGCGACATCCGGCTTGTTTTGGTGATCGGCCGAGATGACCTCGACCTTGAGGGCCTGATTGGTTTCCAGGAAATCCTGCACCGCCATCCGGGCCGCCACGACCGAGCCGCTCCCCGACATGTCGGAGGTGCTGCCGGAGAGATCCGTCAGGACTCCGATCTTCACGCTGGTCGCCAACACCGAAGCGGACGACAAGACAACCAGAGTGCATGCAAGCCCGATCGTACTCAACCTCATGACAACGCTCCTCCCATTTGTGTTTTTTGGGCGTTCAGTCTGCTCGGTCCCCACGCGGTGACCCTGGCCCACGGTCGCGCGGAAGAGACGGCTTCCGACCGCCCGGGCGTATCCAGCATGCTGAACTGAATGCGAAAGAGCATGCAGAACTAGGGCTGTCAAAGACGTCGTCGGGGACGTGGCGAATTCCGTCGGCCAGGGATCCGGCGGAGCCTCTCGGCGCGGCCGCTTCCCCGGGCGGTGCTCGCGGGAGCCAAGACGATCGGGTCCGATCCGGGGCCCTTGGCGGCGACACCGTGGAGCCGCTGCGGACGGTGCCCGGCCGGCTCGGTCTTGGCGGTTGGGAAAGGTAACGCCCTCTCTCCCCGCCCGGCCAGCGCGACGCTCGGCGGGGCAGGGGCGGCGGCTTCGAACCTGCACGGCCAGGTCGGTGCGGCACGGTACTTTGACTACCGGAGGTCCGCGCAATGGCGAATGGTGGAGCACCCGCCCTCTCTTGCCCGAGCCATGCCGCGTTTCTTTTTTCATGTTCGCACCGGCCGGGGGTGGCAGGCAGACCCTGACGGGGCCGAGTGCGCTGACATCGAAGCTGCCACCCGGGAGGCAGTCAGGAAGGCGCGCGTCGCGGTCGCGCCGAATTCACCGGCTGGGCTCTCGACCGTGCAGGCGCTGGATTGCTCGATCGCCATCGCCGACGAGACCGGACGCCTGGTGCTGGCGGTGCCCTGCTATGAGGCGGCCTATGTGCCGGGATTCGACCCGCTGCGTCGCCGAGGGGCCGGGTCGCCGCCGAGCGCCTGAGCCGAGGCGGTCCTTGCGCAGGCGTGACGGAACGTGCCCGAGCCGGAGCGGCTTAGAGCCCGCTTGGCTTGAGCGGCTCAGCTCCGCGAGGGGTGGAGGGAGAGATTGAAACGCCGGGAGAGGGGCGGTCGGGCGGACCTGGTGGAGCTGAGCGGGATCGTCGATTGGGTGACCGCGCGCCGGCCTCCTGGCATCGCCAACGCCACGAAGCCTCGCCGCTGGCTGGGTGGACAACCAGGACAAGCTCACGGCCTGGAACAAGCTCGTCCGTGATCAGCTCGGTCCCGAATGACGAAAAGCGTCACTAACGCCGTTTCCTCTGTCTCGGGCGCGTCCGGTGCCCGCATCGAAGGCTGTTGCGTGCGCGCGGCGGCCTGCAGCCATTGCAAAGCCGGTAGTCGCGGGTCAACGTAGGCCGAAGGCGGCTAAAACGCGGCCAGCGCTGGGGCGGAATGCGTGCTTGGGTTTGGGGTCGCGGCGAACGCCTTCATTCTGCATGTCGCCGAGCTGCTCAGAAACGAGGCAATTCCGGGCCTCGTCGCGACGACGCTCGTTATTTCCCTCGTCGTGGCCGGAGTTGCTTATGGCCGTGGCGTGCTCGCGCGCGTCTCGGCCGCTCGCATGCTTCGCGCCATCGTCCAGAAAGCCGCCGATGAAGCATCGTTCGGCCGTTCAATTGTCGACCTGGACGCAGAGATCCTTAAATCGGGCGGAAAGGGAGCCCGCAAGCAGGTCGCGACGGCCTGGGACAAGTACCGCGAAACGCTCGTTGAGCACGACGAAGACGGCGTGACCATCCTGCGCAATTCGGTCCGACCAGCGGTTTTCTTTAACGCGGACGATCTCGGCTTCACCCCGGGCTTGTGGCGTATCGTCCCGGGTCTGTTCGTCACCGTCGGATTGTTTCTGACCTTCC
>NZ_JAQGKF010000237.1 GCF_028290205.1 Enterovirga sp. | reverse complement strand
TCATCAGGCCGATGTTGCCTTCCTGGATCAGGTCCAGGAACTGCAGGCCGCGGTTCGTGTATTTCTTGGCGATGGAGATGACGAGGCGCAGGTTGGCCTCCACCATTTCCTTCTTGGCCTGCCGGGCTTCGCGCTCGCCCTTCTGCACCATCTGGACGATCTTGCGGAACTCGAGGATCTCGAGGCCGGTCTCGGTCGCCAGCGCATGGATGTCGGCGCGAAGGTCCTTGATCCGGTCCTTCTCGTTGGCCACGAAGCCCTTCCAGCCCCGGGCCGAAAGCTTGGAGATGCGCAGCACCCACTTGGGGTCGAGCTCGCCCCCCTGGTAGTTGCGCAGGAAATCCTCGCGGCCCACCCCATGGCTCTCCGCCAGGCGCATCAGACGCGTCTCGAAACCGATGAGGCGCTTGTTGATGTCGTAGAGCTGCTCCACCAGCGCGTCGATGCGGTTCTGGTTGAGCGACAGCGACTTCACGTCGGTGACGATCTCTTTCTTCAGGGACTTGTACTTGCGGTCCTGCGCGGGCGTCAGCGCCTCGTTGCGCAGTTTCTGCTCGACGTTCTGGTCCTGCAGGCGGCGCAGCTTCTTGTACGCGGAGGCGACGCGGTCGAACGTCTCCAGCACTTTGGGCTTGAGTTCGGCTTCCATCGCCGAGAGCGACACGGAATTCTCCATGTCGTCTTCCTCGTCGAACGCGTCGGCCGGAATGGCGTCGCCCGAGTCCTCGCCCAGCGGGCCGGGGGGCGTGCGCGGGGCCGTGGGGGCGCGGACGGCGTCGCCGGCGCCGTTGGGGGCCGCGGTGGCGTCCGTCTTGGGCGCGCCCTTCCCGTCGGGACCCGCGTAGGTCGCCTCAAGGTCGATGATGTCGCGCAGCAGAACCTTGCCGTCGTTGAGTTCGTCGCGCCAGATGATGATGGCCTGGAACGTCAGCGGGCTTTCGCACAGGCCTGCGATCATGGCCTCGCGGCCGGCCTCGATGCGCTTGGCGATGGCGATCTCGCCCTCGCGCGACAGGAGCTCGACCGAGCCCATCTCGCGCAGGTACATGCGGACCGGATCGTCCGTGCGGTCCGTCGGCTCCTTGGCCGGGGCGTCGGGCCGCACCGCGACGGCGCGAGCCGGCGCGGCCTCGACGACATCGCCCTCGGGCTCGTCGTCCTCGGCGGCGGGGTCCGCCTCCTTCGGGCCTTCGTCCGTCTCTTCGGATTCGACCAGATTGATGCCCATCTCCGACAGCATGGACAGGATGTCCTCGATCTTGTCGGGATCCACCTGGTCGGACGGGAGGACCTCGTTCAGCTCCTCATGCGTGACATAGCCGCGCTTCTTGGCGGCCTTGATCATGCGCCGGACGGCCTGATCGGACAGATCAAGCAGCGGCCCGTCGCTCTGCGGCTCCGTTGCCGTCTCGGTCTCGTCCCGTTCCGTCGTCTTGGTTGCCATGATCAGCCTTGTGTCTCGACGGCGGCGCGCCTCGGCGGGACCGGACCCGGCATGCGCCTCAGCCCGGCCACGTCAACGCGTCAAGGGCGGCAAGGCCGCGTCCGCGCCTGCCACCCGCCACATCACTCCATAGACGGCGATCCGAGTTGATCAACCGTTAACCAACGTGCAAACCGGCCGGGCGGGCTCTCCGACCATGCCGCACATTCGGCCTGTTCGGAGTTTCGCGGGCGCGGACGGCGTCAGCCGCACCCGCGCTCGACTTCCGTGCCGTCGAGGGCGAGACCCCGGGCTCGGCCTCATGAGCCAGGTCAGGAGAGCTTCGCCCCATCGCAGCTGAAGCCCAGCACGGCTGCCGCTTCCCGCTATGTAGCGTCCGCCACCTTCTTTGCAAGATGAAGGCTGTCGTGACGGCGGTCTCGACCGGGTAGATGGTCGATGTGGGCGGCGCCGGCGTCTCCACCGTTTGCTGGACAAGACTGCATTGAACCGCCGCTCGCCCGCATGCGGCGGACAACTTCAACCCGGTGCGCCGGACCCGCCCCGCGATCCGGGAAAGCAGCGCCCGGCCGCCCCTGTTCAGGTGCTGCTGCCCCGTTCGGCCTCCGTTCCGTCCAGGGAGGAGAGTTCCGCGTTCACCTCCCGGAGCCAGGTCAGATTGGCTTCGCTGGGGTCTTCGGAGAAGGCCAGTTCGGCGGCGCGCTTCTCGCTGTGCAGCGTCCGGGATCGTCGCTGCAGGGTGAAGGCTTGCCGCAGGGCGTCCCCGAGTCGCACCGGATCGGCGGTCTCCGACAGCATCCAGCGGTCGCCGTGCCGGACGCGGGTCCGGATCCGGGCCAGCGCGGCGGCATGGCCGGCGCGCTCCACCCGCCCTTCCACCACCGCCGGGTCTGTGGCCTCATCCTGGAGCGCACAATCGAGCAGGACGTCGCTCACGGCGCGCGCGTCGGGATCGGCGAAATCGAGGGCCGCCAAACCGTCGGCCTCGGCCCGGAGGATCGCCGGGTGGGCGAGCAGGGCCGCCGCGATCAGCGCCTCCCGGGCCGGCGCGCTCCCGGTCGGACCCGTGAAGCGGGCGACCAGTCCCTGGCTGACGGAGGCGAGCGGCCGCCCGAGGTATCCGGTGGTCGGAGGCGCGCCCCAACCCGAACCCGCCCCGCGAAAGGCCGGTTTGCGGTCGGCCGGGCCGCCGCCGCCGGGTGGGCCGCGGCGCCGCTCCCGCAGCCGGGTCTCGACCTCGTCCCGGTAGAAACGCCGGACCGTCTCGTCCCGAATGGCCATGACGGCCTCCCGGAGGCGGGCCGCGAAGGCGGCCCGGCGTTCGGGCGTGTCGGCCGGGGCGGCTTCGGCCTCCCGCTCCCAGAGCATGTCGACCAGCGGCCGGGCTGCCGCCAGCACGCCATCCATCGCCGCCCGTCCACCCGAGCGGACGAGGTCGTCCGGATCCTGCCCCTCGGGCAGCATGGCAAAGCGGAGCGATTTTCCGGGCGCGAGGTGAGGCAGCGCCGTGGAGACGGCCCGATGGGCCGCCCGCTGCCCGGCCCGGTCGCCGTCGAAACACAGGATGGGTTCGTCGCCCATGCGCCACAGCAGGGCGAGCTGATCCTCCGTCAGCGCGGTGCCGAGGGGCGCCACGGCGTGTCCGAGCCCGACCGAATCGAGCGCGATGGCGTCCACATAGCCTTCGACCACCACGATGGACCCGGCCTCATGCGCCGCCTTCCGGGCCCGGTGGAGGTTGTAGAGGCCGCGGCCCTTGCTGAAGAGCGGGGTGTCCGGAGAGTTGAGGTACTTGGCCGCGACCTCCGCGCTCATGGCGCGGCCGCCGAACGCGATCACGCGGCCGCGCGAATCCTCGATCGGGAAGATGATTCGGTCGCGGAAGCGGTCGAACGGCACCGCGACGTCGTCCCCCGACACGATCAGCCCGGCCTCGGCCATGGTCTCGGCCGTGACGTCCCGGCTGGCCAGGTGGTCGCGCAGCGCGAACCGGTCCGGCGGGGCGTAGCCGATCCGGAACCGGGTCTGGATGTCGGCGCCGAGCCCGCGACGCTGCAGGTAGGCGCGGGCCTCCTGGCCGACCGGCCGGTGCAGCGCGGCTTCGAAGAAGGCGCAGGCGAGGTCCATGACCTCGTGCAGAGTGCGGTGGCGCCGCTCCTGCGCAACCATCTCCGGGGACGCCTTGGGCAGGTCGACCCCGGCCTCTCCGGCCAGTCTCTCCACGGCTTCCGGAAAGGACAGGCCCTCCGTTTCCATGAGGAAGGTGAAGATGTCGCCGTGCTTGCTGGAGGAGAAGCAGTGGTAGAACTGCTTCTGATCGTTGCAATAGAAGGAAGGCGTCTTCTCGGCATTGAACGGCGACAGGCCGCGCCATTCTCGGCCGGCCTTTTTTAGTTGAACACGGCGGCCGACCACCGCCGAGACGGGCAGGCGGGCGCGGATTTCTTCGAGCAGGTGGGGCGGATAGCGCACGGACGGGACCTCGGTCACGGCTCTAGCACGGCCGAACCGGGTCCCGGCAGAGTGGCGTCTCGCCATCCGGGCGGCCGGCGCGGTATCCTGGGTCGGTTCTCCGAGGAAAGCTCGTGCTTCGTTCCGCCGCCCTCGTCGTCACGCTGTTCGGGCTCGCGGCTTGCGCGCCGTCCCTGCCGCCGATCGCAGACAGGGGAGGGGACGCGGCCTTTAAAGCCCGGATCGCAACCTTGTACCGCCCGGGCTCGCCCGCGGCGCGCCTAAGGGCCGACCTCGCCGCTCAGAGCTTCCGGCTCATCGAAGACCCGGTGGCGCGACGCTTTTCCGCGCTGGATCAGCCGCCGAACCTGCCGTGCTTTTCCGAGACCCGGATCGACTGGACCGAGGACCGGCGCGGCCGGATCGTGCTGATCCAGGCCGCCCGGCACCCGTGCTCCTAGCTCAGGCGCCGGAGAGACGCGCCTTCACGAGGCCGCTCACCCGGCCGAAATCCATGCGGCCGGCATAATCGGCCCGCAGCTTGGCAATGACCTTGCCCATGTCCTTGACCGAACTCGCCCCGGTCTCGGCCACCGCCGCCTCGATCGCGGCCTCGGTTTCGCTCTCGCCCAGCGGCTGCGGCAGAAAGCCCTGGATGATGGCGGCCTCCTCGCGCTCCGCGGCGGCGAGTTCCGGCCGGGCATTGCTGTCGTAGATGGCGATCGATTCCTGGCGCTGCTTCAGCATCTTCTGCAGCAGGGCGAGGATCTCGTCCTCGGGGATCGGCTCCTTGCCGCCGCCCCGGGCCTCGATGTCCTTGTCTTTCAGGGCCGCCTGGACCATGCGGATCGTCGAGACCCGCGTCTTGTCGCCCGCCTTCATGGCGGTCTTGATTTCGTCGGTGAAACGCGCGCGCAGGGTCATGGCCGGTATCCGTTCTCGGCAGGGCCGTTTCGTTGACGAGGGCCGCCCGCGAACCTAGATGTCGCGTCGCGCAAGCCCATCGCCGCCTTGCCGGAATGGCGCGCCATAACCCGGAACATCGCTATGCCGCAACACGCCCCGGCGTCGACCGACACGCAGATCGCTGCCTGGGAGGAGCCGCGTCCGACGGCCCTCCTGGTCCTGGCCGATGGCACCGTGATCGAGGGCGCCGGCATCGGCGCCGTCGGGGAAGCAGCCGGCGAGGTCTGTTTCAACACCTCGATGACGGGCTACCAGGAGATCCTGACCGATCCGTCCTATGCCGGGCAGATCGTCACCTTCACCTTCCCGCATATCGGCAATGTCGGCACCAACGAGGAGGACACCGAGACGACTCCGCTGGCGCCGGCCTCCGGCGTGCGCGGCCTCGTCCTCGCCTCGTCCACCACCGAGCCGGCCAATTGGCGGGCCACCCGCTCGCTCGACACCTGGCTGCGCGCTCACGGCATCATCGGCATCACGGGCGTCGACACGCGGGCGCTGACCGCCCTGATCCGTGACCGCGGCATGCCGAACGCCGTGATCGCCCATGATCCGGCCGGGCTCTTCGACCGGGAAAGCCTGACCGCCCGGGCCTCCGAACTCCCGTCCATGGAGGGGCTCGACCTCGTCCCGATGGTGACCCGGGACACGCAGGGCAACTGGACCGAGGGCGTGTGGGAACTCGGCCAAGGCCACCGGACGGGCCAGGGCGGCGGCCGCTTCCACGTCGTGGCCATCGATTACGGCATCAAGGTCAACATCCTGCGCCTGCTCACCGATGCCGGCTGCAAGGTGACCGTGGTGCCGGCCACCGCCACGGCCGAAGAGATCCTGGCGCTCAACCCGGACGGCGTGTTCCTGTCGAACGGCCCCGGCGACCCGGCCGCGACCGCGGCCTATGCGGTCCCGGTCATCCGCGAGATCCTCGACCGCAAGGTGCCGACCTTCGGCATCTGCCTCGGCCACCAGTTGATGAGCCTCGCGCTCGGCGCCCGCACCGTGAAGATGCGGCACGGGCATCACGGGGCCAACCACCCGGTGCGCGACAACACCACCGGAAAGGTCGAGATCGTGTCCATGAACCACGGGTTTGCGGTCGATCCGCAGAGCCTGCCGGCTCACGCCTCACAGACCCATGTGTCGCTGTTCGACGGCACCAATTGCGGCATCGAGCTCACAGATCGGCCAGCCTTCTCCGTGCAGTACCATCCGGAAGCCTCGCCCGGGCCGCGCGACAGCCACTACCTGTTCACCCGCTTCGTGCAGCTCATGGACGGCGCGAACGCCACAGGTCGCGG
Organism: Enterovirga sp.; assembly: GCF_028290205.1. Classification (GTDB taxonomy): domain Bacteria; phylum Pseudomonadota; class Alphaproteobacteria; order Rhizobiales; family Beijerinckiaceae; genus Enterovirga. The sequence continues at coordinate 1,773 of NZ_JAQGKF010000237.1, read as the reverse complement.
CTGAGTGGGGCTGCGGCGCTTTTGCCCGATTGTCCCGCCCCGGACCGGCGGTTAACCCTCCCTCAACAACGGCGGACGACGGTTCGACGTCGATTCGCGAATGGGGGCGGGCATGCAGACTCGGGTAGCGCAGGGCGCGCGGGCGGACGAATTCTCGCGCCTTCACCGCCTCTTCCTCGAGCATTACGGCATCGCCGTCTCGCTGACCTGGATCGTGGCCGCGCTGGCGGCCACACAGGCGCCCTGGCTGCGCAACATCCGCGGCCTGATCGATCCGGCCGGCCGGCCGGAGAGCACGCTGTCCTTCCTGTTCAGCCTGCCGGCGCTGATGACGCTGAGCTGGCTGCTGGTGGCCTGCTGTGGCGACGTGATCCGGCGCTCGCAGGTGCTGCGCAGCCAGGCCCTGGAATTCGGCATCGCGGGCGCGGTGGCGTTCGGCGTGGTCTGCCTGGCGCTGCACCGGGCCGTGTCCGTGCTGCTGCTGGCCTGGTGACCCAGCCCCGGGCATGAGCTGGCGGGATTACTGGAACGCCGACACGCCGATCTATGTCAGCGAGCGGCACAAGATTCTGCATTACGGGCTGATCGCCCGCGACATCGCGAGCCATGTTCCGGGCCCGGACGCGGTGGTGCTGGACCATGGCTGCGGCGAGGCCCTGTCCGCGGACCGGGTGGCGGCCTCCTGCCGGCGCCTGATCCTGTGCGACGGCGCACCGCTCGTGCGCGAGCGGCTGGCCGCGCGCTTTGCGGCCGAGCCGAAGATCGAGGTGATCGCGCCCGAACAGGCGGGCCGGCTCGAGGACCATTCCGTGGACCTCGTCGTGGCGAACTCGCTCCTGCAATACCTCGCGCCGGAGGAGTTCCACGATCTGCTCGGGCTCTGGCACAGCAAGCTGAAGGAGGGCGGCCGGCTCGTCCTGGGCGACGTCATCCCGCACGAGACGGGGCCGTTGGACGATGTGGCCGCGCTGCTCCGCTTCGCCTGGTCCGGCGGCTTCACGGTGGCGGCCGCCAAGGGGCTCGTCCGCACGGCCCTATCGGATTACCGCCAGCTCCGGGCCGAACTCGGCCTCACGCATTACGGCGAGGCCGAGATGCTGTCGCTCCTCGCCGAGCGCGGCTTCGAGGCCCGGCGCGCCGACCGCAACATCGGCCACAACCAGAAGCGCATGACCTTTGTGGGGACAGCCGGCTGACTCACGGCACCGGCGGGCCTCGGAACGTCCAGAGCTTGTGCGCCGAGAAGTTCCAGAACAGCACGAGGCCGGTGGTGACGAGCTGGGCCGGCAGGTAGGGCACGCCGAGGCCCCGCACCAGGGCTGACACGGCGAGCCAGGTCAGGCCGAAGCCGACCGCCGAGACCACGATGAAGCGCCACGTCGCCTCGCCGTGCGGCCGGGCGCTGCGATAGGTCAGCCGGCGATTGAGTAGGTAGGAGACGACGCCGCCGCAGACATAGCCGGTCAGCGTCGCCGGCACCGGGTCCATGCGGTAGCCCTCCACCAGGCTGAGCAGCAGCCCGTAATGGACCACCGCGGCCAGGAGTCCGACGCCGAAGAAGGTCCTGAACTGGCGGGCGAGAGCCGGGACGTCGAACGTGGCCATCAGCCTTGCAGCCAGCCGGCGGCGCGCCGCACCAGGAGACGGGGCACGACCTTGCTGAGGACGGAGAGCGCCCGATTGCCGGCGCCGGGGATCACCACGGCCCGCCCCGCCTCGTAGCCGTCGAGCCCGAGGCGGGCGACGTCCACGGCCGACATGCCGCCGCCCTGA
>NZ_JAQGKF010000208.1 GCF_028290205.1 Enterovirga sp. | reverse complement strand
AACCGCACGGTGGCGATCCGGGCCATTATGGGCTCGGCCAAGTCGCAGCGGGTCGAATTCCGCATCCCGGGCGCGGATGCCAATCCGTACCTGGCGGTTGCGGCCGTGCTCGGGGCCGCCCTCTGGGGCATCGAAAACCGGATCGAGCCCGAGCCGGCGGCCACCGGCAATGCCTACCTGCAGAGCTTCCCCGACAGCCTGCAACTGCCCCGCACGCTGACCGAGGCGGCGGGCCGGCTTCGGGCGTCGGCCGAAGCCCGAGACCTGTTCGGCGACACCTTCGTCGACCATTTCGCCGCCACCCGCGAATGGGAAGAGCGCCAGTTCCTGCGCCACGTCTCCGACTGGGAGCTGAAGCGCTATTTCGAGATCATCTGAGATGAGCACCGCATTCGGGTTGCAGCGCACCCTTTCGCCTGTCGACGGGCGCCTCGTTGCGGAGCGCCCCTTCGCCTCAGGCAGCGAGCTCGACCGGGCGCTGGACCGCGCCGTCGCGGCGCAGGCCGCGTGGCGGCACGTTCCCCTCCCTGAGCGCATGGCCGTGTGCGAGCGGTTCGGCGCGGCCATGCTGGCCCGCAAGGCCGAGATCGCCGAGGAGCTGTCCTGGCAGATCGGCCGGCCGGTGTCGCAGACGCCCGGCGAGGTCCAGACCTGTGTGGACCGGGCTCAGGCCATGATCGCGGCGGCCGAGACCGGCCTCGCCGACATCCGGCCGGAGCCGCGCGACGGCTTTGACCGCTACGTCCGGCGCGTGCCGCTCGGCGTGGTGTTCGTGATCGCGCCCTGGAACTACCCCTACCTCACAGCCGTGAACACGATCGTGCCGGCGCTTCTCGCCGGCAACGCCGTGATTCTGAAACATGCGGCCCAGACCCAGCTCTGCGGCGAGCGCTTTGCCGAGGCCTTGCGGGCGGCGGGCCTTCCGGACGGGCTGTTCGCAGCCCTCACGCCGACCCACGGCCAGGCCGAGGCGCTGATCGGCGACCCCCGGGTCGCGCATGTGGCCTTCACGGGCTCGGTTGCGGCCGGACACCGGATCCAGCAGGCGGCCGCCGGCCGCTTCGTCGGGGTTGGGCTGGAACTCGGCGGCAAGGACCCGGCCTATGTCCGGGCCGACGCGGATGTGGCGCACGCGGCCGAGAACCTGGTCGACGGAGCCTTCTTCAATTCCGGCCAGTCCTGCTGCGGCATCGAGCGCATCTACGTGCACGAGGCGGTGTGGCAGCCCTTTCTCGATCGGGCCGTGGAGGTCACCCGGGGCTACCGGCTCGGGGACCCCCTCGACCCGGCGACCACGCTCGGCCCGGTGGTCAAGCAGGAGGCGGCCGATTTCATTCGCGACCAGGTCGAGGAAGCCCTGCGGGCCGGCGCCACGGGGCTGATCGACGCTGCGGCCTTTGCGGCGGCCCGGCCCGGCACGCCCTATCTGGCGCCCCAGATCCTGGTCGACGTGGACCATTCGATGCGGGTCATGTCGGAGGAGACCTTCGGCCCCGTGGTCGGCATCATGAAGGTGCGGTCGGACGAGGAGGCGATCGGCCTCATGAACGACAGCGCCTACGGGCTCACGGCCTCCGTCTGGACCCGGGACGCTGAGGCGGCGCGCCGCATCGGCGACGAGGTCGAGACCGGCACGGTGTTTCTGAACCGCTGCGACCACCTCGACCCGAGCCTCGCCTGGACCGGAGTCAAAGATTCAGGCCGGGGCTGGACCCTCGGCACGCTCGGCTACGAGCACCTGACGCGGCCGAAATCCTACCACCTGCGCCTCCCAGCCTGAGCCACCCCTGATGACCGACGCGATGCCGCTCCGCGGCAACTGGAACTATCCGACTGCCATCCGGTTCGGCGCGGGCCGGATCGCCGAACTGCCGGAGGCGTGCCGCTCGCTGGGTATGCAGCGCCCGCTCCTGGTCACCGATGCCGGCCTGGCCCGGCTTCCTGTGGTGGCCGCCGCGCTGGACATCTTGCGGGCGGGCGGGCTCGCCGCGGGGCTGTTCTCCGATGTGCGGCCGAACCCGGTCGGCGCCGACGTGCTGGCCGGGGTCGCGGCCTACCGGGCCGGCGGCCATGACGGGGTCATCGCCTTCGGGGGCGGCAGCGGGCTCGATGCCGCGAAGGCCGTCGCGCTGATGGTCGGCCAGTCCCGGCCCTTGTTCGATTTCGAGGACCGGGACGATTGGTTCACCCGTGTCGAGACAGCCGGCATGGCGCCCGTGGTCGCGGTCCCGACCACCTCCGGGACCGGGTCCGAGGTCGGCCGGGCATCCGTGATCACGGACGAGAGCGACCACACCAAGAAGATCATCTTCCACCCGAAGATGATGCCCGCCCTCGTGATCGCCGACCCGGAGCTGACCATCGGCCTGCCGGCGGCCGTGACGGCGGCGACCGGCATGGACGCGCTGTCCCACGCGCTCGAGGCCTATTGCAGCCCGGTCTACCACCCGATCGCCCAGGGCGTCGCCCTGGAGGCGATCCGGCTGGTCAAGGAGTGGCTGCCGGCCGCCGTCCGGGACGGAACCGACATCGTGGCCCGCTCGCACATGATGGCCGCTTCCTCCATGGGCGCGACCTCGTTCCAGAAAGGGCTCGGGGCCATGCACGCCCTGTCCCATCCCTGCGGGGCGGTGTTCGACACCCATCACGGCCTCACCATCGCGGTGGTGATGCCCTACGTGCTGGCCTTCAACAGGCCGGCCGTCGAGGCGCGGCTGACGGCGCTCGCCCGCTACCTGGACCTGCCGGCGCCCTCCGGCCGGGCCGTGCTCGAGTGGGTGCTGCGGCTGCGGGCCGAACTCGGCATTCCGGAGCGGCTCGCCGCACTCGGGATCGGCCTTGAGGCCGTCGCGCGGCTCGCTCCCATGGCGGCCGCGGACCCCTCCTGCGGCGGCAATCCGCGGCCGCTCGACGCCCCGACCCTGGCCCGGCTCTACGAGGACGCCATCGAAGGTCGTCTCGCAGGATAGCGGTCACAGGCCGATCGGCCGCGGCTTGCGCCCCGCCGCGAAACGGCCGAGGACCCCACCCCCCGCGCCCCGTCCGACAGGCTGGCGGGCCTCATCCCCCAGGATCGGCACCCACCGGCATGGAACCGCACGTCTTCGCCGCCGTCCTGGCGGCCGCCGCGCTCCATGCGGGCTGGAATGCGCTGCTCAAGCTGCAGCTCGAGCCGCTCCTCGCCATGACCCTGCTGGCCGGGGCGGGCGGGGTCGTGGCGCTGCCGGCCCTGATGGTGTTCGGCTGGCCCGCGGCGGCCGCCTGGCCCTGGCTGATGGCCTCCGTGGCCCTGCATCTCGGCTACTTCCTCGCCCTGTCGGAAGCCTACCGGCGGGCCGACATGAGTCAGGTCTACCCCATCGCGCGGGGTGGGGCGCCGCTTCTCACCGCGCTGGCCGGGGTGCTGCTTCTGTCGGAGGCGCTGCGCCCCCTCCAGGCGGTCGGGATCGCTGGCCTCGGGGCCGGCGTCACGGCGATGTCGGTGGTGGGCCGCCGCCGCAACACCCCGTTCGATCCCCGCGCGGTCGGCTTCGCGGCCCTGACGGCGGTCGTGATCTGCGGCTACACGCTGGCCGACGGGACCGGGGCCCGGGTCGCGGGCGATCCGCACAGCTACGCCGCCGCCCTGTTCGTGCTCGAGGGCATCCCGCTCATCCTGGTCGCCCTGTGGCGCCGGGGCAGGGCGGGGCTCCGGGCGATGCGGCCCTTCGCCCTGAAGGGGCTCGCGGGCGGGGCGATGTCCCTCGCCTCCTACTGGATCGCCATCTGGGCCATGACGGTGGCGCCGATCCCGGTCGTCGCGGCCCTGCGCGAATCGAGCGTGCTGTTTGCGGCCGTGATCGCCGTGGTGATCCTGAAGGAGCCCCTGCAATGGGGCCGCACGCTGGTCGGGGTCGTGATCCTGCTGAGCCTGGCGCTGATCCGGCTCGGTTAGCCGCTCAAGGCTCGGTCGCGGGCGGGCTCGTCCCGGCGGGAGCACGCCGCGGCGGGCTCGCACTCTCTTCCGCCAGGGCGGCCAGGAAGCTCCTGACCAGCGGGATCCGCCGCCGCTCCTCCAGGCAGACGGCGTATTCGGCGACCGCCAAGTCGGCACCCGTGATAGCGATCCGGCGCAGGCCCTCGCCGGCCTGAAACTCACCGCCGAACACGATGCCCAGCCCGAACCCGGCCTTGACGGCCTCCCGGACCGCCTCCCGGGATTGCACCTCCAGGATGGCCCCGGGCCGGATGCCGGCCGCCGCGAGCCGGCTTTCAAACACCTCGCGCGTCTGCGAGCCCCGCTCGCGCAGGACGAGGTCCTGGCCGGCCACGGCCTCGATCGGGATGGAGCGGCGGCCCGCCCAGGGATGCGTGTCGGGCACGAAGCCGATCAGCCGGTCGGTGCGGAGCCGGGTCGCGTGGATGCGGGGATCCGACGTCTGCTTCGCCGTGATGGCCACGTCCGCTTCATAGGCTTCGACCTGCGCCAGGACTTGGCTGGAATTGCCGATGGTGAGCGAGAAGGTCAGGCCCGGATGGTCGGTGCGGAAGCGGGCCAGCACCGCCGTGACGTAGCTGGCGCTGTCGGCGGCGAGCCGCAAGTGGCCGCGGGTGAGCGCCTTGGCCCCGGCCAAGAGGTCGGCCGCCTCCTCCTCGGCTGCCACGAGCCGGGTGGTGATGGCGAACAGGCTTTGGCCGAGCGAGGTCAGCCGAACCGTGCGGCCCACCCGGTCGAACAGCCGCGCCCCGTGGCGTTCCTCCAGCGTTCCGACCTGGGCCGAGAGCGTGGGCTGGCTGACGCCGCGGGCGCGCGCCGCCCGCGTGTAGCTGCCCGCCAGAGCCACCGCATGGAAGGCCCGCAGGCCGGAGAGGTTCGAGCTCATATAGACGATTTCGATACGCCATATCGAAACGTCATATTGGACCTATAGGGACCCGCCGCCTAGCCTCGCGCTGCTGCAGCATCGTCGTAGAGGCTTCATGTCCCAAATCCGACCCGCCGCGAGCGAGACCGGCGACCCCCTTCTGCTGACGCCGGGTCCGCTCACCACCTCGCGCAGCGTCAAGCAGGCGATGGTGCACGACTGGGGCTCGCGGGACGCCGCCTTCATCGCCATCAACACGGCCGTCATGGAGGCCCTGCCCCGCATCGTCTGCGGCGAGGACCGCTACGTCACGGTGCCGATGCAAGGCTCCGGGACCTTCGCGGTGGAGGCCATGCTGACCACCTTCGTGCCGCGGGGCGGCAAGGTGCTGGTGCTGATCAACGGCGCCTATGGCAGCCGCGCCAGGCGCATCCTCGACATCGCGGGCCGCGCAACGGTGGTCCACGAGACGGCCGAGGACGCTCCGCCGGACCTGGCCGAGATCGACCGGCTCCTGTCCGGCGACGCGGGCATATCCCACGTCTTTGCCGTCCACTGCGAGACCACAAGCGGCATCCGCAACCCGGTCGAGGCGATTGCGGCCCTGGTGGCCCGCCACGGCCGGCGCCTCCTCCTCGACGCGATGAGTGCCTTCGGGGCCTTGCCGCTCGACACCCGGGAGGTCGCCGTGGACGCGATTGCGGCCTCGTCGAACAAGTGCATCCAGGGCGTGCCCGGCCTGGGCTTCGTGATCTGCCGCAAGGAGGCGCTGGCCGAGACGGCCGGCAACGCGACGACCCTCGTGCTCGACCTGCACGACCAGCATGCCGCGATCCAGAAGACCGGCCAGTATCGCTTCACGCCGCCGATCCACGTCATCGTGGCCTTCCATCAGGCTCTGCAGGAATTCCAGCAGGAGGGCGGCGTCGCCGGCCGGGGCGGGCGCTATGCCGACAACGCCCGCATCCTCACGGACGGCATGCGGGCGCTCGGCTTCGAGACGCTGCTCGCGCCGAACCTGCAGGCACCCATCATTGTCACCTTCCGCATGCCCGAGGACCCGGCCTTCGTGTTCCAGCGCTTCTACGACGCGCTCAAGGAGCGCGGGTTCGTGATCTATCCGGGCAAGCTGACCGTGGCGGAATCCTTCCGCATCGGCTGCATCGGCGATCTGCACGCGAAGGACATGCGAGCCTTCCTCGACACGGCCCGCGAGGTGCTGAGCGAGATGGGCGTCGGCTTCGTGCCGGCCAAGGCAGCCTGAGGATCCGGCCATGAACATGCACGCCCGTATCGGCCAGACCGTCAGCGTCAACGGCCGCGACTATGCCTGGCCCAAGGCCCCGACCGTGGTGGTCTGCATCGACGGCTCGGAGCCGGGCTATATCGAGCAGGCGATCGAGGCCGGTCTCGCCCCGCATTTCGACCGTCTCATGCGGACCGGGGCGAACGTTCTCGCCAAATCCGTGATCCCGAGTTTCACCAACCCAAACAACATCTCGATCATCACCGGCCGTCCGCCGGCCGTGCACGGCATCGCTGGCAACTACTTCTACGACCGCCAGGCCGGCGAGGAGGTGATGATGAACGACGCGCGCTTCATGCGGGCGCCGACCATCATGCAGGCCTTTCACGATGCGGGCGCGACCGTCGCGGTGGTGACGGCCAAGGACAAGCTCCGCACGCTCCTCGGCAACGGGCTCGACATGTCGACCGGGCGCGCGGTCGCCTTCTCGTCGGAGAAGGCGGACCAGGCGACCGTCGCGGAAAACGGCCTCGGCGACGTGCTGAACTTCGTCGGCATGAAGCTGCCGAGCGTCTATTCGGCCGATCTCTCCGAATTCGTCTTCGCGGCCGGGGTGAAGCTCCTCCGGGAGCGCAGGCCCGACCTGATGTACCTGTCGACGACGGATTACGTGCAGCACAAGGCCGCTCCGGGCTCGCAGGTCGCGAACAGGTTTTACACGATGCTCGACCGCTATGTGGGCGAGCTCGACGCGGCCGGCTGCAACCTGGTGCTCACGGCCGACCACGGCATGAACGACAAGCACTTGGCCGACGGCGAGCCGGACGTGATCTTTCTCCAGGAGCTGCTGGATGCCGAGCTCGGCGCCGGCACCGCCCGGGTCATCCTGCCGATCACCGACCCCTACGTCGTGCATCACGGCGCCCTCGGCTCGTTCGCCACCGTGTATCTGCCCGTGGCGCGGGTGGCGGAGGTGGTCTCCCGCCTGGCGGCCGTGGAGGGCATCGACGTGGCGATTCCGGCCGAGGAGGCCTGCCGGCGCTTCGACCTGCCGGCCGATCGGATCGGCGACGTGGTCGTGATCTCGTCGCGGCACAAGGTGCTGGGCACCGCGCGGGCGAAGCACGACCTCTCGGGCCTGACCGAGCCGCTGCGGTCGCATGGCGGGCTGACCGAGCAGGTGGTGCCGATGATCGCCAACCGGCGCGTCACCCTTCGGGACGGGCACGACCTGCGCAACTACGACGTGTTCGACGTCGCCCTGAATCTCGTCGCTTGACGGTCCGGCGGTTCGGGGCCGGGCCCGTTCCGGGTGCGGCCCCGAACCCGGCGCAGCCGCACACGCCCGATGACAGACACGAGGCCGACCCCATGAACGCCCACGTCCACCCCCCTGTCCGGCGCGAGGCGATGCGCATCGCCGGCCGTCGCGTCGAAACCGACCAGGTCGTCGAGGTGCTCAACCCCTATACGGGCGCCGTGGTCGGCACCGTGCCGGCCGCCCGCCCCGAGCATGTGCGCGAGGCCTTCGCGACCGCCCGGGCCTTCAAGCCGAAGCTGTCCCGCTATGAGCGCCAGCAGATCCTGCAGAAGACGGCCGAGACCCTGCGTGACCGGCGCGAGGATTTCGCCCGGCTGATCACGGCGGAATCGGGTTTGTGCTGGAAGGACTCGTTGTACGAGGCCAGCCGCGCCTACGACGTGTGGTCCTTCGCGGCCCAGCTCACCATCAAGGACGACGGCGAGATCTATTCCTGCGACATCTCGCCGAACGGCAAGAGCCGCAAGATCTACACGACGCGGCTGCCCCTGCTCGGGGTGATCTCGGCCATCACGCCGTTCAACCACCCGCTCAACATGGTGTCGCACAAGCTCGCGCCCGCCATCGCGACCAACAACCGACTTGTCCTCAAGCCGACCGAGCTGACGCCCCTGACGGCGCTCGCGCTCGCCGACGTGCTCTACGAATGCGGCCTGCCGCCTGAGATGCTGTCCGTCGTGACCGGCAACCCGTCCACGATGGGCGATGCCATGATCACCGATCCGGATGCCGACCTCGTCACCTTCACGGGCTCGGTCAGGGTCGGCAAGCACATCGCCGCCAAGGCCGGCTACAAGCGGATCGTGCTGGAACTCGGCGGCAACGACCCGCTGATCGTCATGGAGGACGCCGATCTGGACAAGGCGGCCGAGCTCGCGGTGCAGGGCGCGACCAAGAATTCGGGCCAGCGCTGCACGGCCGTGAAGCGCATCCTGTGCGTGGAAAGCGTGGCGGACGAGTTCAGCCGCCTCGTGCTCGACAAGGCGAAGAAGCTGCGGGCCGGAGATCCCATGGATCCGGCGACGGACATCGGCACCGTGATCAACGAGCGCTCGGCGCAGCTGTTCGAGGCTCGGGTGGCGGGCGCGGTCGAGGCCGGGGCAGAACTGCTGCACGGCCCGGCCCGCGAGGGCGCGCTGTTTCCGCCCACCGTGGTGGACCGGGTGCCCTACGATTGCGAGCTCGTGCGGGAGGAAACCTTCGGGCCCGTGATCCCGATCATCCGCTGCCCGGACAACATCGACGAGGTGATCCGCATCTCGAACTCGACCGCCTTCGGCCTGTCATCTGGCGTGTGTACGAACCGCTTCGACTACATCACCCGCTTCGTGTCCGACCTTGAGGTCGGCACCGTCAACGTCTGGGAGGTGCCGGGCTACCGGATCGAGATGTCGCCCTTCGGCGGCATCAAGGATTCCGGCCTCGGCTACAAGGAGGGCGTGGTGGAGGCGATGAAGAGCTTCACCAACGTGCGCACCTACTCCCTGCCGTGGCCGGTGTAGACTCTTGCGGCAAATGAGCAAAACATCACCGTCCGGGGCGGCTTGTTGAGCTTGCCGCCCGGTCGGCCTGTCGAACAAGATCGTGCCGAACCACCAACGAGGGCGAACATCATGAAAGCTTGGCTTGCGGGCGGATTGGCCCTGGCGGTTGCGTTCGGTGCCGGCGATGCCCTCGCGCAGAGGTCCAAGGTCACGATCTATACCGGGCTCGAAAACGACCAGCTCGGGCCCTTCAAGGCGTCGATCGAGAAGGCCGTGCCCGAGGCCGAGGTGGTCTGGGTGCGGGATTCCACCGGCGTCATCACCGCCCGCTTCATGGCCGAGAAGGACAACCCTCGGGCCGACATGGTGATGGGCCTCGCGGCCTCCAGCCTGCTCGTCTTCGAAAAGGCCGGGCTGCTGCAGGAATACAAGCCGAAGGGCGCCGATCAGCTCAAGGAGCAATTCCGCGACACCAAGGGCCCGTATACCTGGACCGGCATGGACGCCTATCTGGGCGTCGTCTGCTTCAACACGGCCGAGGCGGCGAAGAGCAGCGTCAAGACTCCCGCGTCCTGGAACGACCTGCTGGTGCCCGGGCTGAAGGGCAAGGTCGTGATGCCCCATCCCGCCTCGTCCGGCACCGGCTACCTGATGGTGGCCGGCTGGCTCCAGTCGATGGGCGAAGAGGCCGGCTGGAAGTTCATGGACGGCCTGCACGAGAACATCGCGGCCTATCTCCATTCGGGCTCGGCACCCTGCGTTCAGGCCGCCCGCGGCGAGCGGACGGTCGGCCTCGCGCTGGACATGCGGGGCGCCTCGGAAAAGACCAAGGGCGCGCCGATCGAGGTGATCGTGCCCAAGGAGGGGACCGGCTGGGAGCTCGAGGCGAGCGCCATCGTCAAGGGCTCGAAGAACCTGGCGGTGGCTCAGAAGATCGCCGACTGGTCGGCCACCAAGGAGGCCAACGAGCTCTATTCGAAGAGCTACGCCGTGGTGGCCTTCCCGGGCGTCAAGAACACACCGCCGAACTACCCGGCCAATGGCGAAGCCGGCATGATCAAGAACGACCTCGGCTGGATGGCCGAGAATCGCGAGCGGGTTCTGGCGGAATGGTCCAAGCGCTACGAATCCAAGGCCGCGCCGAAGAACTGAGGTGAAGGCCATTCGGCCATCGCTCCGGGGGCGGTGCGGCACAGGGCGCCGCATCGCTGGCCCGGCGGTTGCCGGGGGACCAGCGGCCCCCGGTGTCATCGGGGGCTCCGGGTTGCGCTGGGCAACGCCGGAACGTGGGAGGCGCAGGTGAGCGAGCCATCCTTCCTGCGCGTGCGGGGGCTGGCCAAGCGGTTCGGCAGCTTCACGGCTCTGCGCGACATCGATCTCGACATCGCGCGCGGCGAGTTCGTCTGCTTCCTCGGCCCGTCCGGCTGCGGCAAGACGACCCTGCTCCGGGCCATTGCCGGGCTCGATCTCCAGGACGAAGGCACGATCGAGATCGCCGGCCGCGACGTGTCGCGCGCCCCGCCCGCGGAGCGCGATTTCGGCATCGTGTTCCAGTCGTATGCGCTGTTCCCCAACCTGACCGTCACGCAGAATGTCGGCTACGGTCTCGTCAACCGGCGCACCGGTCGGAACGAGATCCGGCGCCGCGTCGAGGAGCTGCTCGCGCTGGTCGGCCTGCCGGAACAGGGCAGCAAGTATCCCGTCCAGCTCTCGGGCGGGCAGCAGCAGAGGGTCGCGCTGGCCCGTGCGCTCGCGACCTCTCCGGGCCTGCTGCTTCTGGACGAGCCCCTGTCGGCGCTGGATGCCAAGGTTCGGGTCCGCCTCCGGGACGAGATCCGCACGCTGCAAAAGCGGCTCGGGGTGACCACCGTGATGGTGACGCACGATCAGGAGGAGGCCCTCGCCATGGCCGACCGGATCGTCGTCATGAACCAGGGCGCGATCGAGCAGGTCGGCACGCCCGAGGAGATCTATCGCCATCCGGAGACGCCCTTTGTGGCGGATTTCGTCGGGCACATGACGTTTCTGGACGCGGTCGCGACCGGGCCCGCCACGGTGCGGGTCGGCGCGCTCGACCTGGTGCTTGGGGAAGGATCGGGGTTCCTGCCCGGCACGCCGGTGCGGCTCGCCATGCGGCCGGAGGCCATCCGGACCCGGAGCATCACGGCCGACACCCCGAACCGGTTCGACGTGCAGATCGGTGAGCTGTCCTTCCTGGGCTCGTTCTGCCGCGCTCAGCTCCTGCCGGTCTCATCGCCCGACACGCCGATCGCGGCGGATTTCTCCGCCAACGCCATGCGGGATCTCGCCATCCGGCCGGGCGAGATCAGGGCGGTCGCCATGCCGGCCGAAACGCTGCGGGTGTTCCCGGCCGGGTCGGCCGCATGAGCCAGGCCGCGCTCGGGACGGCACCGGCGGCCGCGTTCCGGCCGGGTGCCGTGGCGGCGGCCCGGCGCCGAGGCCCGGGCGAGCGGCAGGTCGCCAGCCTCCTGATCGGCCTGCTCTGCGCCGTGCTGGTGCTGATCGTGGCCCTGCCGCTGTGGACGCTGCTGTCCAAGGCCGTGCAGGACACGGACGGCCGTTTCGTCGGCCTCGCCAACTTCCTGACCTACGTCACCACGCCGACCCTGGTCGCCTCGCTGGTGAACAGCGTCTGGATCGCCGGCCTGTCCACGGCCATCGTGGTGCCACTCGCCTTCGTCTATGCCTATGCGCTGCAGCGCAGCCGCATTCCCTGCAAGGGGCTGTTCTATGCGGCCGCCCTTTTGCCGATCTTCGCGCCCTCGCTGCTGTCGGCGCTCTCCCTCGTCTACATCTTCGGCAACCAGGGCATCCTGAAAGGGGCGCTGGCCGGGGCCTCGATCTACGGCCCGATCGGCATCGTCCTTGCCGAGGTGCTGTACAGCTTCCCGCACGCGCTGCTGATCCTGGCGACCGCGCTCGCCCTCTCCGACGGGCGGCTCTACGAGGCCGCCGAGGCGCTCGGCACGTCGCGGGCCCGCGTGTTCCGCACCGTGACGCTGCCCGGGGCCCGCTACGGGCTGATCAGCGCGACCTTCGTGGTCTTCACGATCGTCATCACAGATTTCGGCATCCCGAAGGTCATCGGCGGCCAGTTCAGCGTGCTGGCCACGGACGCCTACAAGCAGGTGGTCGGGCAGCAGAACTTCCCCATGGGCGCGGTGGTCGGGCTGATCCTGCTCGTGCCGGCCGTGCTGGCCTTCGCGGTCGACCGCATGGTGCGGCGCCGGCAGGTGGCGCTCCTGTCCGCCCGCGCGGTGCCCTATGCGCCGAAGCCGCGCCGCCGGCGCGACCTCGTGCTGCTCCTCTATGCCGGCACCGTCGCAGCTCTGATCGTGGCCACCTACGGCACGGCCGTGTGGGGCTCCTTTGTGCGCTACTGGCCCTACAACCTGTCCCTGACGCTCGCGAATTACGATTTTGCCAGCGCCGAGCCCGGCGGCTGGGAGCCCTATTTCAATTCGCTGCGGCTCGCCGGCCTCGCGGCCGTCATCGGCACCGCGCTCGTCTTCACGGGCGCCTATCTGATCGAGAAGGTGGAGGCCGCCCCGGGCGGCCGCGCCCTGGCCCAGTTCATCGCCATGCTGCCGATGGCCGTGCCCGGCCTCGTGCTTGGGCTCGGCTACGTGTTCTTCTTCAACGCCGTCTGGAATCCGCTCAACGTCTTCTACGGCACCCTGACGGTGCTGGTCGTGAACACGATCGCCCATTTCTACACGGTGGCCCACATCACGGCGACCACCAGCCTGAAGCAGATCGACCGCGAGATCGAGGCGGTGTCCGCCTCGCTCAAGGTGCCGTTTTGGCGAACCTTTGGCCGCGTCACCGTGCCGATCTGCATGCCGGCGATCCTCGACATCGCAGTCTACATGTTCGTCAACGCGCTCACGACCGTGTCCGCCGTGATCTTCCTGTATGGGGCCGATTCCAAGCTCGCCTCGGTGGCGATCGTCCATATGGACGAGGCCGGCGCCATTGCCTCTGCGGCCGCCATGGCGACGGTGATCATGCTCACCGCCATCGCCGTGAAGCTGCTGCATCTCGGGCTCGACCGCTTCCTGTTCGGCCGGCTGCAGCGCTGGCGCGCGCGGTGAGCCTCCCGGCGGGGCCTTTCGACGTCGCGGTGGTCGGCGCTGGGGTCGTCGGGCTGGCCCATGCGCTCGCCTGCGCCCGGCGTGGCCTGTCGGTTGTGGTGATCGACCGTGACACGCGGGCCAACGGCGCCTCGATCCGCAATTTCGGCTTCGTCACCGTGTCCGGCCAGGAGGAGGGAGCGATGTGGCGGCGGGCGCGCCGCTCGCGTGACGTCTGGCTCGACCTCGCGGCCGCAGCCGGGATCCCGATCCACCAGCGTGGCATGCTGCTGGCCGCGCGGCGGCCGGAGGCGGCCGCTGTGCTGGAAAGCTTTGCCGCCGGGCCGATGGCCGAGGGCTGCGAACTGCTGGGCCGAGAGGCCTCGGCCCGCCGCTTTCCCGGCCTCGCAGGCGGGGTCGCGGCCGCGCTGGTCAGCCCGCACGAGCTTCGGGTCGAGCCGCGCGAGGCGATCCCGCGCATCGCCGCCCATCTGGCTGCTGCCCACGGGGTGACCTTCGTCTGGGGCGCGGCCGTCACCTCCGTGGAGCCCGGCGAGGTCGGCACGAGCCGGGGCTCCCTTGCCGCCCGGCAGACGGTGGTGGCCCCGGGCGACGACGCCACGGCTCTGTTTCCCGACCTTCTGGCCCCCTTCGGCCTGACCCGCTGCAAGCTGCAGATGATGCGGGTGCGGCCGAGCCGCCCCGCCCTGCCGCATGTGCTGATGAGCGACCTGTCGCTGCTTCGCTATGGCGGGTTCGCGGCGCTTCCGGCCTCCGGCGCGCTCCGGGCTCGGCTCGAGCGGGACGCCGGGCCGGAACTCGCCGCCGGCATCCACCTGATCGTCGCGGCGGCCCGCGACGGAACCTGCGTGATCGGCGATTCGCACGTCTATGACCCGACCCCCGACCCCTTCGCGGATTCGGCGATCGACCGCATGATCCTGGATTCCTACGAGGCGCTTCTGGGCGAGCGGCCCGCCGTGACGGAAAGCTGGACCGGCACCTACGCGTCGGCGCCCGCAACTCCCGTGGTCGTGGTCGCGCCCGCCCCGGAGATCCGGGTCGTCACGGTTGCGACGGGCGCCGGCATGTCGTGCTCCTTCGCGCTCGCCGAGGAGATCGTGGAGGCCATGGGATCGTGATGCTCGGCACGGTGACGGAATCGGAGGGCGACACCAATCTGACCAGCCGCCGCACGGCCTGGCAGGCCGCCTCCATCGACACGCCGACCGCCCGGCTGCTGGCCCGCGACGAGCAGGTCTTCCTGCGCCAATCCGTGTCGACGCCCTGCCTCAACGCGGTCCGCAAGGCCGAGGGCGTCTGGATCGAGGACGTGGCGGGCCGCCGCTACATGGATTTCCACGGCAACAACGTCCACCACATCGGCTACGGCCACCCGCGCCTGAAGAAGGCGATCGCCGACCAGATGGACGCGCTGCCCTTTGCGCCGCGCCGCTACACCTGCGAGCCCGCCGTCCAGCTCGCCGAAAAGCTCGCCGCCATCACGCCCGGCCGACTCGGCAAGCTGCTCCTCACCACCGGCGGGTCGGACGCCATTGAGGTGGCCGTCAAGATCGCCCGCGCGGCCACCGGCCGGACCAAGACCTTGTCGTTCTGGGACGCCTTCCACGGCGCCGGCACCGGCGCGGCCGCGATGTCGGGCGAGACGCTGTTCCGGTCGGGCCCAGCCGCCCCGCTGGTGGCGGGCGCGCTGCATGTCGCCCCCTTCGGCGGCTATCGCTGCCCCTATGGGACGACGAGCCCGGAGGAGAGCGGCACGGCGTGCGCCCGCATGATCGACTATGTGCTGGCCCGCGACCCGGACGTGGCCTGCCTCGTGGCCGAGCCGACCCGGGCCGTGCCCTACGTGGCGCCGCCGGGGTTCTGGGCGGAGGTGCGCCGCATCTGCGACCGCCGCGGCGTGCTTCTGATCTTTGACGAGATTCCGACCGGGCTCGGCAAGACCGGCCGCATGTTCTCCTGCCAGCATGATGGGGTGGAGCCGGACATCCTCGTCCTCGGCAAGGGCCTGGGGGGCGGCATCCTGCCGATCGCCTGCGCGATCGCCCGGCCGGAGCTCGATGTCGCCGGCGACTGGGCCTTCGGGCACTACACGCACGAGAAGAACCCGGTCACGACCCGGGCGGCCCTCACCACGATCGAGATCATCGAGGACGAGGATTTGGTCGCCAACGCCGAGCGCGTCGGGGCCCGGGCGCTGGTTCGGCTGCACGGGCTCAAGGAGAGGGTGGGCGCCATCGGCGACGTGCGCGGCCGGGGCTGCCTCCTCGGCATCGAACTCGTGCGCAGCCGCGAGGGGCGCGAGCCGGACGGCGACCTCGCCGAGGCGGTGCTCTACCGCGCCCTCGATCGGGGGCTGTCGTTCAAGACCACGATGGGCAACGTCCTCACGCTGACGCCGCCCCTGACCGTGAGCGAGGCCGAAATGGACAAGGCCGTCGCGATCATCGAGGACTGCCTGATCGAGGCCACCGCGCAGCGGCCGCACTGATCCGAAAGGAGGGAGATACCGGGCCAGATGTCGGCGACCCATATCCTGATTGAACTTCTCGGCGAGATCGCGCTGCTCCTGTGGGGCATCCACATGGTCAATGGGGGCGTGCAGCGCGCCTTCGGCAGCGACCTCAGGAGCGCCCTCGGCATCGGCCTCAAGAGCCGCTGGCGTGCCTTCCTGACCGGCATCGGCGTGACGGCGCTGCTGCAGAGCTCGACCGCCACCGCCCTGATGGTGACCTCCTTCAGCGGGCTGGGCGCCGTGGAGCTGGTCCCGGCGCTGGCCGTCATGCTGGGCGCCAATGTCGGCACAACGCTGATCGTGCAGCTCGCCTCCTTCGACGTTACCTACGTCTTCCCGCTTCTGATCCTCGTCGGCGTGATCGCGCATCGGCGCGGCGGCAGCGCCATGATGCGCGACGCCGCCCAGGCGGTGATCGGGCTCGGTCTGATGCTGCTCGCCCTCCACCTCCTCGTGGTCACGATGCGGCCGGTCGAGGGCTCGGCCACGCTGGCCTACCTGTTCCGGGCGCTGACGCAGGATCCGCTGCTTACGACCCTCATCGCGGCCGGCTTCGCCTGGGCGGCGCATTCCAGCGTGGCGGCGGTGCTTCTGGTCATGTCGCTGGCCGGCGCTGGGGCGGTGAGCGGGGCCTCGGCGCTGGCCATGGTGGTCGGCTGCAACATCGGCAGCGCGCTCAACCCGCTCATCGACGCGCTCGGCAAGGAGCCCGGGCGGCTCCGCGTCCCGGTCGGCAATCTCATCAACCGGCTGGTCGGCGCGGCGCTCGTCCTGCCCATTCTGGATCCGCTGGCGGACCTGCTTCTGCGCATCGAGGCGTCCCCGACCCGGCTCGCCGCGAATTTCCACCTGCTGTTCAACCTGGTGATGGCGGCCCTGTTCATCGCCCTCCTGCCGCTCCTGGCGCGGCTGCTCCGCACCCTCTTCCCGGACCGGGCGGCGGCGGCCGATCCCGGCGCGCCGATCTATCTCGACGAGACCGCCCTCGCGACGCCGTCGGTCGCGCTCGCCAATGCCTCCCGCGAGGTGCTGCGCATGGCCGACGTGGTCGAGGAGATGCTGCGCGGATCGCAGGGCGCGTTCCACCGCGACGACCGCGAGAAGATCGCCGAGATCAGCCGCAAGGACGACGTGCTCGACCGGCTCTACGTGGCGACGCAGCGCTACATCGGCATGATCGCGCATGAGAACCTGAGCGCGGCCGAAGCGCGCCGCATCACCGAAACGCTGGCGCTCGCCATCAACCTCGAACATGTCGGCGACATCGTCGAAAAGAACCTGATGGAGATGGCGGCCAAGCGCATCCGCAACCAGCAGCGTCTTTCGCCGGAGGCGCTGGCGGCGATCAGCGACATGCACGCGCGGCTGCTGGATCATCTCCGGCTCGCGGTGGCGGTGTACATGTCGCACGACACGGAGGCGGCCCGCCGCCTGGTCAGCGAGAAGGAGCAGTTTCGCGAGATCGAGCGCGAGACGACCGAACGTCACTTCCTGCAGATGAAGTCCGGCCGCGCCGACCAGATCCAGACCAGTGCCTTGCAGCTCGACATCACGCGCGACCTGAAGCGCATCGAGGCTCATATCGCGGCGACGGCCTACGGGCTGCTCGAGCAATCGGGCGAGCTCCGCTCGAGTCGGCTGCAACTGGCCAGCGAGGGCGGCCGGGCCGCCTGACGGGCCGGCGCTCCAGTCCGTCCCGTGACGGTACGGGGCTGCGGGTTGACCCGGGGCACGCCAGGGCCGACGAGCGGGCCATGCCCGACTCCGCCGACGACCTCCTCGACTGCCTGGTGATCGGCGGCGGCCCGGCCGGGTTGACGGCCGCGCTCTACCTGGCCCGGTTTCACCGCCGCTTCCTGGTGGTGGATGCGGGGGCGAGCCGCGCGGCCTCGATCCCGACGAGCCACAACATCCCGTTTTTCGAGGACGGGATCGGCGGTCCCGACATCCTGGCCCGCCACCGTGCCCATCTCGCGCGCTACGACGTGGTCCCGGTCGCCGGGGAGGTGTCCCGCCTGGAGAAGTCCGAGGGTTGCTTCTGGGCCGACGTGGTCGAGAGCGGCGGAGGGCGCCGCGTCCGGGCCCGGCGGGTGCTGCTCGCGACGGGATCGGCCGATGTGGAGCCGGACCTGCCGGACCTGCCGGACGCGATCCGGCGCGGGCTCGTGCGCTACTGCCCGATCTGCGACGGCTACGAGGCGGCGGGCAAGCGCATCGGCGTGCTCGGCTACGGTGCCCAGGGCCTCGGCGAGGCCGTGTTCGTGGCCCGCACCTATTCGCGCGACGTGACCTTGCTCACACTCGGCCAGCCCATGGAGCTGGACGCCGAGCAGGAGGAGCAGGTGCGTCAGCACGGCATCCGGGTCGTGCCCGAGCAGGTCGAGGCACTGGAGCATGACGGCCGCCGCATCAGCGCCATCCGGGCCGGCGGCGCCGATTTCAGCTTCGAGGTCCTCTACTCCGCCCTCGGCCTGCGTCACCGTTCCGACCTGGCTCTGGCGCTCGGGGCGGATCACGACTCCACGGGAGCCCTGCTCGTGGACGACCACAACCAGACCAGCGTGCCGGGCCTCTACGCGGCCGGTGGGGCGGTGCGCGGACTCGATCAGATCGTGGTCGCCATGGGGCACGCGGCCGTCGCCGCGACCCACATCCACAATCGCTGCGAGCTGCCGACCGAGAACGAGCCGGCCGAGACGGGCCGGGGCCATACCGGACCTTGAGCGTCCTGGACCCCACCGCGATGCGGCCCGCCCTGGAAATCCGCAACCTCTCGAAGCGCTATGCGGGCGGGTTCGAGGCGCTCAGGGGCGTCGATCTCGACATCCGGCGCGGCGAGATCTTCGCCCTGCTCGGACCCAACGGGGCCGGCAAGACGACGCTGATCGGCATCAGCTGCGGCACCATCTCGGCCACGACCGGCACGGTGCTGGCAGACGGGCTCGACACCGTGCGGGACTACAAGGCGGCCCGGGCCCGGATCGGGCTCGTGCCCCAGGAACTTGCGACCGACGCGTTCGAGTCGGTCTGGGCCACCGTGAGCTTCAGCCGCGGGCTGTTCGGCCGGCCGCCGAACCCGGCCTTCATCGAGGGGCTGCTGCGGGACCTCTCGCTTTGGGACAAGCGCGACCAGCGCATCATGACGCTGTCGGGCGGCATGAAGCGCCGCGTGCTGATCGCCAAGGCGCTCTCGCACGAGCCGCAGATCCTGTTCCTGGACGAGCCGACGGCCGGCGTCGATGTCGAACTCAGGCGCGACATGTGGCAGCTCGTGCGCCGGCTGCAGGCGCAGGGCGTCACCATCGTGCTGACCACGCACTACATCGACGAGGCCGAGGAGATGGCCGACCGGATTGGCGTGATCCACAGGGGCAAGCTGATTCTGGTCGAGGAGAAGGCCGAGCTGATGCGCAAGCTTGGCACCAAGAAGCTGATCCTGGAGCTCGCCAGCCCCGTGGCGGCGCTGCCCCCGACGCTCGCCACAACCGGCCTCGACCTCGCGGCCGGCGGACGGGAGCTGGTCTACAGCTACGACCGGCAGGCCGGAGATACCGGCGTCGCCGCTCTCCTGGCGGCCCTCGCCGCATCGGGGCTCGACGTCGCCGATCTGCGCACCGAGCAGAGTTCTCTCGAGGAGATCTTCGTCCAACTCGTGGAGGAACCGGCGTGAACTGGCACGCGATCCGGGCCATCTACCTGTTCGAAATGGCCCGCATGCGGCGCACGCTGCTGCAGAGCGTGATCTCGCCCGTCCTGTCCACGACGCTGTATTTCGTGGTCTTCGGCGCGGCCATCGGCAGCCGCATCAGCGAGGTCGACGGGGTCAGCTACGGGGCCTTCCTGGTGCCCGGCCTCTTGATGCTGTCGCTCCTGACCCAGAGCGTCTCCAACGCCTCCTTCGCAATCTACTTCCCAAAGTTCACCGGCACCATCTTCGAGCACCTCTCGGCCCCCGTCTCCGCCTTCGAGCTGACCGCCAGCTACGTGGCGGCCGCCGCCTCGAAATCGGTGATCCTCGGGGTGATCATCCTTCTGACCGCGCGGCTCTTCGTGCCCTTCGGCATCGCCCATCCGGTCTGGATGGCGGCGTTCCTGGTGCTCACCGCGGTGACGTTCAGCCTGCTCGGTTTTCTGATCGGGATCTGGGCGGAGAATTTCGAGAAGCTGCAGCTCATTCCGCTTCTGGTCATCACGCCGCTGACCTTTCTGGGGGGCAGCTTCTACTCGATCGACATGCTGCCGCCCTTTTGGCGCACCGTGTCGCTGCTCAACCCGGTTTTGTACCTGGTCAGCGGCTTCCGCTGGAGCTTCTTTGGCAGCGCCGATGTCGGCGTCGGGCTCAGCCTCGGCATGACGCTCGCCTTTCTGCTCGCCTGCGCGGCCGTCGTTGCCTGGATGTTCCGGACCGGCTACCGTTTGAAGCCCTGAGGACGGCGCCTGGGCGGTGTCCCTGCGCGCTGTGTCGCGGCGGCGCGGTGAAACCCGGGCGGCCCCTGGGCATTCGCCCAGACACGCGGCTTCGGCCGCCCTCCAACGAGAGATGGCGATGCGCTTCCTTTCTTCTCTGATCGCGGCCTCGGGCATGCTGGTCGCGGCCGCCTCGCCGGTGCTGGCAGAGCGCGGCGGCAGCGGCGGGGATCGCGAGCCGGCTGGCGGCGCCTTCATGACGAGCTACCCGGAGCAGGGCTCGACCGGGATCCAGCGCGGCGGTCCGCCTCGCTCGGTCGACGTGCCGCGCGATCCGTATGGCCACCCCGTGGCGACCGGATCGGCTCGCCGCGATGCCCCCCACGGCCGGGCTCAGCCGCGCTGGTGACGGCAGGCCCCCGCCCCGGCTGCGGGCGGCCGACACCTCAGGCCTGACCCCCGGCGGCGCCATCCTGCTCCGAAGCGGGGACCGGAGCGCCGTCCTGTCGCGGGTCGCTCGCCCCCGGCGCGCGGCTTTCGGAAATTGACTTGGCCGGGTTCTTCGCTCATCCCGCGATGCACCATGAGGACGGGCATGCTGGATCACCTGAAGGCCAACAACCGGGCCTGGGCGGAACGCAAGGTCGCGGCCGATCCCGGCTTCTTTCGCCGGCTGGAGGGGCAACAGGCCCCCGAATATCTCTGGATCGGCTGCTCGGACAGCCGCGTGCCGGCCAACGAGATCGTGGATCTCGATCCGGGCGAGCTGTTCGTGCACCGCAACGTGGCCAACCTGGCTCCGCCGCAGGACGCCAATTACCTGTCCGTGCTGCAATTCGCCGTGGACGTGCTCAAGGTGAAGCACATCATGGTGGTGGGCCATTACGGCTGCGGCGGCGTGCAGGCCGCCGTGGACGGACAGCGGCGCGGACTGGTCGACCACTGGCTCCACCCGATCCGCGAGGTCTACCAGGCGCACCGGGCCGAACTGGAGGCGATGCCGGAACGGCCGCGCTTCGACCGGCTGTGCGAGCTGAACGTGATCCGCCAGGTCCGCAACGTTGCGTCCGACGTGTTCGTTCAGGACGCATGGGCGCGCGGGCAGGAACTCGCCGTGCACGGCTGGGTGTATTCCATCGCCAACGGCCACGTGACGGATCTGAACGTCACAGTCAGCGACCCAGAGGCCGCAGCGCAGCTCGCCTGACGCGGGCCGTCACCCCGCGGGCGGCGCCGGAACCGCGATCGGAGCGGGGGAGGGCGGCTTCCCGGCGGCCCGCCACTCCGCCCGGACAGCCTCGTCGCGCTCCTCGCCGAGCCGAGCGCCCGCGAGGGAAGCGGCGTAGTCGGGCCGGAGCCGGGCCAGGGCCCACACGGCCATCGCCCTGACCAGCGGGGAGGGGTCGCGCAGCAGCCGCTCCGCGGCATCGGAGAGCGTGGGCTCGCCGGAATTGCCGATGGCGATCAGCGTGTTGCGGACCACGCGGTCGCGCCCCGTGCGCTTAATCGGCGTGCCCGCGAAGAGGCGCCGAAAGGCGGAATCGTCGAGCCCCGCCAGGTCGCGCAGCGCCGGGGCAGCCAGCTCCTCGCGCATCGCCAGGCGCGCATCGGAGGAGGCGGCCGCGAAGCTGTTCCAGGGGCACACCGCCAGGCAGTCGTCGCAGCCGAACACCCGGTTGCCGATGGCGGCGCGGAACTCGGCCGGGATGTGGCCGGCATGCTCAATGGTCAGGTAGGCGATGCAGCGGCGTGCATCCAGCCGGTAGGGCCCGGCGAAGGCCCCGGTCGGGCAGATGTCCAGGCAACGGGTGCAGGAGCCGCAACGCTCCCGTTCCGGCGGGTCCGGCGGCAATTCCGCGGTGGTGAAGATGGCGCCGAGCAGCAGCCACGAGCCGTGCCGGCGCGACACCACGACGGAATGCTTTCCGGTCCATCCGAGCCCGGCCGCGGCGGCCAGCGGCTTTTCCATCACGGGCGCGGTGTCCACGAAGACCTTGACCTCGGCGCCGCTGCGGGAGGCCAAGAGGGACGCGATCTCCTTGAGCCGGCCCTTGATCACCTCGTGGTAATCGCGCCGGACCGCATAGGTGGCCAGGAGGCCGCGCTCGCGCTGGGCGAGGCCGAGCAGTGGGTTCGTGGGCGGCGCGGTTGAAAGCCCCAGCATGACGACGCTGCGCACCTCGGGCCACAGACCGCGCGGATCCGCCCGGCGGCCCGGATCCGCCTCCATCCAGCTCATGGAACCGTGATGGCCGTCGGCAAGCCAGGCCGAGAGCCGGCCGGCGGCCTCCGGGATGGCGTCCGGTGTGGTCGTGCCGAGTAGGTCGAAGCCGAGCGCGGCGGCGCGCTCGGCCAGCAGCGCCTTGAGGGCGGCGCCGTCTAGAAGTCCAGGTCCGCGTAATGATCCGGCGGCAGCATGCCGGGCACGCGGTCGAGCAGGATCCGCCGGAAGGCCGGGCGTGATTTCACGCGGGCGTACCAGTCCTTCGCCGTCTCGTCCTCGTCCCATGGCACGTCGCCGAGGTAATCCGCGCAGGAGAGATGGGCCGCCGCCGCCAGATCGGCATAGGTCAGATGGTCGCCCGCGAGCCAGTTCCGGCTGCCGGACAGAAAGCCGATATAGCGCAGATGGTAGCGCATGTTCGAACGCGCCGCCCGGATGGCGGCCGCGTCTGGCGCGCCCCCGGAGAAACGCTTCACGATCTTCTCGGTGACCAGATAGCCCGTCACCTCCTCGTGGAACTTGCCGTTGAACCAGTCGAGCAGGCGGCGCACCTCCACCCGGCCGGCCGGGTCGGGCGGCAGCAGGCGGCGGCCATTCAGGCCGAGCCCCCGGGTCTCGTCCAGGTATTCGGCGATGACGCCCGCGCCCGGGATGGCGATGTCGTTCTCCAGGAAGACGGGCGTGGCTCCCGACGGATTGAGCCGCAAAAAGCTCTCCTCGCGGGCCCAGGGGCGCTCCTCCTCCTCGTCCGATTGCAGCCCCATCTCGCCCAGCGCGAGCCGGACGAATCGGGAATGTGGGCAGAAGCTGTAGTGGTGCAGGGTGGCCATATCGCCAGGCGGTACCGGACTCGGTTGCGGACTAAGCCGGGCGCTGGTTAAGGCGCGGTAACCGTAACGTCCACGGCCGAGGCCGGACGGAGCGAGACGATTAACCTTGCGCTAACCATGAGCTGGCGAGAGAGGCACGACACGGGCGACGGGACGACGGCATGGGCGCGACGCAATGGTGGCAGGCGCTGATCCTCGGCCTTGTCGAGGGCGCGACCGAATTCCTGCCGGTCTCCTCCACCGGGCACCTCCTGCTCCTCCAGCACTTCTTCGGCCTCGATGGCGAGGCCGACAAGAGTTTCGCCATTCTGGTGCAACTCGGGGCCATCCTGGCGATCGTGTCGGCCTATTTCGCCCGCCTGCTGCGGATTGCCCTGGACCTGCCGACGCGGCCGGCGGCGCGGCGCTTCGTGCTCGGCGTGCTGATCGCCTTTCTGCCGGCTGCCGCCATCGGGGCCGGGCTGCACGGCTTCATCAAGGGCGTGCTGTTCAACCCGCTGGTGGTCTGCGTGTCGCTGGTCGTGGGCGGATTCATCCTCATGGTGGTGGACCGGCTGCCGCTGCGGCCCACGCACCACGACGCGACCGAGTTCCCGCTGCCCATGTACCTGGGCATCGGCCTGGTGCAGTGCCTGGCCATGATTCCCGGGGTGTCGCGCTCGGGGGCCACCATCGTGGGCGCCATGCTGTTCGGGGCCGATAAGCGCTCGGCGGCCGAATTCTCCTTCTTCCTCGCCATGCCGACCATGGCCGGCGCCTTCGCCTATGACCTCCTGAAGAGCTACAAGCTGCTGGCCTTCAACGATGTCGCCATGATCGCGGTCGGCTTCGTGGCAGCCTTTCTGTCGGGGCTCCTCGTGGTCAAGACGGCGCTCGACTACATCTCGCGCCACGGCTTCGCACCCTTCGCCTGGTGGCGCATTCTGGTCGGGTCGGCCGGGCTGGCCGGCCTGCTTGTGTTCGGCTGAGCGCCGGATGGGTTGAAGACTGGGCCGTCGCGGCTTAACTGCGGGGCAGTGAGGCTCCCCGCCTCGGCGGGGACCGCCTGACGCCCTATGCGCGCATTCCTGGATTTCGAAAAACCGGTCGCCGAGCTCGAGGCCAAGGTCGAGGAGCTGCGTGCCCTCGGCGCGGAGGGCGACGCCGTGTCGATCTCCGACGACATCCTCCGCCTGGAGGCCAAGGCCTCCGCGGCGTTGAAGGAGCTCTACGGCTCGCTCACGCCCTGGCAGAAGACGCTTGTCGCCCGCCACCCCAACCGGCCCCGCTTCGTCGATTATTGCCAGCACCTCCTGACCGAGTTCACGCCGCTGGCCGGTGACCGCCGCTTTGGCGAGGACGAGGCCATCGTGGCCGGGTTCGGCCGGTTCCGGGGCGAGCCGGTCTGCATCATCGGGCAGGAGAAGGGCCACACCACGGAAACCCGCATCCGGCACAATTTCGGCATGGCCCGGCCGGAGGGCTACCGAAAGGCGGCGCGGCTGATGGAGATGGCGGACCGATTCGGACTGCCGGTGCTCAGCTTCGTTGACACGGCCGGGGCGTATCCGGGGATCGACGCCGAAGAGCGTGGCCAGGCCGAGGCCATCGCGCGCTCGACCGAAGCGTGCCTCGCGCTCGGCGCCCCGAACATCGCCATCGTGATCGGGGAGGGCGGCTCCGGCGGCGCGATCGCGATCGCGACCGCGAACCGGGTGCTGATGCTGGAACACTCCGTCTACAGCGTGATCTCGCCCGAAGGCGCCGCTTCCATCCTGTGGCGCGACCCGACCAGGGCCCAGGACGCCGCGACCGCGATGAAGATCACCGCCCAGGATCTCTTGCGCTTTGGCGTCATCGACGAGATCGTGCCGGAGCCGCCGGGCGGAGCGCATCGCGATCCCGAGGCGCTTCTCGCCCGGGCCGGCGACGCGATCGAGGCCGGCCTCAGAGGGCTGGGCGGGCTCGGCCCCGAGGAGATCCGCCGGCATCGGGCCGAGAAGTTCGAGGCCATCGGCCGCTCGCTCAGCTAGAGCGACGGCCGGGCCGGCCCGGCGCGCGCTCCTATCCGGCGCGGGCGATCGCGTCCGCCAGGGCCACCGTCCGGAGCGCCATCTCCGCATGGAGCCGCTCCACCATGCGGCCGTCCAGCGTGATCACGCCCCGGCCGGCATTCTCGGGCCGCTCGAAGGCCGCGATGACCCGGCGCGCCGCCTCCACCTCGTGGGCGGGCGGCGCGAAAATCTCGTTCGCGGGTGCGATCTGGTTCGGGTGGATCAGGGTTTTGCCGTCGTAGCCGAGGTCGCGGCCCTGGGCGCATTCGGCCCGGAATCCGTCCGCATCGGCCAGGTCGTTGAACACGCCGTCGATCGCATCGAGCCCGTGCGCCCGCGCCGCCGCGAGCGCCGTCTGCAGCCAGGGCAGCATGGTCCAGCGGCCCGGCACCATGCGGGCCCGGGTCTCCTTGGCCAGGTCGTTGGTGCCGAGCACGAAACAGGCGAGCCGGCCCCCTTCGCTCCGAGCTGCGATCGCGTCGATGCGCAGAATGGCGCGCGGCGTCTCGATCATGGCCCAGATCCGCAGCTCCTCCGGCGCGCCGGCGGCCGCGAGGGCGGCCTCCGCCCGGGCCAGAGTATCGGGATCTGACACCTTGGGCAGGAGCACGGCATCGGCGCCGCAGGTCGCGGCCGCCGCGAGGTCGGGTCCGCCCCAGGGTGTGTCGGCACCATTGACCCGCACAATCACCTCGCGTCGCCCGAACCCGCCGGCCGCGACCGCCGCCACCGCCTGCGCCCGGGCCTCGCCCTTCTGGTCGGGCGCCACCGAGTCTTCCAGGTCGAGGATCACGGCGTCGGCCGCGAGCGTGCGGGCCTTGTCGATCGCGCGCGGGTTGGAGGCGGGCATGTAGAGGACGCTGCGCCGGGGTCTCATGCGGGAGGGGGCTCCTGTTGCGGGGTCACGTCGCGGCGCGGCTGCCGGCGGCCTCGAGGAGCTCCGCCACCCGGGTCGCCAGAGCTGCCGACGGGAAGGGCTTGGTGATCACCGGCAGGTCGGGATCCAGCGTCCCGAGCGCCGCGCCCTCCTGGCCATAGCCGGTCATGAACAGGACCGCGATCCCCGGCCGCATGCGCCGCGCGGCTGCGGCGAGGTCGCGCCCGTCGAGGCCCGGCAGTCCGATGTCGGTGAACAGCACCTGGACGGGCTCCTCCTCGATGATGCGCAGGGCTGCGGCCGCGTCCGCCGCCTCGTGCACGACGTAGCCCTCGTCGCGCAGCGCCTCCGCGCTGGTGCGGCGCACCAGCTCGTGGTCGTCCACCACCAGAACCACGGCCGTTTGGCCGCCCCGCTCCCGCTCCGGGGCAGCCGGCCCGGCTCGCGGCGGCTCGGGCGGTTCCGCCCCGAGCCGGGGCAGAAACAGGCAGATCCGGGTGCCGATCCCGACCTCGCTGTCGATCTTGACGTCGCCGGAGGATTGCTTGGCGAAGCCGTAGACCTGCTCCAGCCCGAGCCCGGTGCCGACGCCGGGCTCCTTGGTGGTGAAGAAGGGCTCGAAGGCGCGGCGCACGACCTCCGTCGGCATGCCGGTGCCGGTATCGGTTACGGCAACGCTGACGAAGGCCGGCCGGAGCGCGCCGTCGGCAGCGGCCTCGTTGCGGGTTTCCACGGTCACCGTCCCGCCGCCCGGCATCGCGTCGCGGGCATTCACGACGAGGTTCAGCAGCGCGGCCTCGAGCTGGTTTGGGTCGGCGAACGTTTTGGGGAGGTCCGGCGCCAGGTCGAGCGTCAGCGCCCTGTTTTCCCCGAGCGTCTGACGAAACAGATCCGCCATGCCGCGCACGAGTTCGTTGACGTCCACGGCCTGCGGGGCCAGCGCCTGCCGGCGCGAGAAGGCGAGCAGGCGCTGCGTCAGGGTGGCCGCCCGCTCCGCGCCGCCCCGCGCGCTCTCGACATGCCGGTGCAGCCGTTCGTCGTCGGCCGGGAGGCGGCGCGCGAGCAGGTCGAGGTTGCCGATCACCACCGTGAGCAGGTTGTTGAAATCATGGGCCACGCCCGAAGTCAGCTGACCCATCGCTTCGAGCTTCTGCGATTGCCGCAGCTGGGCTTCGACCTCTTCCCGGCCACTGACCGCGGCCGTCCGCTCCTCCACGGCCCGGGCGACCTCCTCATAGGCGGCGAACTGGCGCACCAGCGCCCCCATGACGGCCAGCACGGCCATGGCCACAAGCCCGCCCGCGAGCCCGACCAGGAGTGCGTGACGGCGCCACTCGCGCAGGATCTCGGGCACGGTGCGGGACGCGGTGGCCACCACGGCCGGAAAATCCGGAACCGGCCGGTCGGTGGACAGCCGCATGACCCCGTCGGGCCCGTGTGCCGGCTGCGAGACGGCGCGTTCATTGGTCCGCCCGGGCCCAGCCGCTCTGTGCGAATGCTGGACCAGCACGTTCCCGTCCCGGTGCCGCAACGCCAGCGTGGTGCCGGGCGGGAGATCGAGCGAGGCGTAGAAGTCGGCGAAATAGCCGAGTTCAAGAGCTCCGTAGACGAAGCCGACCAGCGTTCCGGAGGCCGTCACGAACCGGCGCGCCATGTACACCGTCCAGGCGCCGTTGCCCCGGTTCACGACCGGCTCGGTGATGAAGATGTCGCGCGCGTCCTGGCCGTCCCTGAGCGCCTGGAAATGGTTTCGGTCCGACAGGTCGATCTCCGGCGCGGGATAGCCGCGGGAAAAACTGACCAGACGACCGTCGACCCCGATCAGGCTGATGGCGTTGAGCTGCGGCAGCCCGGTGACCCGCGCCCTCAGGGCCTCATGGGTGTTGCGGTCCGATTTCAGGCGATTGAGATCGGCCAGGGTCTCGACGCCTTCGGCCTTGAGCTCGTCCAAGACGGTTCCAAGAACCAGATCGACGCTCTGCAGCGTGCGGCTGGCACCCTCGGCCAGCACCGCATTCAGGTTCACCAGCCCGCGCCGTGCGTCGTTGAGCTCGCGCTCGCGCATCTCCAGCACGAGCAGGGCGGTGGCGGCGATCACCAGGACGAAGACGACCGTGCCGATGGCGAGGACAGCCCGCAACGGGCGGCTGCCGCGCC
The DNA here is from genome assembly GCF_028290205.1 of Enterovirga sp. Classification (GTDB taxonomy): domain Bacteria; phylum Pseudomonadota; class Alphaproteobacteria; order Rhizobiales; family Beijerinckiaceae; genus Enterovirga. Next base: position 2,577 of record NZ_JAQGKF010000208.1, on the reverse strand, counting down.
ACCTCTCGACCCAGGTCCCGATGGCCGCGAGCGGCCTGCCGCGGGAACGGCGCAACCCGCTCCCGAGCGTCGCCATCTGCCCCCCAGGAGGTTATGCCTCCTGCCTCTTTCCGGTCATGCTAGCGACCTGCCCGGTTAGTGGGAAGCGCGGGGCGGGACGCGCCGGGCAGTCAGGGGAGTCCGGTCCAGCCGGAGACGCAGGACCGATAGTCGCAGGTGATCTCCTGGCCGACCCCAATGTCCCGGCTGGCAAAGGTTTCGCGGCCCCGGATCTCGGTGTTCGGGTCTTCCGCATGGTTGAGAAACTTGGCGTGGTCGCAGGACAGGACCACGCTGCCCGGGAATTCCGGGGCGGCATAGGCGTAGGTATCGAGATAGGCCCGGAAGGCCGGCGGCAGCCCCTCCAGGCGGGCAAGCGGCAGGACCAGATCGAGGTCCGGCTCGAAGCGCCAGATTGGCTGGCCGGCGCGGACCGGCTCGGCCGCCATGACCCCGAGGCCATGAATGCTGCTGGGGCCGAGGCGGGTCTGGATCAGCAGCATGGTGCGGCTCCGCGGGCGGCGGCCCCGTGCGCGGCCGGTTTCACGCCGCGACCGGCCGCCGGTCGGCATGCGACCGGTACGAGATCGCCTCCGCCAGGTGGATGCGCCGCACCAAGCGCTCGCCGTCGAGATCAGCCAATGTGCGGGCCACCTTGAGGATGCGGTGGTAGCCGCGGGCCGACAGCCGCATGGCCTCGGCCGCCTCCCGGATCAGCCGCAAGCCGTCCGCGTCAGGCTTCGCCACCTCGTCCAGGATGGCGGCCGGGCAGGCGGCGTTGGTGGTCACGTCGGGGAGCCCGAGCGCAGCGTAGCGCCGCAGCGCCATCTCGCGGGCCCGCGCGACCCGGGCCGCCACCTCGGCCGATCCCTCGGTGGCGGGCGGCAGGATGAGGTCGGCCGCCGTGACGGCCGGCACCTCGATGGCGAGGTCGATGCGGTCCAGCAGCGGGCCGGAGATGCGGGACGCGTATTGCGCCATGCAGCGCTCGTTGGGCTGCTTGCGGCAGCTGAAGCCGGGCTCGGTCGCGTGGCCGCAGCGGCACGGGTTCATGGCGGCCACGAGCTGCACGCGGGCCGGGTAGACGGCGCGGTGATTGGCCCGGGCGATCATCACCTGGCCGGTCTCGAGCGGCTGCCGCAGCGCGTCCAGCACGCCCGGCTGGAATTCTGGCAGCTCGTCCAGGAACAGCACGCCGTGATGGGCGAGCGAGATTTCGCCCGGGCGGGCCGAGACGCCGCCGCCGACCAGCGCCGCCATGGACGCGGAATGGTGCGGCGCCCGGAACGGCCGCCGGCTCGACAGCGCGCCGTTGGCCAGCAGCCCGGCCACCGATTGCACCATCGACAGCTCCAGCAGCTCCTTCGGGCCGAGCGGCGGCAGGATGGAGGGGAGCCGCGCCGCCAGCATCGACTTGCCGGCCCCGGGCGGGCCGGACATGAGCAGGTTGTGGCCGCCCGCGGCCGCGATCTCGAGCGTGCGCTTGGCGCTCTCCTGCCCGCGGATGTCGCGCAGGTCGGGCAGGCTGTCGGCCGGCGGCGCGACCGCCGGTTCCGGCCGGGCCAGCACCTGGTCGCCCTTGAAGTGGTTGGCGAGCTGGATCAGCGAGCGGGGCGCCAGGATGTCGGCGTCGCGGGACGCCCAGGCGGCCTCCGGGCCGCAGCTCGCAGGGCAGATCAGCCCCTGGCCACGGGCATTCGCCGCGATGGCGGCCGGCAGCACCCCGGCCACCGCCGTGAGCGAGCCGTCCAGCGCGAGCTCGCCCAACACCGTGTAGCCGGCCAGGGCGTCGGACGGGATGGCGCCGATGGCCGCCATGATGCCGAGCGCGATCGGCAGGTCGTAATGCGAGCCTTCCTTGGGCAGGTCGGCCGGCGCGAGGTTCACGGTGATGCGCTTGGCCGGCAGCGCCAGGCCGGAGGCGAGCAGGGCGGCGCGCACCCGCTCCCGCGATTCCCCGACCGCCTTGTCCGGCAGCCCGACCAGCACGAAGGCCACCGTGCCGGCCGAGATCTGCACCTGCACATCGACCTCGCGGCCCTCGATCCCCTCGAAGGCGACGGTGGAGACCCGTGTGACCATGAGGTGCCTCGGCAGCCCGCCGGGCGAGTGTAGCGGGGCGATTTCGGCCCGGTCAAGAACAGGCCGTGAACAGGGGCTGATCTTGTTCGACTTGGGGCGGCGGGGAGCCGTTCTGGCGTCTGGGGTGCGGGTCACCCACGCAGCCCGCTCGGAAACCCCACCTGCGTTGTCGAGACTTCGCTGCCAGCTAGCAGGCTCGCGGAGTAGCCGATGGCGTGCGGCGACGTCGCCCGGCGGATGGTTGGCGCCGACCAGAATTACAGGCCAAGTTCGGAGTGGGATCCCAGACGCACGAGCTGCAGGCGAAGCGAGGGCAGGCCGGTATTCATGTGAACTCAGTGGCGACGAGACGGATCGCTTGGCCGAGGCGCCAGAACCTCGTGTCCGTGAGTTAGGGCTGGAACTCGCACGCCAGTGGCTCGACAATCATTGGGAACGCTGCGGGGCTGAAGTTCC
>NZ_JAQGKF010000199.1 GCF_028290205.1 Enterovirga sp. | reverse complement strand
CGGTCGCCGCCGCGGTCACCGTAGCCGGCGCCGGCGCCCGGGCCCGCCCCGGGGCCTGCGCCGAAGCGAGGACGAGCCGCGCCGCGCGGCTGTGCCGTGGAGGTGTCCACGCTCAGAACTTCCGTCACCTGCGGGCCACGCTGCCCAGCCGCGACGCGGACCTGCAGCTTGGTGCCCGGCTCGAGCTCCTGGTGACCGGCCGCCTCGACGGCGCGGACGTGCAGGAAGGCGTCTCCCGAGCCGTCGCTCAGCTCGGCGAAGCCGAAGCCCTTCTCGGGGTTGAACCACTTCACCGTGGCTTCCTGCTCCGGACCGACCGGACCGAGGGACGGACGCGGACCCATCGGGGCGCGAGGAGGCGGCGCCGAATCATACGGGCTCGGACCACGGTCCATGCCGAAATCGTCGCCGAAGCCCCGTTTGCCCGGCCCGCGGAAATCTCGTCCTCTGCTCATCTCAAGACTCGTGTGAAAAAGGCCTGCACGGCACTTTGGGTTGATGCTGACCGGATGTGCCCGCGCGCGCTGCGCGGCGGGTCCTGAGGTCCAACGACTTGCGGCTCCGGGGTGGAAAACGCCTGATCTGTTCGGGGCAGAGCGTGCAAGGGCCGAGACACGAGGATCGAGGGCGACGTCATCATCATTACGACGTCGGCGAAAGAGGTCAAGTCCGTCTTTAGGAGCGGGCAAAATTTCCTTGCGGCAGTCCGGCTACGGACGGCGAGGGGCTGCCTCCAAGGCCCAGGCCGGGGCAGGGGGTCGCAGGGCTTCGGGCGCGGCCACCGTGCCTGCCGCGGCCCTCGCCGCCCAGCGGGTACGGGCGCATTCCAGCCCCCAGACCATGCCCATCATGACATAGACGTGGCGCCAATGGTCGATGTCGATCTGGAAGGCCTGCAGGAAGAACATCAGCAAGGCCGGCACCACCACTTGCGCGCGGTCCCGGTAGGGGGAGGGCACGAGGCATAGCCTCAGGCCGACAAAGGCCGTGGTCAGCACCATGCCCAGGAAGGCGAGGCCGCCGATCCAGCCGCCGTTGGCGAAGCCGCCGATATAGGAATTGTGCGGCTCGATCCCGAAGCGGAGCCGGAAGCGGAGCGGGCCGAAGCCCTCCGGCCGCTCCACCAGCAGCGGGATGGAGCGCATCTGGTTGCCGAAGCGGCCGGTGACGCCCTCGTCGTAATCCTTGGTGATGGTGAAGCGGTCGACAAAGGTGTCGGCCACGGAATCGACGCTCAGCAGCCCGGCCAGCACGCTCGCCGCCACGAACAGCACGGTCATCCCGAGCAGGGCGATGCGGCGGCGGACGCGGGGCAGGCTCGACCGCAGCGTCAGAGCGGTCATCAGGAGGGAGCTGAGGACCAGGGCGCCCCAGGAGCCGCGCGAGAACGACAGGAAGATCCCGGCCACGATGACCAGGAGGCCGAGGCCGGAGAGCACGGGATGCCGCGCCTGGCCGGTGAGCAGCCCGCGCAGCAGGAACAGAGCCCCGAGCGTCAGGAAGGAGCCGAGCACGTTCGGATCCTCGAACACCCCGGCCGCCCGTCCGTCCATCGTGAACAGGATTCCGGTCGGCTGGAAGTAGGACAGGATACCGGCGCACGCCGCAAACAGGCAGCTCGCCACATACGCCTTGGCGCCGAGATCGAAGCGCCGCTCGGCATCCTCTGAGAAGAACATCAGGAAGAAGACGCAGGTCACCATCAGGTAGATGGATTGCAGCGTCCACAGGGTCGGTTCCGGCTCGTCCAGAAAGGGCAGCAGCGCCGTGACCACCCCCAGATGGTAGAGGATCAGCAGCAGCACGAAGACGATGGCGGCCCGGTGCAGGCGGATCCCGAGGGCGACCCACAGCGCCATCGTCGGCACGGCCAGGAAGTCGTAGGGGGAGGGCCGCAGGAAGGTGAAGCAGATGAAGAACACAAACAGGGCGAACAGCCCGTAGCCCACGGCCCTCAGGAGGCGCCTGAACGGGATCGGCGGCGCTCCGGTCAGGGCCGGAGGGAGCGGCGGTGCGCGGCCTGCACAGGCGAAGCTGCCGCGCATCCTGGCGGCCCTAGTAGGCCGTGTCGTGCTTGAGCAGCGCGAAGGGCGTCGCCAGCATGATGTAGAGATCGAAGAAGACGGACCAGTTTTCGATGTAGTGCAGGTCGTGCTCGACGCGACGCTGCAACTTCTCCTGGGTGTCGGTCTCGCCTCGCCAGCCGTTGATCTGCGCCCAGCCCGTGATGCCGGGTTTGACGCGGTGACGCGCGAAGTAGCTGTCGACCACCTGATCGTAGAGCCGGTCCGCCGCCTTGGCCTGGAGCGCGTGCGGCCGCGGGCCGACCAGGGACAGGTTGCCCCTGAAGACGACGTTCAGCAGCTGGGGCAGTTCGTCGATCGAGGTGCGGCGGAGAAAGCGCCCGACCCGGGTCACGCGGGGATCGTCGCGGACCACGAGCTTGCTGGCCGCAGCATCGGTGGCGTCGACCCGCATGGAGCGGAACTTCAGCACCTCCACGAGTTCGTTGTTGAAGCCATAGCGCTTCTGCCGGAACAGGATCGGTCCGGGCGAATCCAGCTTCACGGCGATCGCGGCCAGCAGCAGGATGGGCGAGCAGAGGACCAGCAGGACGGAGCCCACGATCTTGTCGAAGAGCCACTTGATGACGTGATCCCAATCGGCGATCGGCCGGTCGAACACGTCGAGAACCGGCACCGAGCCGACATAGGAATAGCTGCGCGGTCGCAGCCGCAGCTTGGAGGCGTGCGCGGAGAGCCGGATGTCGATCGGCAGCACCCAGAGCTTCCCCAACATCTGAAGGAGGCGGTTCTCGGCCGAGATCGGCAGGGTGAAGATGACGAGATCCACCGGCGTTCGCCGCGCGTGCTCGACGAGATCCGACACGCGGCCGAGCTTCTCGTAGCCGCCGATGACCTTGGGCGAGCGGTCGTCGTCGCGGTCGTCATAGACCCCGACGATCCGAATGCCGCTTTCCGGCTGCGCCTGAAGAAGGCGGATGATCTCGTTGGCCGGCTCACCGCCGCCGACGATGGCCGTGCGGCGGTCGAAGCGACCCGCCCGTGTCATGGCCCGCACCCAGCGCGAGGCGGCGAACCGGAACGAGAGCAGCGAAACGAGGCCGCCGCCGTACCAGATGCCGAGCCAGACGCGCGAGAACTGATCGCCTGCCTTCAGGAAGAACAGGAGCGCGATGGCGCTGAGGAACACCACGGTCCAGGCCACCGTCAGCTTCAGCCCGGTCACGAGGAACGACCGCAGCGCGCCGATCGTGTAGGCGCCGATCGCCTGGAAGGCGAGCGTGGCGAGAGCGGCCACGGCCACCACGGCCGTGGCGTAGCCCCAGCCGAAGGCCGTGATCTTGGACACATAGGCGAGGTGGACGGCTGCACCCGTGACCAGCACCAAGGTGGCCTCGACGATGCGGACGATGCCCGTGACGACCACCGGGGAGATGCGGGAGCTGCGGCTCTCGATGCGGATCGCGCCCGTTCTGCGCGCGTCCGGCTGGTCCGCGACGCCGGGCGTCGCGCTCAGCATCTGCCGGATGTCGATACTCATGCTACGCTCATGCAGCGCGGACGCAGAACGCCGGTCCGTGAGCGGCGACCGCTTGGAGCGCGGATCATCCGCCCAGACGTTTACGGAAGGCTCAACGGGATCGCCGAAAGGTGCCGCTCGTGGGCAATGCCCCGGGCCGCTCGGGCCGCCCGGTAGCCGCCGAGCCCCTCCGTCACCATCCGGTCGATGCAGAAGCGGGAGCGGACATGCCCGCTCAGGGCCACGGTCTTGGCGAGGCGGACCTCGTCCTGTTCGCGCACCTTGCTCAGGATGGCCTGGGCGAGACGGCCCGGATCACCCGGAGGGATGAGTTCGTCCGCATAGGGACCGAAGATCTCGCCGATGCCGCCCACGTTGGTCGACACCAGCGGCTGCTGCGCGGCCGCGGCCTCCAGGATGACGTAGGGCAGCGATTCCGCAAGCGAGGGCACGACCATGATCCGGCCCCGCGAGAGGGCCTGCCGGATCGGCTGCGGCGGCACGAAGGCGGTCGAGTCCCAGATTCCCGCCTGCTGCGTGCGGATGTGGAGTTCCGCCTCGCTCGGCCCCCCTCCCACAACCAGGGTGGTCAGCCGCAGGCCGTGCTCGCGCCGGATCAGGGCCACGGCGTCGATGAGCGTCTCGACCCCCTTCGCCGCGCGCAATTCGCCGATATAGACGAGGTCGAAGGGGTCCGGCACGCGCGTCAGCGGCTCGAACTCGGCATCGGCGATGCCGTTATGGACCACGCGGACCAGCTTGGTGGTCTGGCCCACGCATTGGGCGAACCGGCTCCTGACGTAGTCGCTCTCGAACAGGAAAACGTCCGTGCGGCGGTCGAGCAGGGCTTCCGCCTTCATGTAGGCGTAGTGCACGACCGATCCCGGACGGTAGTTGAAGCTGCCGCCATGCGGCGTGTAGGCCCGGATCGTGGAGCGGTCCTGGCCTGGCACCGAGACAAGCCGCGCGAAGGCGCCGCCCTTGGAGCCGTGGCCGTGCAGGACATCCGGCCGCAGCCGCCGGTGCAGGGATGTCAGGGCGGCCAGGGCGAGGAGGTCGCGCGGATGCGGCATCCGGCGCATCGGCAGGCGGTGAACGCCGAGCGCCAGTTGCCCGGCCAACTCTCCGAGGGTGTCGTCGGCGCGCGCGCCGCCCGTGCTGGAATCGCAGAAGATCCCGACCGCGTGGCCGCGCTCGATCTGCCCGCGCGCCACGTCCAGCACGTGCCGGAACAGGCCGCCGAGCGGCGCCCGGAAGACGTGCAGGATCCGCAGCGGTCGCTCCGACCCCTGCTCCACGGCCGCCGCGGCGCTCAGAACCAGCGCTCCTTGATGACGATCGTGTCGCCGGGCCGGACCGGATAGGTGATCGGGACCTCTCCCCTCACCATGCCTTGACGCGTGCGCCTGGTGAGTTCGGCCACGTCGCGGTCCGCCCGGGGCGTGAAGCCGCCGGCGATGGCGACCGCGGTCTGGACGGTCATGCCGTTCACAAAGGGGAACTGGCCGGAGGTCGTGACCTCACCAAGGATGAAGAAGGGCCGGTAGGTGTCGACCTCCACCGTGACCTTCGGCTCGCGGATGAAGCCCCCTCTCAGCTTGCCTTCGATCGCAGTCGCGGCGCTGGCGGTGGACAGCCCGCCCACCTGGACCGGTCCGATCAGCGGCATCGAGATCCGGCCGGCGGCGTCGATCTGGTAGATGTTCGACAGCGAATCCTGGCCGAAGACGATGATCCGCAGCTTGTCCCCGGTGGCCAGTGTGTAGGCCTCCGCCCCGCGCAGGCCGGCCGAGATGACCGGTCCGGGACGGCGGAAGCACCCGCCCGCCGGGAGGGCGGCGGCAGCGGCGAGGAGGCCGAGGGCATATCGCCTGTTCATGCCAGGGTTCCAGGGACCAGAGATCAGCCGAGTTAGCGGCTCCATGGTTAACAGACAGTGTCGGACGTTCTTCGGGCTGCACCGGGCAGCAAACCACCAGTCGAGTGCCTCCCGCGCGGAGCACTTAACCGCGCCTCAACCTTAATGCTGTCTGTTCGGCAGAAGCGTTCATCGCGTCCCGTCATCGGATCACGCTCATGCCTGAAGTCTACGCGCCGGCTATGGAGAGCTACGCGGGCCCGCCGTCCGAGGCCAGCGTGAGCGACATCGGCCGTGCCGTGCTGCGGCGCTGGCGCTGGGTGGTGCTCCCGGTGGCGGCCGCCTTCCTGGCGTCCGTGCTGTTCGTGATGCTGGTCACCCCCCGCTACACGGGCGAGGCGAAGCTCCTGCTGCAGGCGAGCGACACCTATTTCACCCGACCCGGCAACAACGACCGCTTCGAGCAGCAGGCACAGATCGACGAGCAGGCGGTGGCGAGCCAGGTTCAGGTCGTCATGTCGCGTGATCTCGCCCGCGAGGCGATCCGCCGGCTCGGGCTTGTCGGCAATGCGGAATTCGACCCGGAGGTGGGCGGGCTGAACGTCGTGCAGCGGGTTGTCGTGCTGCTCGGCTTTGCCAAGGACCCGTCGGCGCGTCCGCCTGAAGAGCGGGTGCTGGAGACCTATTACGACCGTCTGCTCGTCTACCCGGTGGGCAAGTCCCGCATCGTGGCGATCGAGTTCAAGTCCAAGGATCCCGATCTTGCCGCCCGGGCGGCCAACACCATCGCCGACCTCTACCTCGGCCAGCAGGACGACGCCCGCAAGGACCAGGCCCGCTCGGCATCGACCTGGCTCGGCTCGAATGTCACGGCCCTGCGGACACGCGTCGCCGAGGCCGAAGCCAAGGTCGAGGCGTTCCGCTCCAAGAGCGGCCTCCTGGCCGGCGCAGGCACCACGACCATCTCGGCGCAGCAGCTGTCCGAGCTGTCTTCGCAGCTTGCCCAGGCCCGCTCGCAGCAGAGCGACACCCAGGCCAAGGCGAAGCTGATCCGCGAGGCGATCCGGGACGGTCGCGCCTTCGAGATCCCGGATGTGGCCAATAACGAGCTGATCCGCCGTCTGCTGGAGCAGCGCATCAACCTGCGCGCCCAGCTCGCGCTGGAGCAGCGCACGCTCCTGGCCCAGCACCCGCGGGTCAAGGAGCTGACGGCCCAGGTTCAGGACCTCGAAGCCCAGATCCGGGCCGCCGCCGAGCGCACCGTGCGGACCCTCGAGAACGACGCCCGCATCGCCGGCGCGCGGGTCGAGTCGATCGAGGCCGCGATCGAGCAGCAAAAGAAGATCGTGGCCGCGGCGAACGAGAACGAGGTCCAGCTCCGCGCGCTGGAACGCGAGGCTCGCATCCAGCGCGAGCAGCTCGAGAGCTATCTCGGCCGCTTCCGCGAAGCCTCGGCCCGGGACACCGATTACGGCGCCCCGCCCGATGCCCGGATCGTGTCCCGGGCCGTCGCGCCCCGGATCCCGTCCTTCCCGAAGAAGCTCCCCATCGTCGCGCTGGCCACCTTCGCGGCCCTGATGCTGTCGCTCGGCACGATCGTCTCGGTGGAGCTCCTGGGATCGAAGCCGACGGCCGGTTTCGGTCTCCTGGCCCAGCAGCGGTCTGGGGCGGGGCGCCCCGTCGCGCCCTATGCGGCGATGAGGGGCCGCGACTTCGATTTCGGTCGCGCCGAGGACGGGCCGATTCTCGACAGCCGGGACGCGGGCCTGATCGATCTGAAGCAGCTCGATCCCGGCTATGACTTCGTGGCGCTGGCGGAGCGGCTGGCGCGGGTCGAACCGGCCGAGGGTGGTCGCCGCGTGCTGGTGAACGGCGTGCAGGGTCGGCAGGACGTGGTGCGGGTGGCGCGCGGTCTCGCCCTCACCCTCGCCCGCACGAAGCGCGTGTTGATGGTGGATGTGGAGCGGGACGAGGCGACTCCCGTCGACGCGACGCCCGGGCTGACCGATCTGGTCGCCGGTGAGGCCACCTTCGCCGAGGTCATTCGGCGCGATGCCAGCTCACCGCTGCACCGGATCCCGGTCGGCACCCTGCTCAACGAGGCGCTGACGGCCTCGCCGGACAGCCTGGACGTGGCCTTGAAGGCGTTTGCCGGCAGCTATGACTGGGTCATCGTGGCGTTGCTGGGCGCGCCGGAGGCGGGCGATGCCATGCTGCCGCTCCTGGCCCCGCGCTGCGACATCGCCGTGCTGGCCTCCAATCTCGAACCCGCCAGCCCCGACCTGGTGAACAGTCACGAGGCCCTGCGGGCAGCCGGCGCGCGCCAAATCGTCGTGGCCCGCGAACTCCCGATGGCCTTCGACCAAGCGGCCTGAACGCCCCGGTCCAGCCGGTGGGCCGCTACGCCGCTCCGCCGGACCGGCGCAACAGCGCGCCCGCCCGGCGCAGCCGTCCAATCACGGCCATGGCGCGCGGAGTTGCTTTGACCCGACGCTTCAGGTCGGTGGCCGCGCGCCGCCCGGCGGCATAGAGCCGGCCGCGCCGGGTGACCGGCAGGACCACGTCGACCAGCGGCTCGGGGCGATCGCAGATGCTGCGCTTGTAGCGCGCGTCCCCGACGCCGAGGTCGAGCACCGCGCGCCCGCGCGCGCATTGCAGCGCGATGACGCGGGTGACCAGGATCTCGCCCGGACTGAATCGCTCTGCCTCGCCACGTTCGAAGGACAGGAACATGCCGCTGAGGCGCCGGCTGTCGGCCGCTCCGCCCAGAGTGGCGACCACCCGCTCTCCGACCACCAGCCCGTAGAGCTCCACGGCGGGCGTGTTGGAGGGGCCAGACGACAGGGCGGCGCGGCGCAGGAAGCGGCGCATGCCGGGATCCGCGAACGGGTCGGCAAGGCCGAGCTCGTCGAACCGCGCCTGCTTCTGGCGGAAGAAGGCGTCGAGGACGCGGTCGACCTCCGCCTCCGTCCGGGCTTCCAGCACGGCGACTGGACCGAGTTGGTCGAGGCCGCGGAGCTTGCTGCGGAGCTTCTTCCGCGCGTCGGCGCTCATGCTGCGCTTCAGCGTGGCTTCCCCGTCCGGCTCGAGCGGCAAGGACCAGGAATCGCTCGGGCTCGGGCTGCCCCCGGCCGCAAACGGGTTCGGCGCGCCGTCCCAGACGCGGGGCACGTTGGTCCAGGCGAGCACGTCCGCCCGCAGAGCCCGGCCGATGTCGCCGAGCAGCCGCGTTGCCGAATCCGGGCGCAGACTGCGCCAGAGATCGGTGCGGCAGGGCGGCAGATTGTAGTTGACGTGCTTGCCGCCGACGGCGCTCGCGATGCGCAGACCGAAGCGGTGCTCCACCGCCAGCGGCACGGCTAGGACGGGGTTGCCGGCACCGTCGCGGGCGATGGCAACCCGGATCTCGGCCGCACCTGCGACCTCGGACAGGTAGGCGGCCAGCCAGTCGAAGCGGCCATAGGGCGACATGGCGGGATCCTGCTCGATCTCGCGCCAGGCCGCCTCGGCGGCCAGAAGGTCGGGCACGATCTCGATGGCGAGGCCGGCGGGCTCGCTCCGCGGAGGGGCGGCCGGTGCCCCAGCGGACAGGGGGGCCGCGATGCTCGTCATGCGGGCGTCCTCGCGACCGACGGGTCGGAGCGTCGAGCGGTAACGGAGCTTTGTTAAACCCGCGCTAAGCCGAGAGCATGGCTTCGCGCGTCAAGCACCGCCTGATCGGAGCCGGGCTCGGCCTCATCGCCGGCACGGCCGCCGACCGTTGGCTCGGTCCGCTCGTGCGCGGGCAGGGCGCCATCCTGATGTTCCACCACGTCAGGCCGGCCCGCCGGGAGCTGTTTCAGCCGAACCGGCTGCTCGAGATCACGCCCGAGCATCTGGACCTCACGCTGACGCTGGTGAAGCGGCTGGGCTATGCCATCGTGCCGCTGGACGAGGTCCCGGCGCGGCTCGCCCGGGGTGACGGGCGCTTTGTCGCCCTGACCTTCGACGACGGCTACCGGGACAACGTGGAGCACGCGCTACCGGTGCTGCGCCGGCATGGCGCGCCCTGGACGCTGTTTGTCACCACCGACTACGCCGATGGCGAGGGGCGGCTCTGGTGGCTCGAACTCGAGGAGGCCGTGCGGGCGCTGAGCGAGATCCCGCTCGGTGGCCGGACCCTCCCGTCCCGGACCCTCCCTGAGAAGGAGAGCGCCTTCGCGACCGCCAATGCCGAGCTGCGGGCCGGCCCCGAAGCGCGGCTGCGCGACACGGTCGCGCGCTGGTTCGACCTTGCGCGACTGGATCGGCAAGCTCTGGTCCGCGGCCTTTGCCTCGGCTGGGACGAGTTGCGGGCGCTGTCCGCCGAGAAGGGGCTCGCGCTCGGAGCCCACACCCTGTCGCATCCCATGCTGGCGAAGCACGAGGAGGCGAGCGCCCGCCGGGAGATCGCCGAGAGCGGCCGCGTCATCGCAGCGCGGCTGGGCCGGCCGGTGCGCCACTTCGCCTACCCGGTCGGCGACCCAAGTTCGGCCGGCGCCCGGGAGTTCCGCCTCGCCCAGGAGGCCGGCTACGCGACTGCGGTGACCACGAGGCCGGGCCACGTGTTCCCGGCCCATGCCGGTCACCTTCTGGCGCTGCCGCGCGTTTCGGTGAACGGTCTGCACCAGACCGAGGCGGCGCTGCGGGCGCTCCTGTCCGGCGTGCCCTTCCTGCTCTGGAACCGCGGCCGCCGGCTGAACGTCGGCTAGCGGATCCGAGGCCCTTCCATCCACTTGATGAGTGGCAGCAACGGCAGGATCCAGGCGACCCCGAGGATCACGTAGACGAGGGTCTGGACGAGCTTGGGGGCTTCAAGGATCCGGCTCTCGGCCAGCGCCATCGCGACCAGGGCGTAGACGCAGACGAAGACCAGGATCGCGACGGTGCCGAGAAGTGTGCGAATTCGGCGGGGCATGAGTGATCCGATCGGGCAGTGACAGGGCGCGGGGTGCGGCTCCGGCGTTCGTTGCCGCTCGCTGCGCCGGGTTCTATGTGTCGCCCGGGCCGGCCACCGCAAGGCTGGGCCGAGCGCGACAGACCCGACCGACGAACACGCCATGCCGCATGCCGCGACACTTCTCGCCGAGGCCGCCCCGGCGCCCGCCCGGCGCGCCCGGCCGCGCTCCGCCTGGGTGAGGGCCTGGATCTGGGGCCTCGTCGTCCTGGTTTTGGCGATGGTGGCGATCGGCGGGGCGACCCGGCTCACCGGGTCAGGGCTCTCCATCACCGAATGGAAGCCAGTGACCGGCGCCGTTCCGCCGCTCTCCGAGCCGGCCTGGCGGGCCGAGTTCGAGAAGTACCGGGCCTCCTCGCAATACCAGAACCTGAACCGCGGCATGGAGATGCCGGAATTCCGACGCATCTACTGGTGGGAGTGGAGCCACAGGCAGCTCGGACGGCTGATCGGGGTGATCTTCCTGCTGCCGCTGCTCGGCTTCTGGTTCGCGGGCTGGATTGGCGGCGGCCTCGC
>NZ_JAQGKF010000191.1 GCF_028290205.1 Enterovirga sp. | reverse complement strand
CCGCGCCGCTGCCGGGCGCCGGCGCCTGGCGGCACGCGCCGGCCGCCGGCCGGTTCGGGGAACCAGACCGGACCGGGACCCTGGGGACCCGTCCGGCCGAGGAGGCCGACCCCCTCGGCGACATCATCGGCAAGCTGTTCGGCGAGTAGCGGCGCCCGGCCTTCAGCCCCCGGCCCAGCTCCAGCGCTCCGGGCAGCCTGCGGCGAGCCACGCCTCCCGGGCCTCCGCGAGGCGTCGCCCGATCTCCCGCCCCGGCGCGAGCCCGGCCGCGACGAGGTCGGCTCCTGTGAGTGGGAAGCGCGGCGGCTGGGCCTCGCCGGCCCGGTAGCGGGCCAGCAGCCGGGCCGCCTCCGCCGTCAGAACCGGGCGCGGCTCGCCGAGCGTGGCGGCGGCGACGTCCTTCAGCGCCTCCGCCCCGTTCAGCACCGCCTGGCGTCGCAACTCGGCCTCGTCCAGGGGCTCCGTGCGGGCGACCAGACGGGCCAGGGCCGCGGCGTAGCGCTCGAGGCGGGCAAATTCCTCGTTCGAGAGGCGGAGCGCCTCGCGCAGCCCGCCCGCGTCCTCGGGGCTGCGCACGAGGCAGGCGGCGAGCCGCCCGACGGCGTCGGCCTCGCATGCGGCCGCCCGGCCGAGCCGGCCGAGATCGCAGACCCGCGCCACCAGCCGACCGAGCAGGCCCCCGGTCTCGAGCAGCGCGAGGGCCTCGACGGCCCGGGGCGCCGCGAGCAGCTTCAGCAGTTCGGTCCGGATCCGCTCGCGGGACAGCCGGGCGAGACCGTCGCGCGCACCGATCACGGCCTCGTAGCCGGCGGCGTCGAGCGGGCCCCGGCCGTATTCGGCCCAGAACCGGAAAAAGCGCAGAGCCCGCAGGTAATCCTCCCGGATGCGCCGGGCCGCCTCGCCGATGAAGCGGACGCGCCCGGCCGCGAGGTCGGCGAGCCCGCCCACCGTGTCCTGCACCGTGCCGTCGCGCCGGAGGGTGAGGGCGTTCACGGTGAAGTCGCGCCGCTCGGCATCGGCCGCGAAATCGCGTCCGAACCGCACCACGGCGTGGCGGCCATCCGTCTCCACGTCCTCGCGCAGCGTGGTGACCTCGAAGGGCCGCCCGTTCGCGATCACCGTCACGGTGCCGTGCTGGATGCCGGTCGGGACGGTGCGACAGCCGGCCCGTTCGGCTCTGGCCGCGACCTCCGCCGGCAGGGCGGTGGTGGCGAGGTCGATGTCGCGCACCGGTCGGCCGATCAGGACGTTGCGGACGGCCCCGCCGACGATGCGGGTCTCCTCGCCGTCCCCGTCCAGCACGGCCAGGAGGCGCGCCACGTCGGGCCGGGAGCTGAGCGCGCGCGCAGCCTCCCGGTCGAGGCTCATCGGAAGCCGCCCGGCACGGGCTTGCCGTCCTCCATGTGCGGCGGCACGTAGCCGCCCGTATGGGTCTCGCCGAACACGCCCATCAGGACGAAGCCTCCGACCACCAGGAGCAGCCCGGCGAGCGCCAGCCAGGCCGCGCTCTGCGACCACGATTCGATGGCGAGCACGCGCCGCCGGGTGAGCACCAGCACCAGCGCGAACAGTGCGAAGGGGACCAGGAAGAGCGCAAGTTCCTGGAAAACGATCCTGATCATTCCTCGCCGTAAAGCCTTTCATGCATGTTGCGAAGGATACCGGCCGTGACGCCCCAGATGTAGCGCTCCCGAAACGGCATCGCGTAGTAGGTTCGGACGCCCGTCTTCCAGGCCCGGGCATGCAGCTCGTGATGGGCGGGGTTCATCAGGAAGGCCAGCGGCACCTCGAAGGTGGCCGAGACCTCGCCGGGGTTCATCTCGAGCGTGAAGCCGGGCTCAACGAGGCCCAGAGCCGGGACCACAAAGAAATTGGTGCCCGACAGGTAGGCGTCCAGGTAGCCCAGAGGTCGGACGTGGCAGCGGTCCAGCCCGATCTCCTCCTCGGCCTCGCGCAGCGCCGTGTCGAGCGGGCTCGCATCGTCAGGGTCCATCCGGCCGCCCGGGAAGGCGATCTGTCCGCCATGGTGGCGCAGGTGGGCGGCCCGCCGGGTCAGAAGCACGGCGAGGCCGTCCGGATGGGCCACCACCGGAACCAGCACGCCGGCGATGCGGGGCGGGGCCTGGCTCTCGAGATCCGGCCAGCTCTCCGGGTCGAGCGCGTGATCCCCCTTCAGATCGGAGCGCCGGTCGAGGAATCCCGGCGGCTCGGGCCGCAGTCGCGACAGCGCCCGGGCCGTGAAGGCGGCGGCCGGGGAGGTGCAACCGGTCACCGGGCGGTGCTCTCGGCCGGGAAGGGGAAGAACAGGTCCCCGACCGCAACCCCGAAAGCGGTCCGTCCGCCCTCGTTCCGCTCCTCCCCGAGCTCGACCAGATCGTAGGTCAGCGCGCGGGTGAGCCGCGCCCACAGCCCCCCCCGGACCAGCACGTAGGGCTTGAGCCCGCCATCCGGATCCAGATCGAAGCGCAGCGGGTGTTCGGCATCGACCCGGACCAGATCGTCCACATTGGTCCTGAACGCGACGCTCCGGTCGGAGTCATCGCCCGCCACGGACATTTCCACCGCCGCGAAGGGCGCATCCGCCACCGCGATCCCGATCCGCTCCACCGGCGTCACCAACACGAAACGCTCCGGATCGCGGCGCAGCACCGAGCTGAACAGCCGCACCAGCGCCGGACGGCCGATGGGCGTGCCCATGTAGAACCAGGTGCCGTCGCTCTCGATCCGCATGTCGATCTCGCCGCAATAGGGCGGGTTCCACCGCTCCACGGGCGCCGGGCCGCGACCCGGCTTGCCGAGCGCGGCGCTGAGCCGCCCAAGGGCGTCCTGGCCGGTTGCTGCCCCGCCTGCCTCGCTCATCGCCATGACGACTCCATATGGGCCCTTCTTCCTGGCACGAGGTCGCGCCGGGACTTCCCGCCCCTGCGGCCGATAGACCCGCTTGCCAGAAGGAGGAAAGCGGTCCCACATCTGCAGGATTGCCGCGACGCACGCCACGTCCGCGCGCCGGAGATGCCCTGGATGACGATGGCTGCCGCCGCCGACCCGACCTCCTTGGACGACGCGGTCATCGCCCAGGCCGAAACGGCGCTCGACACGATCGGCCGGGCCAGGGTGGCGATTCACAGCGTGATCTTCGGCCAGGAGAGCGTGGTCGATCTCTCCCTCATCACGCTCCTGTCCGGCGGCCACGGCCTCCTGGTCGGCGTGCCGGGCCTCGCGAAGACGAAGCTCGTGGAGACGCTCGGCACGGTGCTCGGGCTCGATGCCCGGCGCGTCCAGTTCACGCCCGACCTGATGCCCTCCGACATTCTCGGCACCGAGGTGCTGGATGAGGGCGCGGACCGGCGCCGCTCGTTCCGGTTCATCAAGGGCCCGATCTTTGCCCAGCTCCTGATGGCGGACGAGATCAACCGGGCCAGCCCCCGGACCCAGTCCGCCTTGCTGCAGGCCATGCAGGAGCACCACGTTTCGGTGGCCGGCGACCGTCACGACCTGCCCCGCCCGTTTCACGTTCTTGCGACCCAGAACCCGATCGAGCAGGAGGGAACCTACCCGCTGCCCGAGGCCCAGCTCGACCGCTTCCTGCTGCAGATCGATGTCGGCTTCCCGGACCGGGTGGCCGAGCGCCGCATCCTGATCGAGACCACCGGCGCGGCCGAGACCCGGCCCGCCGCCGTGATGAGCACGGACGCGCTGCTCAACATCCAGCGCCTCGTGCGCCGCTTGCCGGTCGGCGAGAGCGTCGTGGACGCAATCCTCGACCTCGTCCGTTCGGCTCGTCCCGAGGAGGGCGGCAGCGAGGTCGCCGGCAAGCTGCTCTGGGGCCCCGGCCCGCGGGCCAGCCAATCCCTGATGCTGGCCGTGCGGGCGCGCGCCCTGATCGAGGGCCGGCTCGCGCCCTCTGTGGATGACGTGGTGGCGCTGGCCGAGCCCGTGCTGAAGCACCGCATGGCGCTGACCTTCGCGGCCCGGGCGGACGGCGAGACCGTCTCGGGGATCGTCGAACGCCTCGCCGCCAGGGTCGGGCGCCGCACAGGCTGATGGCTCAGACCGCCGTCCTGTCCGAGGGCCGGCGCCAGCCGGGCCGCGAGGAGACCGGAGCGGCGCTGTCGCTCGCGAGCCGCATGCCGCGGCTCGTGCTGGAAGCGCGGCGCGTCGCTGCCAGCCTGGCGCACGGACTGCACGGTCGCCGCCGGGCCGGCCCTGGCGAGACCTTTTGGCAGTTTCGGCCCTTTGTGGCCGGGGAGGCCGCGGCCCGGGTGGATTGGCGCCGTTCCGGCCGGGACGACCGGCTCTATGTTCGCGAGCGGGAATGGGAATCGCCGCACGCCATCTGGCTCTGGATGGACAGGTCGGCCTCCATGGCCTTCCGGTCGAGCCTGGCTGAGACCGCCAAGGTCGAGCGCGCCTTCGTGCTCGGCCTCGCGCTGGCGGACGTGCTGGTGGAGGGCGGCGAGCGGGTCGGCCTGATCGGCCATGCCAGCCCGACCGCCTCGCGCCGCATCGCGGAGCGCTGCGCCGAGACGCTGGCCGCCGACCGGCAGCGGCTCGACGAGGACCTGCCGCCGCCGCAGCCGCTGGCCCGGCAGGACGAGGCTGTCCTGATCGGCGATTTCCTGGCCCCCCTCGCCGAGATCGCCGCCTCCGTCGAGGGGTTGTCGGCCCGCGGCGCGCGCGGGCACCTCGTGCTGATCGTCGATCCCGTCGAGGAGACGTTTCCATTCGACGGCCAGGCCGTCTTGCACGACCTCGAAGCCGGGCTGGTGCTTCGCATCGGCGACGCCGCGAGCTGGGGCCGGGCCTATCGTGAGCGCATCGCCGCGCACCGGGACGCCGTGCGGGACCTGGCACGGCGGCGCGGCTGGACGGTGACGGTCCACCACACCGACCGGCCCGCCAGCGAGGCGGCGCTGCGGGTGCTGACGCTCGTCGCGAGCGCCCGGCAGGGAGGCGGCTGAGGCATGCTCGGCCTTCCCCTCACCTTCGCCGTGCCGGCCGTGCTGGCCGCGCTCGCGACCTTGCCGGCCATCTGGTTCCTGCTGCGGGTGACCCCGCCGCAGCCGCGCCGCATCGACTTCCCGCCGCTCAGGATTCTGGCGGACCTGCTGCCCGAGCGGCAGACCCCGGCCCGCACGCCGCCCTGGCTGCTGCTGCTGCGGTTGCTGGTGGCGGCCCTTCTGATCCTGGCTGCGTCCGGTCCGCTCTGGAACCCCGGCGCGGCCGGCGGGGCCGGGCCGCTGCTCCTGATCCTGGACAACGGCTTTCCGGCGGCCGGCGATTGGCGCGAGCGGGCCGCCTATGCCGAGGAGCGCGTGCAAGCGGCCGTCCGGGAGGGTCGGGCCACCGCCATCCTGGCCACGGCCGACCGGCCGGCCGCCATTGCCGCCTCCGCCCCCGGCGCGGCGCTGGAGCGCGTCCGGGCCGTGAAGCCGCAGCCCTACCTGGTTGACCGGCGGCCGCATCTGGACAGCATCCGGGCCTATCTGGCCACGGCACGCGATGCCGAGATCGTGTGGATCGCCGACCGCACTGCCGGGGCTGGCGATGCCGGTTTCGCCCCGGCGCTGGCGGAAGCGGCCGGCGCGCGCCGCGTGGCGGTGATCGCGGGGCCACGCTCCGGTGCGCTGGCCCTGGCCGGTGCCGAGAACGCGCCCGCCCAGCTCTCCGTCCGGGTGGTCCGGGCGGAAGCGAACGGCCGCGATTCCGGCACGCTGCGGGCCAGCGACCTGCGCGGCCTGCCGCTGGCCCAGGCGCCCTTCACGTTTCCGGCCGGTGCGGTCGAGACGCAGGCGAGCTTCACGCTGCCGATGGAGGTCCGCAACGCCATCGCCCGGGTCGACATCCAGGAGGAGACGTCGGCCGGCGCCGCGGCGCTGTTCGACGACCGCGGTCGCCGCCGGCGCGTCGGGCTAGTGTCGGGCGCGTCCGCCGACCAGGCGCAGCCGCTGCTGTCGCCGACCTACTACCTGGCCCGCGCGCTCGGGCCCTATTCGGAGCTGCGCGAAGCGCCGGGCGGCGTGTCGGAGGCCATCTCCGCGCT
>NZ_JAQGKF010000189.1 GCF_028290205.1 Enterovirga sp. | reverse complement strand
AGCCCGGCCGGGGCAATGGCGCCAACGGCGCAGCGCACAAGGCCTCGACCGAGGTCAAGCGCGGCCTGGTCACCCTGGTGGACGCCACCCCGACCTCCGCGGCTCGCATTCCGCTGGTGCCGGGGCTGCTCGTCGTCACCGACGACGGCCGGGGGATCGCCCAGGAGATGGCCGACCGTCTCGCCGATTTCGGCCAGCGCACGGCACTCGTGGCCCATGCGGGGGCGAGCCGCGACGAGGTGGACGCCGCGTTCTGCGCGGACCTGACCTCACCCGACGCCGTGGCCGACCTGCTCGCCACCCTCCGGGCGGAATACGGCCGCATCGGCGGCCTTGTGCATCTCCTGCCGCTGGCGGAGGCGCCGGCCGGCGAAGACCCGATGGTCCGGATGGAGCGCGAGGTGAAGTCGCTCTACCTGCTGGCCCGCGGGCTCGACTCGGACCTGCAGGAGGCCAGCGAGGAGGGAGATGCTATCTGCCTCACGGCCACCAATCTCGGCGGAGCCATGGGCTTCGGCGAGCGGCCGCTGCCAGACCATTACTTCGCGGGTCAGGGCGGCGTCGGCGGCCTGACCAAGTCGCTGGCCCTGGAATGGCCCGACGTACTCGTCCGCACGGTCGACCTGAACACCGAGGACTCGGTCCCGGCTCTGGTCGAGCGGCTGCTCGCGGAGGTGAGCATCCCGGACGGCGCGACCGAGGTCGGCTACCTCGGCCCCCGCCGCGTCACCTGGGAGCCGGTGTTCCAGGCCCTGCCCAAGGGGCCGGAGGCGGCGCCGCTGCTGGACGAGGGCGCGACGGTGCTGATCACCGGCGGGGCTCGCGGCATCACCGGCACCATCGCCGTCGAGCTGGCCCGGCGCTACCAGGCCACCCTGATCATCACCGGGCGCTCGGCCGAGCCGGGGGAGAGCGAGGACCCGGACCTCGCCGCTGCCCGGAGTGCGGCCGAGATCAAGGCCTGCCTCATCGCCAGACGGCAGAGGGACGGTCAGCCGGTCAGCCTCGCGGCCGTGGAGGCGGAGTTCAGCCGCGTCACCATGGACCGGGAGATGCGGGCCAACCTGCAGGCGATCGCCGCGGCCGGTGGCCGCTGCGAGTATCACCGGATCGACTCGCGCGATCGGCCCGGCATGACGCGGCTCTTTGCCGAGATCGAGGAGCGCCACGGCGGGGTCGATGCGGTCATTCACGCGGCCGGGATCATGGAAGACAGGCTGATCCGGGACAAGACGCCGGAATCCTTCGACCGCGTGTTCCGGACCAAGGCCGAAAGCGTGCTGATCCTGCGCGACCTCCTGGTGCCGGAGCGTCTGAAGTTTTGCGTCTTCTTCGCCTCCACGACCAGCCGCTACGGCAACAAGGGCCAGACGGATTACGCGGCCGCCAACGAGATCCTCAGCAAGACCGCGCTGGAGCTCGACCGCACCTGGCCCTGCCGCGTGGTCGCGATCGACTGGGGGCCGTGGTCTCAGGTCGGCATGAGCGCCGACATGGAGGCCTACATGATCAGCCGCGGCTTCACGCTGATCGCGCCCGAGGACGGGCCGGCCATGTTCATCAACGAGCTCCTGCACGGCCGGAAGGGCGAAACCGAGGTGATCATCGCGGGCGCGACGGAAGAAGCCGGGCGGCCGGTGCGGGCGGTCCGCAAGGCCAGAGTTCCGGCCATCACGAGCGAGAGCCGCCTCGAAGGGCTGGCGTGAGGCATGCTCGAGCGCGATGAGGAGCGCCCCGAGGCCGGGCCGGACGCGGCTGCGACCTCCTTCGTGGCCGCCCGCCGCGAGGCGCCGCCCTGGGACAGCGAGCTGTTTCTCCTCCGCGGCCCGGACCGGCGCGCGCTGATCGACGCGGTGCGGCGCCTGCAGGACTTCCTGCAGACAGACCCCGGCGTGAACCTGAAGGACCTCGCCTTCACGCTGAACACAGCCCCGGCCGGCCCGGGCAGCGCCTGCCTGGCCCTCGTGGCCGGTTCGGCCGAGCAGTTGCAGGCCCGCCTTGCCAGCGCTGCCGGCCGGCTCGCGGACCCGGAACGGACGCAGATCAAGGACGCGGCGGGGATCTACTATGTCGACCGCCCGCTTCACCCGGAGGGCAGCCTGGCGCTGCTGTTTCCCGGCGAGGGCGGCGAATACCTGAACATGCTGGCGGACCTGTGTCCGCACTTCCCCGAGGTGGGCGACGCCTTCGCGAAGGCCGAGCACTTGGCCTGGAACGCCTCGCCGGCGGCCGGCCAGCGCTTCGCCCGGCTGTTCCGCTTCGACCCCGCCGGCTCGGCCCAGGAGCGCCAGGAGGCCGAGCAGGCGCTGGTGCAGCTCGATGCCATCGCATCCGGCGTTCTCCTGGCGGACTGGGCCATGTTCGCCCTGCTCACCGCGCTCGGTCTCACACCGGCCGCCATGGCCGGGCACAGTCTCGGCGAGATCGCCGCCTTGCAGGCCTGCGGAGCCATCGAGGGCAGCGAGGAGCAGTTGGTCCAGGTCGGCGCGGTGCTGAACCAGCTCGCGTCCTGGGAGGCTGCGGGGGCCATCACCCCGTCGATGCTGCTGGCGGTCGGCGCCGGCCGCCCGGCCGTCGAGCAGGTCGTCCAGGACGCCATTGGCGGCGGCGTGTTCCTCGCCATGGACAATTGCCCGCACCAGACCATCGCGGTCGGGCCGCTGCATCTGATGGAGCCGGTTCAGGCCGAGCTCAAGGCGAGGGGCTTCATCTGCGAGCGCCTGCCCTTCGACGTCCCCTATCACACGCCGATGTTCGAGCCGTATCTCGGGCCGTTCCGTGAGCTGTTCGACGGCATCCCGTTCCGCCGGCCCCGCAGCGCCGCGATCTATTCCTTTTCCACGGGACGGCCGTTTCCGGACGATCCGGCGGAGATCCGCGACCAGGCGCTGCTGAACCTGGCGCGACCGGTCGAATTCACCTCCCTGATCCGCAACATGCACGCCGACGGCGTGCGCCTGTTCGTGGAATGCGGGCCGCGCGGCAACCTGACCTCCTTTGTCGAGGACATCCTGCGCAACGAGCGCTTCGCAGCCATTCCGTCCAACCTGCCGACCCGCTCCGGCGTGACCCAGCTCAATCACTTGGCGGGGCAGCTCGCGTCGCATGGGGCGCCGCTGAAGCTCGAGCACCTGTACGGGCGGCGTTCGCCGCAGCACGTGGCCTGGGACCGCGCCCCCGAGGAGGAGGCGGCGGCGCCCGCCGACGCCGCGGCAGCGGAGCAGGAGGTCTCCCCGGCCGGCCCGCTCACGGTGCTGCCCCCCGCGGCACGGCCGCACCGCGCGGAGGTGGTGGCCCAGCATCTCGCCCTGATGGAGCAGTTCCTGGACAGCCAGGTCGATGTGATGGGGGCCTATCTGAACCGGCGGCGAGGCTCCGCCCGAGGCGAGGCCCCGGCGCGGGCAGCCGCCTTTCCGCCGGGACCCGCGCCGCTCCCCTGGCCAACCGCCGTTCCGGACCCGATCCCCGTGGCGCTCGCCCAACGCACGGCGCCGCCGCCCTTGGGAGACCTTCCGCTTCTGGCCACCTCCCGCCTCCTGTCCTTCGAGCCCGGACGGGAGATCGCCGTGCGGCGGCCGCTCGACCTCGCCGAGGACCTGTTCGCCTCACATCACACGGTCGGCGGGCACGCGGTCAGCAAGGTCGATCCGGATCAGCACGGCCTGGCCGTCATGCCCATGACCTTCAGCCTGGAAATCATGGCGGAACTCGCCGCCTGCCTGGTTCCGGGCTTCAAGGCGATCGGCATCGAGAACGTCCGATTGTTTCACTGGCTGGCCTTCGATGCCGACGAGATCGCCTCCATCGAGGCGAGCGCGCGGCTCCTCGCAGACCCCCCCGCCGACCCGGGCGCAGCCTTTCAGGTGGCGCTCGAAATCCATGTCGTCGGGGGCGCGGCCAACACGGCCCTCGGCCGCTCCCCGGCCGGACAGGGCGTGGTCCTGCTCGCGGCCGAATATCCGCCTCCCCCGCCCGCGGGGGAGTTCCCGCTCACGGATGAACATGCCTGCACCATCCCGGTGGAGGTGCTGTACCGCAACCTCTTCCACGGCCCGCTGCTGCAGGGCACGCGCTCCTGCGGCCGCAGCGGCAACGAGGGGCTGGAGGGGGAGATCGAGATCCTGCCCCGGGACCGGCTGCTCCGCTCGCAGCCGGCGCCGCGCTTCGCCATGGACCCGGTGACGCTGGATGTCGGCATGCACCCGATCAGCGCCTGGCACCTGGAATTCGAGGACCAGTCCGGCCGCGTCCTGCTGCCGGTCGAGCTGAAGAAGATCGAGCTGTTCGGCCCCCAGCTCGCGCCCGGCACACGGCTCACCAGCCGCTGCTTTGCCCATGGCGGCAGCTACCGGCACTTCTCCCACTCCGTGGACCTGAGCGGGCCGGACGGCCGGCTGTGGTCGCGCATGTCGAACCTGACCTTCTGGCGCTTCTATGTGCCCTTTGCCGAGGTCAATTTCTTCGGCCCCAAGGACGAGTACTTCATCAGCAAACCGTGGGATGTCGGGCTCGCGAACTCGGCCGTCTCGGCCTGCTGCATCCGCCTGGATACGCCGCCGGACCAGAAGCAGAAGCAGATGCGGATCGTGACCTCGAAGGTCACCCTGTCACCCGGCGAGATGGTGCAATACCGGGCGCTGGGCGGCGACGAGCCGCGCGAGACCTCGTGGCTGTTCGGCCGGCTGGCCGCCAAGGACGCCGTCCGCCACCTCTGGCACGCGCATCACGGCGAACGCCTGTTTCCGACCGACATCATCATCACGGGCGACGAAGGCGGGCCCTTGGTGGCCCATCCGCGCGGCAAGGCCGAAGCTCCCTTTCCGAACGTGGCGGTGACGCGGGTGGAAGACGTGTTCGTGAGCGTCGCCGCCTTCGGCGCCCAGGTCGGCGCCGCGCTCGAACGCATCGGCCCGCCGGACCCCGATCTCGCCAGCTCCGGCCTGACGGAGGCCGAACGCGCTCTGCTCGGCACCTGTCCGGATGACCCTGAAGAGTGGGTGGCGCGCCTCTCAGCGGCCAAATCGGCGATCGGGACAGCGCTGCGGGGCGGCCCGGATGGCGGGCCGGAGGGCATCGAGGTGCGGGCCGTTGACTGGCAGACCGGACTGGTGACCGCCGGGCCCGGTCCCGCATGGGCCGGGCGCGAGCCGGCCCCACGCCCCGACGAGCTCGTCGCCCATACCGCCCGTCAGGGCGATCTCATCGTCGCCGTCTGCCTCAGCGAAAGGCCTGCAGCATGAAGCCGATGGGTGCCGACGCCGTCCTGCAGGACCTGCGCGAACTCCTGCGCGACTTCAACGGCAAGGAATATTCCGAGGAGATCGGTCCGAAGACCCTGTTCTTCGCCGACCTCGGCATGGTGTCGATCGACGCCGTGATCCTGGCCGAGACGTTGGAGACGCGCCACGGGCGGCGGTTCGCGTTCGGCGAGTTTCTGGCCGACCTGCGCCGCAGAGGCGTGCGCGACATCGCGGTCGGCGACCTCGTCGCATTCCTGCACGAGCAGATGTCCCACTCGGAAGCGGAGATCTAGCCGTGCCGATGCTCGACCTGAACGGCCTGCGCTTCCACTATCAGCAGAAGGGCAGCGGCCCCGACATC
>NZ_JAQGKF010000065.1 GCF_028290205.1 Enterovirga sp. | reverse complement strand
TGTCGGGCGCGTCCGCCGACCAGGCGCAGCCGCTGCTGTCGCCGACCTACTACCTGGCCCGCGCGCTCGGGCCCTATTCGGAGCTGCGCGAAGCGCCGGGCGGCGTGTCGGAGGCCATCTCCGCGCTACTCGACCAGCAGGTCTCGGCGCTGGTCCTGGCCGATGTCGGCACCATGGACCGCGATACGCTGGCCCGCGTCACCGCCTTCGTCGAGAAGGGCGGCCTGTTGCTTCGCTTTGCCGGCACGCGGCTCGCCGGCGGCAATGACGACCTCGTGCCGGTGCGGCTCCGCCGCGGCGGCCGCAATCTCGGCGGGGCCCTGTCCTGGGACGCGCCCCGCACCTTCGCGGCTTTCGGCCGGGAGAGCCCGTTCCACGGCCTCGCGGTCCCGAGTGATCTCGGCGTCCGGCGGCAGATCCTGGCCGAGCCGGACGGCGACCTCGCGCGCCGCACCTGGGCGGCGCTGGAGGACGGCACCCCCATCGTGACGGCGGACCGGCGCGGCGAGGGTCTCGTGGTGCTGGTCCATGTCACGGCCGATGCGGCCTGGTCGAACCTGCCGCTCACCGGCCTGTTCGTCGACATGCTGCGCCGGGTGGTCACCATGTCCGGCCCGGGCGCCATGGTTCCGGCCGGGCAGGAGGCCCGGCAGGAGGTCGCGACCGTCGCCCCGAACCGGGTGCTGGACGGTTTCGGGGCCTTTGTGCTGCCGAACAGCAACGCCCGCCCGGTGCGGCGCGACTTCGCCGAGCGCGCCCGCGAGGAGCACCCGCCCGGCTTCTACGGGCCGAGCGACGCCACGGTCGCCGTGAACGCGCTGGTGGCCGGCGACAGGCTGCTGCCGCTCGACCTGGGGCCGCTCGGAGGCCGTGTTCAGCCGCTCCGGCGCGCCGAGACCTTGGACCTGCGCGGCGGGCTGCTGACGGCCGCGATCCTGCTCCTGCTGCTCGACACGCTGGCCTCGCTCTGGCTGAGCGGCCACCTCGCACGTCTGCGGCCTCGCCCAACCCGCCGCCGCGCGGCCGGCGCTTCGGCTTCGGTCGCCCTCGCCGTCCTGGCCGCCGCCTCGCTGCTGGCGCAGCCGACCGGCGCGCAGGAGCGGCCCGCCCGGGCGGGCGTGGAGCCGGCGCTGGTAACGCGGCTGGCCTACGTGATCACGGGCGACAGCCAGATCGACGCCACCAGCCGGGCCGGCCTCCTGGGGCTGAGCCAGGCGCTGGCCAGCCGCACCGCGATGGAGCCCGGTGACCCGATCGGCATCGACCTCGCCCGCGACGAGCTCAGCTTCTACCCGCTGATCTACCTGCCGGTCGCACCCCGCCAGGCGCAGCCCGGCGACGCGGCAATCCGCAAGCTGGACGCCTTCATGAAGAACGGCGGCACGGTGGTGTTCGACACCCGGGACGCGGCGAGCTTCCGGCCGGGCGGCGCGCCGAGCCCCGAGGGGCAGGCGCTGCGCCGCATGCTGCAGACGCTCGACATCCCCGAGCTGGAGCCGGTGCCGCGCGACCACGTGCTGACCAAGACCTTCTACCTGCTGGACAGCTTCGCGGGCCGTTACGCCACTGGCCAGACCTGGGTCGAGGCGCTGCCGCCGGCCCCTGACGGCGAGCGCCGGCCGGCCCGCGCCGGAGACGGCGTGTCGCCCATCCTGATCACCTCGAACGACCTCGCGGCCGCCTGGGCGGTGGGCCGCAACGGCGAGCCGCTCTACCCGACGGTGGGCCCGGACCCGCGTCAGCGGGAAATGGCCATTCGGGGCGGGGTCAACGTCGTCATGTACACCCTGACCGGCAACTACAAAGCCGACCAGGTGCACGTGCCGGCGCTCCTCGAAAGGCTCGGGCAGTGACCCTGAGCCTATCCTTCACGCCGCTCGTGCCGCTGTGGCTGCTGGCAGCCTTCGGTGCGCTCGCCCTCGCCATGGCGGTTCTGGCCCTGCTGGCCCGCGGCCCGGTCGCGGTGCTGCGGGCGCTCGCCATGGGCCTGGTTCTGGCGGCGCTGAGCAACCCGTCGCTGGTCCAGGAGGAGCGCGAAAAGGTTCGCGACATCGTGGCCGTGGTGGTGGACCGCTCGGCCTCGCAGCTCCTGGGCGACCGGGCCGAGATGACCACCCGGGTGCGGGACGAGCTGGAGAAGCGCCTCGGCGCCTTGCCGGATCTCGACACGCGGTTCGTGGAGGCCGGCGAGGGCGAAGGCGACGACGGCACGCGTTTGTTCGCGGCGCTCGGCCGCGCGCTCGCCGACGTGCCACCCGACAGGCTGGCCGGGATCCTGATGGTGACCGACGGTGTGGTGCACGACATTCCGGCGGACGCGTCAGATCTCGGCTTCCGGGCTCCGATTCACGTGCTGGTGACCGGGCGGCCGAACGAGCGCGACCGCCGCATCGCGCTGATCGAGGCGCCGCGCTTCGGCATTGTCGGCAAGGAGCAGACGATCCGGGCCGAGGTGTCGGAACGCGGCGGCACCGGCACGGCTCGCGTCACAGTGCGGCGCGACGGCGAGCCCGTCCTGGCGCAACAGGTCCGCACCGGCCAGCCCTTCAGCCTGACGGTGCGGGTCGAGCATGGCGGCCCGAACGTGGTCGAGATCGAGGCCGACGCGCTGCCGGGCGAACTCACGCCCGCCAACAACCGGGCCGTGGTCACCATCGAGGGCATCCGCGAGAAGCTGCGTGTCCTCCTCGTCTCCGGCGAACCGCACCCAGGCGAGCGCACCTGGCGCAACCTCCTGAAATCCGACGCCAACGTCGATCTCGTGCATTTCACCATCCTGCGCCCGCCCGAGAAGCAGGACGGCACGCCGATCAACGAATTGTCGCTGATCGCCTTTCCCACGCGCGAGCTGTTTCAGCAGAAGATCAAGGAATTCGACCTCATCATCTTCGACCGCTACGCGAACCAGAGCGTCTTGCCATCGAGCTATTTCGACAACATCACGCGCTACGTGCGGGAGGGCGGCGCGCTGCTGATCGCGGCCGGGCCGGAATTCTCCGGGCCGTCGAGCCTGGCCCGCACGCGGCTGGCCGCCATTCTGCCCGGCAGCCCGGACGGCCGCATCGTCGAGGAGCCCTTCAAGCCCAAGATCACCCGCGAGGGCGAGCGTCATCCCGTCGCCCGCGACCTGCCGGGCTCCGAATCGGACCCGCCCGCCTGGGGCGAGTGGCTGCGCACCATCGGGGCCGACATCCGGCGCGGGGCGAGCGTGATGTCGGGCGCCGGCGACCGGCCCCTGCTGGTCCTGGCGCGGGAGGAGAAGGGGCGCGTCGCGCTGCTGCTGTCCGACCACGCCTGGCTGTGGGCGCGCGGCTACAACGACGGCGGCCCGCATGTGGATCTGCTGCGCCGGCTGGCGCATTGGCTGATGAAGGAGCCTGCCCTCGAGGAGGAGGCGCTGCGGGCCAGCGTGTCGGGCCGCGACATCCGGATCGAGCGCCAGACCATGCGGGGCGACCCCGGCCCCGTCCGGGTCGTGTCGCCGAGCGGCCGGGAGCAGGAGATCGCCGCCGCCGAGGACCGGCCCGGGCTCTACCGGGCGCAGGTGCGGGCGGGCGAACTCGGCCTGCACACGCTGCGGTCGGGCGACCTCGTCGCCTTTGCCAGTGTCGGGACGGTCAATCCGCGCGAACTCGCCGACGTGTTCTCGGACACGGAGCGTCTGCGGCCGCTGGCCGAGGCGACGGGCGGCTCGAGCCGGCGTGTGGCGGGGGAGAGCGGCGGGCCGAACCTGCCCCGCATCCAGACTGTGCGGTCGGGCTCGCGCGCGGCGGGGGCGGATTGGATCGGCCTGCGGCCGACCGACTCGGCCATTGTCCGGGGCGTGTCCGTGATGCCGCTCGGCCTCGGCCTTCTCGGCCTCGCTCTCCTGATCGGCGCCGTCCTGGCCGCCTGGCTGCTGGAGGGCCGCCGCCGGGCAGCCTAGCCGCCCGGCATTGCCGCTTCCTGCTCAGGAGGCGGTTTCGATCCGCACGGCCGCGCCTGGAGCCTGAGCCGGCGGGGCTAGGCCCCTCCGGGCCATGACCCGTCCTTCCAGGCCGTCCAGGGCGCCGGGCTGGAGCTCCGCCACCAGCAGCCGGGCGGGGTTCACCGGGGCCGGCATCTCGAGCCGGCCGGCCGGGGCGCGGGCGAAGCCGAAGCGGCTGTAATAGGGCTCGTCCCCGACCAGCAGCACCAGCCGGTGCCCGCCGGCCCGGGCGGCTTCCAGCGCCCGCTGCGTGAGCGCCGCTCCGATGCCGCGCTTCTCGAAGGCGGGCTCGACCGCGAGGGGGCCGAGCACCAGCGCCGGCGCGCCGCCGATCAGGATTGGCGAGACCCGGACGGAGCCGACGATCAGCGTGCCGACCGAGGCCGTGAAGCACAGCTCCGGGGTCGCGGCGCCGCGCTCACGCAGCCGAAAGGCCGTGCGGGCGAAGCGGCCCGGTCCGAAGGCGCGCTCGTGCAGACGCTCGATGGCCTCCTCGTCCTCCGGCCCCTCGGGCCGGATCTGCAAGGCGAGGTCGGTCACGACGCGACCGCCCGGATGCCGAGATAGGTCGCGATGACCCGCTCGTCGCGGCGAAGCGCCTCGCCCGGCCCCTCGAGGACGGCGGCGCCGTTTTCCAGAACGTAGGCGTGGTCGGCGAGGTCGAGCGCCGCGCGGGCATTCTGTTCGACCAGCAGGATGGAGACGCCTGTTCGGCGCAACTCGGCGATCACCCGAAAAACCTCCTTCACAATGAGGGGCGCGAGGCCCAGCGACGGTTCGTCCAGCATGAGCAGGCGCGGCGTGCTCATCAGGGAGCGGGCCATGGCCAGCATCTGCCGCTCGCCGCCGGACAGCGTGCCGGCCAGCTGCATGCGCCGTTCCGCGAGCCGGGGAAACAGGGCCCACATCGCGTCGAGGCTTTCCGCGAATCCGGCCGTGCTGCGCCGCCGGAAGCCGCCGAGGCGCAGATTGTCCTCCACGGTCATCGACACGAACAGCTCGCGCTTCTCGGGCACAAGGCTCATGCCGTCCGCGACCCGCTGCTCGACCGGGCGCCCGGCCAGCGGCACGCCCCGGAAGGTGGCGAGGCCGCGGCAGGGCAGGATTCCCATGACGGCCGAGAGCAGCGTCGTTTTGCCCGCGCCATTCGGGCCGAGGATCGCCACGATGGCGCCTTCGGGCACGCTCAGCGACACCTCCCGGACCGCGTCGACCCGGCCGTAGGAGACCGACAGCCGCTCCAGGCTGAGGAGGGGCGCGCTCACGCGGCGCTGCCCAGATAGGCTTCCACCACGGCCGGGTTGGCCTGAATCTCGGCCGGTCGTCCCTGGGCGAGTTCGGCGCCGAAATTCATCACCACCAACCGGTCCGTCAGCTCCATCACGAAATCCATGTCGTGCTCCACCAGGAGCACGCCGACGCCCGACGCCCGAACGGCGCGGAGCAGCCCGGCCAGGGCCTGCTTCTCGGCGTGGCGCAGGCCCGCCGCCGGCTCGTCCAGCAGCAGCAGCGCCGGTTCGAGGGCGAGGGCGCGGGCGATCTCCACCAGCCGCTGCTGGCCGAGCGGGAGTTCGCCGGCGACCGTGTCGCCCGCCCCGGGCAGACCGACCCGGGCCAGGGCCGCCCGGGCTCGGGCGAAGAGCCGCGCCTCCTCGGCCCGGTCGAGGCGGAGCGCGCCCGCCACCGGGCCGGCCCGCCCGTGCAGATGCGCGCCGATCGCGACATTGTCGAGCACACTCATGCCGTCGACCAGCTTCACGTGCTGGAACGTGCGGGCGAGGCCAAGCGGCGCGATGCGGCGCGCCGGCCAGCCGCGCAGCTCCTCGCCCCTGAAGCCGATCGAGCCGCCATTCGCCGGCAGCATTCCGGTGATCAGGTTGAAGCTCGTCGACTTGCCGGCGCCGTTCGGTCCGATGAGCCCGACGATCTCCCCCGCGCCCACCCGGAAGGTGAGGTCGTCGACGGCGACCAGCCCGCCAAAGGTCTTGCGCAGGTGAACCACGGACAGGAGGGGCGCCGGCGCCCCGGCGGGCGCGCCTGCTGGGGGCGGAGACGGTGCTGCCGCCACAGGGCTGCCGGCCGGGGCCTCCGGCCTCCGGCCAACCCACCGCCGCAGATGCGGCCACAGCCCCTCGGGCGCGAACTGGAGAATGAGGATCAGCGCGAAGCCGAAGACAATGGATTCGAAATTGCCGGCCGTGCCGAGCAGGGCCGGCAGCACGTCCTGCAGCTTGTCGCGCACGAGCGTCACGAGGCCGGCCCCGACCAGGGCGCCGCCGATCTGGCCGACGCCGCCCGCCACCGCCATCAACAGGTAGTCGATCGACACGGTGACCGAGAAGGGCGTCGGGTTGATGGCCCGCTGGAAGTGCGCGTAGAGCCAGCCCGAGATGGCGGCCAGAACGGCCGCGTAGACGAAGGCCAGGATGCGGGCCCGCCCGGTGTCGATGCCGAAGGATTCGGCCGCCAGCACGCCGCCCCGCAGCGCCCGAATGGCCCGGCCGGCACGGGAATCGAGCAGGTTCGCGGTGGCCACCACCATCAGGGCCAGGATGGCGAGGGTCAGCAGGTAGAAGCTCGCCCCGCCCGCGAAGCTGAGCCCGGCGATCGTGATCGGCGGAATGCCCGAGATGCCGTCGAAGCGGCCAAAGGCGTCGAGCCCGCCCGTCAGGTAGAAGAAGCTGATGTTCCAGGCGATGGTCGCGACCGGCAGATAGTGGCCCTTGAGCCGCAGCGTGATCGCGCCGATTCCCCAGGCCAGCAGCCCGGTGAGGAGCACCGCGACCGGCAGCGTGGCGAGGGGCGGCCAGCCGTAGCGGGTGGTCAGGATGGCGGTCGTGTAGGCCCCGAAACCGACGAACATGGCCTGGCCGAACGACACCACGCCGGCCACGCCCGTCAGCACCACGATGCCGAGCGCCACCATGGCCGACAGGCCGATCAGGCTGCCGAGCGTCAGCCAATAGGCCGGGACGCCCGGCAGCATGGGCAGAAGTGCGGCGAGGGCGAAGGCGAGCAGCGCCGCGACCTGGGTCGACCTCACTCCTCGTCCTCGAGAACCAGCGAGCGCCGGGACCGCACGAACAGGATCGGGACGATGATCATGAAGACGATCACCTCCTTCAGCTCGCTCGCGAAGAAGGACGCGAAACTTTCGATGATTCCGACCAGGAGTGCGGCCCCGGCCGCGACCGGGTAGCTGACGAGCCCGCCGATGATCGCCGCCACGAAGCCCTTCAGGCCGATGATGAAGCCCGTGTCGTAGTAGATCGTGGTGAGCGGCGAGATCAGGATGCCGCCGGCCGTGCCGATCAGGGCCGCGAGCCCGAAGGCGAAGCGGCCGGAGAAGAGCGGCGAGATGCCGACGAGCTGCGCACCGAGCCGGTTCACGGCCGTCGCCTGCAGGGCCTTGCCGATCAGCGTGCGGCCGAAGAACAGGTAAAGGCCGGCGATCAGGACGGCGGTGACCACGAGCACGGCCAGCGCTTGGCCGGACAGCGACAGGTCGCCGAGGGTCAGGCTGACCTGTGACAGCGGCGCGGTGCGCGAACCCTCTGCGCCGAAGAAGATCAGGCCGAGCCCGACCAGCGCGATGTGGAGCGCGACCGACACGATCAGGAGCACCAGCACCGAGGCCTGGGCCAGCGGACGGTACACCGCGCCATAGAGGAACAGGCCGAGCGGCACCGTCACGGCGAGAGCGAGCAGGACCTGGAGCCACTGGCTTGGCCGGTGTGGTGCGAGGAGCAGCACCAGGGCCGCCACGGCGACGGGCAGGACCACCGTCTCGGCGAGGGTGCGGAGCCAGATGCGGGCGGTCAGCACGCGGCGTTCGGACCAGAGGGTGACGATGCCGGAGGCGAGGCCGAACAGAAGCAGAAGCCAGACCGTGCCGGGCGCGCGGCCGAGTTCCAGCGCGGCCAGGCTCAGCGCCCCGAAGGACACGAACTCGCCGATCGGCACGAAGATCACCCGCGTCACCGTGAAGACCAGCACCATAGCGAGGGCGAGAAGCGCGTAGATGGCCGCGCTGACCACGCCGTCCTGGAAGAGGATCACGAAGATCGACAGGTCCACGGAGAGCCTTTTGGCCGCGCGCCGCCCGGTACGGCCTGTGCCGCCCCGTCTTGACCGCGATCCCGGCTGCCCGTCAAGCAAGAGGGAACGCGGCTGTCGGGTGTCGCGCCGGAAGAGGTGGACGATGCGGCTCCGGATCGGGATAGACTTGCGGATACCTGGCCGGAACGCCTGATCCCGCATCACATCGCACCGCCCGCCATGCCGTCCCCGGCCTTCGACGGCTTGCTCCACCACCTCCGGAGCGAGCCCTCCCGCACCTGGTCGCTGGTGATCACGCTGTTCGGCGACGCCATCGTGCCGCGCGGGGGAGCCGTCTGGCTGGGCACCGTGCTGGAGGTGCTGCGGGCGCTAGGCACCGAGGACGGCGCCGTGCGGACCGCCATGTCACGCCTCACGGCGGATGGCTGGCTCGAGCGCAGCCGCGCCGGCCGCAACAGCTTCTACCGGCTGGCCGAACCCGGGCGGGCCACCTTCACGGAAGCGAGCGAGCACATCTACAGCTTGCGCTCTCCGGGCTGGGACGGCTGCCTGACGCTGATCATGACGGCCGAAGGCGACCACGAGGGCGCCCGCGCCGCGCTCGCCGCCGCGGGTTTCGGGGCGGCCCTGCCAGGGCTGCACATTGCCCTGCCGGGCACGCCGGTGCCGGAAGAGGCGCGGGACGCCATCCGGATCGAGGCGCGCTGCCCGCCGGCCTCGGCCCGCCGCCTCGTCGGCCTGGCCTGGCCGCTGGACCGGGTGGCGCAGTCCTACGGGCAGTTCGTGACGTTGTTCACGCCGCTGAAGGCGAGCTTCGACGCGGGCGAGACCTTGTCCGATCTCGAGGCGCTCGCGGCCCGCGTCCTGATGATCCACAGTTATCGGCGCATCGTCCTGCGCGACCCTGTCCTGCCCAAGGCCCTGGTGCCGCAGCCCTGGCCCGGAGACGAGGCGCGCCGGCTCTGCGCCGGGCTGTATCGCTCGCTGCTGCCGGGCTCGGAGAACTGGCTGGACGCCCACGGCGTTGACGAAGCGGGTCCGCTGCCGGCGGCCGGGCCGGATCTGCGCCGCCGCTTCCGCTGACGCGTTACTGAATATCTTGCGGCCGGGACTTTGCTGTTACATGATCCGGCAAGAAACGGTCGGGAGGACGGCATGTACACCCAGGCCCTGAACACGCCCGACCGCGAGCCGCCCGCGGCGGCCGAGTCCGAACTCGCCCGCCGCTTCCAGGTCCGGATCGACGCCGACCAGCGCATCGAGCCGAACGACCCGATGCCGGAGGCGTATCGCCGGACGCTGACCCGGCAGATCTCCCAGCATGCTCATTCCGAGATCGTCGGCATGCTGCCGGAGGGAAACTGGCTCACCCGGGCGCCGACGCTGCGCCGCAAGGCCGCGCTTCTGGCCAAGGTCCAGGACGAGTGCGGCCATGGCCTCTACCTCTACGCCGCCGCCGAGACGCTGGGCACCAGCCGCGAGGAGATGGTCGACGCCCTGCTGGAGGGCCGGGCCAAGTACTCGTCGATCTTCAACTACCCGACGCTGACCTGGGCCGATATCGGCGCCATCGGCTGGCTGGTCGACGGTGCGGCGATCATGAACCAGATCCCGCTCTGCCGCTGCTCCTACGGGCCCTATGCCCGGGCCATGATCCGGGTCTGCAAGGAGGAGAGCTTCCACCAGCGCCAGGGTTTCGAGATCATGATGACGCTGGCCCGGGGCACGCCGGACCAGAAGGCCATGGCCCAGGACGCGCTGGACCGCTGGTGGTGGCCCTGCCTGATGATGTTCGGCCCGCCGGATGGCGCGAGCCAGCATTCGGACCAGTCCACCCGCTGGAAGATCAAGCGCTTCTCCAACGACGAGCTCAGGCAGAAATTCGTCGACGCGACCGTGCCACAGGCCGAGTTCCTGGGGCTCACCGTCCCGGATCCCGACCTCGCCCGCGACGAGGCGACCGGGTCCTACCGGTTCGGCCCGATCGACTGGTCCGAGCTGAAGCGCGTGATCGCGGGCGACGGCCCCTGCAACCGCGAGCGCCTCGCTGCCCGCCGCAAGGCGCATCGGGAGGGCGCATGGGTGCGGGAGGCGGCGGCTGCCTATGCGGCCAAGCGTGCGGCGCGGGCGGCCGTGAAAGAAGCGGCCTAGACGGCGCGGCCTCCCTGGCCGGAGCGAAGCGCGGGGGGATGGAGCCAGATCACGCCTGGCCCATGGATCCCCTTCCCGGCGCTTCGGGCCGCCGGGGATGACAGGACGGAGCGCAGGGAGGGAGACCCAAGATGCCCACACCCGACACGCCGCTCTGGGAGGTGTTCATCCGCTCCCGCAACGGGCTCGCGCACAAGCATGTCGGCTCGCTGCACGCGGCCGATGCGACGCTGGCGCTCCAGGCCGCCCGCGACGTCTACACGCGGCGGGGGGAGGGGCTGTCGGTCTGGGTGGTGCCGTCCGCCGCCATCACGGCCTCGGACCCGGCCGACAAGGGCATGCTGTTCGAGCCGGCCCAGTCCAAGATCTACCGTCACCCGACCTTCTATGAGGTGCCGGACGATGTCGGGCACATGTGATGGCGCGAAGCGACGCCCTCCCGGGCGCCGGCACGATCCAGGTGGATCCCCTTCCCCTCCGCTTCGCTCCAGCCGGGGTGACAAGGGGGGTGGTGCAACGATGAAGATCGCGACCGACTCCCCTCTCGCCCTCTACACGCTCCGGCGTGCCGACGACGCGCTGATTCTCGGGCACCGGCTGTCGGAATGGTGCGGCCACGCGCCGATGCTGGAGGAGGACATGGCCCTGGCCAATATCGGGCTCGACCTGATCGGCCAGGCGCGCTCGCTTTACGGCTACGTGGCCGAGCTGCGGGCGGACGGCTCGGACGAGGATCAACTCGCCTACTTGCGGGACGCGCCGGCCTACCGGAACCTGCTCCTGGCTGAACTGCCCAAGGGCGATTTCGCCCAGACCCTCCTGCGCCAGTTCCTGTACAGCGCCTTCGCCGACCCGTTCTGGCGCGCCACCCTGGCCTCAGGGGACCCGACGCTCGCCGCCATTGCCGGGAAGTCGGAAAAGGAGAGCGCCTACCACCTCCGCCACACGGCCGAATGGGTGATCCGGCTCGGCGACGGCACCGAGGAGAGCCACGCCCGGGCCCAGGAAGCGCTGGACCTGCTCTGGCCCTACACCGGTGAGATGTTCGAGGCCGATGCGGCGGAGCGCGAGCTGATGGCGGCCGGCCTCGCAGCCGATCCCGAGCCGCTGCGCGAGGTGTGGTCCCGCACCGTCGACCAGGTCTTGCGGGAAGCGACCCTGACCCGGCCGGTCGGAGGCTGGATGCAGTCCGGCGGTCGCCACGGCCGCCATTCCGAGCATCTCGGGCATCTTCTGGCCGAGATGCAGGTCCTCCAGCGCAGCTATCCGGGAGCAAAGTGGTGAGCGGGGCGGGCCCGCCGGACCTGCTCGCCCGCGCCCGGGCGGCGGCGGGCGAGGTGGTCGACCCCGAGATCCCAGTGCTGACGATCGCCGATCTGGGCGTGCTCCGGGATGTGAGCACGGAGGGCGGTCGCGTCGTCGTGACCATCACGCCGACCTATTCAGGGTGCCCGGCCATGGACGTCATCGCGCTCGAGATCGCGCTCGCGCTGGCCCGGGCCGGCATCCCGGATCACGAGATCCGGACCGTGCTGCACCCGGCCTGGACCACGGCCTGGATGACGGAGGAGGGCCGGGCCAAGCTCCTGGCCTACGGGGTGGCGCCCCCCTCCGCCGGGTCCAGCCGGGGCGCGCTGTTCGGCCAGGAGGTCGTGGCGTGCCCGCGCTGCGGCTCGGACATGACGGAGCGCCTCGCCCAGTTCGGCTCGACATCCTGCAAAGCCTTGTGGCGCTGCACGTCCTGCCGCGAGCCGTTCGACTCTTTCAAATGCCATTAGCCAGAGCTGTCAGCCCGGGCTCGTGCGGCCCCGTGATCCGCCCCTGCCCGGCCGGGAAGGTGGGGCACGCGGAGCATGGCGGAGGGGGCGTCGCGCCCCTCCGCCGGGGCCGCCACTCTCCCCCGCTTCGCCGGGGCGCCGCCGCGGCATGATCCGGCCCCGCTTCCACCCGCTCACCATCCGGGACGTTCGCCGGGAAACGCCGGACGCGGTGTCGATCGCCTTCGACATCCCGGCCGAACTCATGGCCGCCTACGCCTTTGAGCCCGGCCAATATCTTACGCTGCGCTCGGCCCTAGAGGGCGAGGAGGTGCGGCGCTCCTACTCGATCTGCTCGGCCCCCGGCGACGGCGAGCTGCGCATCGGCGTGAAGAGGGTCGAGAGCGGGTTGTTCTCGACCTTCGCCAACGCCGCCCTGCAGCCCGGCGACACGATCGACGTGATGACGCCGACCGGCCGTTTCGGCCAGATCGAGCCGTCGGCGGGCGGGCGGACTTATGCCGGGTTCGCGGCCGGCTCGGGCATCACGCCCATTCTGTCGATCATCCGCGGCGTGCTGGCACGCGAACCGGAAAGCCGCGTGTTCCTGTTCTACGGCAACCGCTCGACGGCCGAGATGCTGTTTCGGACGGCGCTCGAGGAGCTGAAGGACCGCTATCTCGATCGGTTCTCCGTGTTTCACGTGTTGTCCGGGGAGGAGCAGGACGTGCCGGTGCTGAACGGGCGGCTCGACGGGGCCAAGGTGCGGCTGCTGCTGACGCACATCGTCCCGGCCCGGGTCGTGGACCACCTGTTCATCTGCGGCCCGCTCGGCATGAGCGAGGAGGTGGAGGCGGCCGCGCTCGCGCTCGGCATCGGGCCGGACCGGATCCACCATGAGCGCTTCGTCTCGGAACAGGGCGGCGTGCCGCAGCCCAGAAGGGCGGCGCCGGGGGACGCGGCCACGGGCCGCCTCGCCGCGCTGATCGCGGACGGCAAGCGCCGCGAGGTGCGGGTGCGCGAGGGCGAAACCGTGCTCGACGCGGCGCTCCGTGCCGGCATGGACCTGCCCTATGCCTGCCGGGGCGGCATGTGCTCGACCTGCCGGGCGCGGGTGAGCGAGGGCGAGGTCCGGATGGACGTCAACTACGCGCTCGAGGGCTGGGAACTCGCGGCAGGCTTCGTCCTGACCTGCCAGGCCCGCCCCGTCACGGACCGGGTGGTGGTGGATTTCGACGCCATGTAGCGGCGCGCGCTCCGCCGCAGCCGACCAAGCCGACCGCGTCCGCGGGACGCGATCATCGGGCCGCAACAGGCCCGGGACCGAGGGGGAGGGGACAGATGACCGGACCGGATGCGGGCCTCGACCCCGCCGAGCGCATGTCGCGCGACGAACTCGCCGCGCTGCAAACGCGCCGCCTCGGCTGGTCGCTCCGCCACGCCTATGACAACGTTCCGCATTACCGCGCCGCCTTCGACGCTGCCGGACTCGCGCCCGGCGACTTTCGCGAGCTGCCCGATCTCGCCCGCTTTCCGCTGCTGGCCAAGGCGGACCTGCGCCAGAGCTATCCATTCGGCATGCTGGCCGTGCCGCGCGAGCGATGCCTGCGCATCCACGCCTCCTCCGGCACCACAGGCAGACCGATCGTCGCCGCCTATACGCGGGGGGATCTGGAGATGTGGGCGGAGGTGATGGCCCGCTCGCTGCGGGCCGCCGGGGCGCGGCCGGGCCAGATGCTGCACAATGCCTATGGCTACGGGCTCTTCACGGGCGGGCTCGGCGTGCATGCCGGGGCCGAGCGCCTGGGCATCACCGTGGTCCCGGTCTCCGGCGGCATGACCGAGCGGCAGGTGCAGCTCATCTCCGATTTCCGGCCCGAGCTGATCACCGTGACGCCCTCCTACATGCTGGCGATCCTGGACGAGTTCCGGCGGCAGGGCATCGATCCGCGTGAGACTTCGCTCGAGGTCGGAATCTTCGGGGCCGAGCCCTGGACCAACGCGATGCGGCGCGAGATCGAGACCGCCTTCGGCATGGACGCGGTCGACATCTACGGGCTGACGGAGGTGATCGGCCCCGGCGTCTCGATGGAATTCCGCGAGACCAAGGACGGGCTGCACGTCTGGGAGGACCATTTCTACCCGGAGATCATCGATCCGGCGACCGGCCGCGTGCTGCCCGACGGCGAGCTGGGCGAACTCGTCT
>NZ_JAQGKF010000137.1 GCF_028290205.1 Enterovirga sp. | reverse complement strand
TTCCCCCGCTATGTCGAGGCGGAAGGGTAGGGCGGCGATGCTGGTCGATAGCCACTGCCACCTCGACTTCCCGGATCTCTCCGACCGGCTGCCGGAGGTGCTGGGCCGGGCCCGCGCGGCCGGCGTCGGCCGGATGATCACCATTTCGACCCGGATCAGCCAGGCGGCGCGCTACCGGGCCCTGGCTGAGGCGCACGAGGAGGTGCTGTTCACGGTCGGCACCCACCCGCACAATGCGGGCGAGGAACCGGACGTGCCGGCCGCCGAGATCGTTGCCCTCGCCGCCCATCCGCGCTGCGTGGCCATCGGCGAGGCCGGGCTCGACTTCCATTACGACCGCGCGCCGCGCGACGTGCAGGAGCGCGTGTTCCGCACCCACATCGCGGCCGCGCGAGAGAGCGGGCTGCCGCTCGTGATCCATGCCCGCGACGCCGACGGGGCCATGGACGCCATCCTGCGCGACGAGCACAGGCGAGGGCGGTTCGACGCCGTGCTGCATTGTTTCTCCTCCGGCGAGGCCCTTGCCCGGACCGGGATCGAGCTCGGCTTCTACATCTCCCTGTCCGGCATCCTGACCTTTCGCAGTTCCGAGGCGCTGCGGCGGATCGCGGCCGAGATCGTGCCGCGCGACCGGCTGCTGGTCGAGACGGATGCGCCCTATCTGGCGCCCGTGCCGCATCGCGGCCGGCCGAACGAGCCGGCCTATGTGGTCGAGACCGCGCGCGTCCTGGCCGACCTCCTCGGGCTCGGCCTCGACGAGGTGGCGCGGCTGACCACGGACAATGTGGGCCGCCTGTTCGCCAAAAGCCGGCCCTTTCTACAGGACGCCGCCCGGAGCGCGGCCGCTTGAGCCTTGCCGTCACGATCCTGGGCTGCGGGTCCTCGGCGGGCGTGCCCCGCGTCGGGTCGGGCTGGGGCGCCTGCGATCCGGACAACCCGAAAAACCGGCGCCGGCGCTGCTCCATCCTGGTGGAACGGACCGGTCCCGGCGGCACCACGACCGTCCTGGTCGACACGTCGCCGGACCTCCGCACGCAGCTGCTCGAGGCCGATATCCGCCGGCTCGACGGCGTGCTGATCACCCATGATCATGCCGATCATATCCATGGCATCGACGACCTCCGACCGCTGGTGATCCACATGCGGCGGCGGATCCCGCTCTATGCCGACGCGGCCACGAGCGAGGTGCTGAACGTCCGCTTCGGCTATTGCTTCCGCTCGCCGCCCGGCAGTTCCTATCCGCCCATCGTGGACGAACGCCGGCTCGTGGTCGGCGAGGCGACGGATGTCGACGGACCGGGCGGCCCGGTCTCGGCGCTGCCGTTCGACATGGAGCACGGCGACATCCGGGCCCTCGGCCTGCGCTTCGGCAACATCGCCTATGCGAGCGACGTCAGCCGCATGCCCGAGCCCAGCATGGCGGCCCTCGAAGGGCTCGACATCCTGATCCTGGACGCGCTGCGCTACACGCCGCACCCGACCCATTTCTCCGTCTCCGAGGCGCTCGAGCTGATCGCGCGCGTGCGGCCGCGGCGGGCGGTGCTGACCAATCTGCACACCGACCTCGATTACGAGACGCTCCGCCGCGAATTGCCGGACGGAATCGTGCCGGCCTTTGACGGCATGCGGCTCGACGGCGAGGCGGAGCGGCTGCCGTGACCAGGCCGGCCGCGGCTCGCGTCGCGGCCTCCTGTTTCACCATTCTGGTTCCATAATATATCTTATGCGAATGACCTCTGTCAGTGAGGGGCCCTTCCCCGGCGGCTTCCGCCGGACCGGTCCCGGTCGGATGACGCGATGAGCATGGACCCGCCGGACCGCGAGCAGCGGCCATCACGTGACATCGGCGAATTGCTGCGGCTGATGGCGCGGCTTCGCGATCCCCAGCGCGGCTGCCCCTGGGACCTCGACCAGACCTTCGAGACCATTGCGCCCTATACGGTCGAGGAGGCCCACGAGGTCGCCGACGCGGTGCACCGAGGCGATCTGGACGACCTGCGCGACGAGCTGGGCGACCTGCTGCTGCAGGTCGTCTTTCATGCCCAGCTCGCCCGCGAGCGCGGCGCCTTCGATTTCGGCGATGTGGTGCTGGCGATCAGCTCCAAGCTGATCCGGCGCCACCCGCACGTGTTCGGAGACACTCGGTCGCTCTCGCCGGAGGGCGTCAAACGGCTCTGGGACGAGATCAAGCAGGAGGAGCGGGCGGAGAAGGCGGCCCGCGCCCCGACCCCGCCTGCCCGGCCAAGCGCCCTGGACGGCATTCCGATCGGGATTCCCGCCCTGAGCCGCACCGACAAGATCGCCCGCAAGGCGGCGTCCGTGGGCTTCGCCTGGCCCGACATGGCGGAGGTGCTCGGCAAGGTGGAGGAAGAGATCGGGGAGCTGCGCGAGGCGCTGGCCGAGGGGCGCCGCGAGGCGGTCGCCGAGGAATACGGGGACCTGCTCTTCACGGTGGCCAATCTTGGCCATTACCTCCGGGCCGACCCGGAGGAGACGCTGGCCAAAGCCAATCGCAAGTTCGAGCGCCGCTTTCGGGCAGTCGAAACCAAATTGGTTGCAACCGGTTCTGGAGTGGGGCCCTGGACTCTGGCCGAAATGGACCGAGCCTGGGACGAGGTGAAGCGCGAGGAGCGCCCGGGCCTCAGCCCAGCGGCTCAGCCGCCGGACAGCGAGTGACCGTCGAGGCCCCTTCCCTTCTGGGTCGACTGAGCCAAATTGGTTTTGATTGGTTCAGGGCAGGTCACGGAATCTGGATTGGCCGGAGCTGCCCTGCGACGGGGTGAAGGGCGAGGAGGGCCGGGGCTCAGCCCAGCGGCTCGGCTTCCGGAAAACGCCTGAGCAGCCGTGGCACCTTCTCGGGCGCAATCCGGATCGACACCCGGGTCTCGCCACCCTCCCCCGTGCTGCGCTCCAGCACCTCGGCCTCCTCGAACAGCCAGTGCAGCCCGGCGCCCTCATCGACCGGCAGGACGATCAGGTAGCTCGGCCGGCCGACCGCCATCCGGTCCTCGATGGCGGCGAGCAGATCGGCCGCCCCCTCCCCGCTGGCGGCCGAGATCAGGATCGGCCGAGCCTCCGGCGGCAGCCGCGCGGCGGCTCCGGACAGCCGCTCGCGCTCTTCCGGGGACAGGAGGTCGGACTTGTTCCAGACCTCGATGATGCGGCCGCGGTCGTTGATGTCGATGCCGAGCTGATCCAGCACCAGGTTGACGTCGGCCGCCTCGGCCTCCGTCTCGCCATGCGCGATGTCGCGGACGTGCAGCAGCACGTCGGCCTCGATCACGTCCTCCAGCGTCGCCCGGAACGCGGCGACCAGCATGGTGGGCAGGTCGGAAATGAAGCCGACCGTGTCGGACAGAATGGCGGTCTCGCCATGTGGAAGGCGAATGGCGCGCGAGGTTGGATCGAGGGTGGCGAACAGCAGATTTTCCGCGAAGACCTCCGCCGAGGTCAGACGGTTGAACAGCGTCGACTTGCCAGCATTCGTGTAGCCGACCAGCGCCACGATCGGGTAAGGCACGCGCCGGCGGCTGGCCCGGTGCAGGGCCCGGGTCTGCTTGACCCCGTCGAGGTCGCGCTCGATCCGCCGCATGCGGTCCTGGATCTGGCGCCGGTCGG
Organism: Enterovirga sp.; assembly: GCF_028290205.1. Taxonomy (GTDB): domain Bacteria; phylum Pseudomonadota; class Alphaproteobacteria; order Rhizobiales; family Beijerinckiaceae; genus Enterovirga. The sequence goes on along the minus strand of NZ_JAQGKF010000137.1, from coordinate 69,168 downwards.
CCTCGATCTGGGTTTCGCCCGGGCCGCCCAGGAAGCCGAAGCCGCCGCGCTGGCGCTCGAGGTGGGTCCAGGAGCGGACAAGCCGGCTCTTCTGATACGCCAGGTGGGCGAGTTCGACCTGGAGCGCGCCTTCCTTGGTGCGGGCGCGCTGGCCGAAGATTTCCAGGATGAGCCCGGTCCGGTCGATGACCTTGGCGCCCCAGGCCTTCTCCAGATTGCGCTGCTGCACCGGGGTCAGGGCGCAATCCATCACGACGAGCCCGGCCTCCTCCGCGGCCACGATGCCGGCGATCTCCGCAACCTTGCCGCTGCCGAGATAGGTCCCCGGACGGGGTGAGGCCACCGGCACCACCTCGCTCACGCGAACCTCGAGGTTGATCGCGGCCGCGAGGCCAATCGCCTCGTCAAGCCGCGAGGCCACCGGCCTCGCGTTCGGGATCTCAGCCGCCCGGCCGAGGCTCGGCGCCGTCCGCGGACGCGCGCGCGTCTGGTAGGGCCCGAGCACGATCGTGCGCGTGCGGGCCGCGATGTCCTCGTCGGACAGGCCTCGCTGCAGGCGGTCGCCCTTCGGCGGTGGGGTGTCGGTGGTCAAAGCCGGCCGGCCCGTGCCGGGCTCACGGACGGTCGGTCTCTTCCGGCTCGAAGAGCTGAACCGGTTGACCGGGCATCACGGTCGAGATCGCGTGCTTGTAGACGAGCTGGGAATGCCCATCGCGGCGCAGAAGCACGCAGAAGCTGTCGAACCAGGTCACGATCCCCTGGAGCTTGACGCCGTTCACCAGAAAGATGGTCAGCGGGACCTTGTTCTTCCGAACATGGTTCAGGAAGGTATCTTGTAGGTTTTGGCCGCGTTCGGTCGGCATGGAGTTTGTCCTGTCGGCCCGCACCGCCGGTCGTGGGCGGGCCGTGTTGTTGTTGGCGCGGGAAGCTGCCCCGGACCGGCCCGCGCAATAGAAGCCCAGGCGGTCCGGGACGCAAGCGCTGTTCGGCCCGTGCCACGCTCTCTGCCCCCGCCACTCCTACGCGCCGATCCCCAGCAGCTTCAGCTTCCTGTGGAGCGCGGACCGCTCCATGCCGATGAACTCGGCGGTGCGCGAGATGTTTCCGGAGAAGCGCGCAATTTGTGCGACGAGGTATTCCCGCTCGAAAATTTCCCGCGCCTCCCGCAGCGGCAGGCTCATCAGCCGCTCCCCGCCCGCGCCGTTCGGGGTGGCCGGAATCAGCGTGCCGATCTCGGCCGGCAGCATGTCGGCCGTGATCTCGGCATCCACATCCGCCGGCGTCAGGATCATCAGCCGCTCGACGTTGTTGCGGAGCTGGCGGACGTTGCCCGGCCAGTCGTGCGATTGCAGCACGGCCATGGCCTCCTGGCCGATCCGGCGCTTGGGCAGGCCGGTGGCGGCCGAGATCTGGTCCTGGAAGAACTCGATCAGCTCGGGCACGTCCTCCCGGCGCTCGGCCAGCGACGGGATGCGGATCGGCACCACGCTGAGCCGGTGGAACAGGTCCTCGCGCATGCGCCCTGCCGCAATCTCGGCCGGCAGATCGCGGCTCGAGGAGGACACGATGCGGACATCCACATGGACCCGGGTCGACCCACCGACCCGCTGGAAGTTCTGATCCACGAGGACGCGCAGGATGCGGCCCTGCACCTCGCGCGACATGTCGGCGATCTCGTCGATGTAGAGGGTGCCGCCGTGAGCCTCTTCGAGCGCGCCGATGCGCCGGCCGCGCTCGCCGTTGGCCTCCACGCCGAAGAGTTCGGCCTCCATGTTCTCGGGCGTGATCGTGGCGGCGTTGATGACCACGAAGGGGCCGGAGGCACGGGCTGACAGCGCGTGGATCGTGCGGGAGGCGAGTTCCTTGCCGGATCCCGGCGTGCCGGCCACGAGGATGCGGGCATTGGTCGGAGCGGCCCGCTCGATGGCCTGGCGGAGCTGGTTGATGGCCGGGGAGCGGCCGGCGATGCGGCTCGCCTGGACGGAGCGGGATCTGAGGTCGCGCACCTCCCGCTTCAGCCGCCAGGCCTCCAGCGCCCGGTCGGCCACCAGAACCAGCCTGTCGGCCTTGAAGGGCTTTTCGATGAAGTCGTAGGCGCCGGCCTTGATGGCGGAAACGGCGGTTTCGACGTTGCCGTGACCGGAGATCATCACGACCGGCAGGTCGGGATGCTCCTTCTTGATCAGCTCCAGCACCTGCAGCCCGTCCAGCCGGCTGCCCTGCAGCCAGATGTCCAAAAACACGAGGTGCGGACGGCGCGCCTCGATGGCCGCCAGGGCCTCGTCGGACGACCCCGCCGTCCGGGTGCCGTGGCCCTCGTCCTCGAGGATGCCGGCGACGAGTTCGCGGATGTCGGTTTCGTCGTCGACGATGAGGATGTCGGTGCTCATGCTGTCACTCGCCGAAACTCGCGCCGGCCCGTCGCGGCTTCGTCATCCGGCCTGGCGCTCGCCTTGGTGGGAAAGCGGAGGCGGACCAGCCCTCCCCGCCCGGACGGATTGTCGAGCAGCTCGATGCTGCCGCCGTGGTCCTCGAGGATCTTGCCGACGATGGCGAGCCCGAGCCCGGTGCCGCCTTCGCGCGTGGTCATGTACGGCTCCAGCAAGCGCTGTCGGCCCTCGCTGGGAAACCCCTTACCGCTGTCCGCCACGTCCACGATCACCTCGTCCTCCTCCCGACGAATCTCGACCGCGATCTCGGCGGGCGCGCGCTGCTCTTCGGCCACGGCGGCGATCGCCTCCGTGGCGTTCTTGATGATGTTCTGGACAGCCTGAGACAGCAACCGTCGGTCGAAACTTGCCACGACCGGCACCTCTGGGAGGATGTCCCGGAAGGTGATCTCGGGATGTGCGATGCGCATCATGAACACGATCTGACGCACCGTATCGACCACGTCCTCCTCCCCCATGGAGGGTTTTGGCATGCGGGCGAATGACGAAAACTCGTCGACCATGCGCTTGATGTCATCGACCTGGCGGACAATCGTGTCGGTACACTGGTCGAATATCTCTCTGTCATGCGTAATCTGCTTGCCGTACTTGCGGCGGATGCGTTCGGCGGAGAGCTGAATGGGGGTGAGCGGATTCTTGATCTCGTGGGCGATGCGGCGCGCGACGTCGGCCCAGGCGGAGGAGCGCTGCGCGGTCACGAGGTCGGTGATGTCGTCCAGTGTCACGATGAAGCCCTTTTCCTCGCCGCGCGCCTGTTCGCTCGTGACACGGATGTTCAGCATGCGGTCCTTGTTCCGGCGGGAGATGGAAATCTGCTGCTGGGCGAGCCGGCGACCTCCCCTCGCCTCTTCAACCAATTGGGCGATTTCAGGGAGGATGTCGGTGATGGCCTGCCCGAGCAGCTGATCGCGACGGAGATTCAGCAGGGCCTCGGCCGGCGGGTTCGCAATCGTGATCAGACCGTTCGCGTCGATGCCGATGACCGCGGCCGACACGCCGGACAGGACCGCCTCCATGAAGCGGCGGCGCCGGTCGATGAGGTCGCTCGCGGCCGTGAGGCCGTCATGCTGGCGACGGAGTTCCGCGGTCATCTTGTTGAACGTCTCGCCCAGATGGGCGAGGTCCCCCTCCGCCCTGCGGACAGGAACCTGCGCGTAGAAGTTTCCCGTCGCGACCTGGTCGGTCGCATGGATCAGGCGGCGGATCGGCGTCACGAGCCGGGTCGCGAAGTTCAGCCCGAACCAGATCGCGGACAGGAGCACGATCAGCGCGATCAGCGCGAACATGGACGCGAAGGCGATCTGGATCCCGACCCGCTTCTGCTCCAGCGCCAGATAGTAGTTGATGCCGGCCTGCGCGACCGGCGGAAACTCGACCGCCCTCGGGTCGACCGCCCGCGCCACGAAGAGGATGCGGCCGTCATGGGCGGGCAGCTTCAGGACGGCCCGAAAGATATAGCCGTTGCGGGGCACCAGGCAGGTCGCATCCGTCTCGCTCACCTCGCGCAGGTCCTCAGCCGTGGGCGGGGCCAGCCCCGCCACTGGCGCCAATTCCGCCTGCTCGACCACGGTTCCGTCCGGGTTCACAATCATGGCCACCGGGAAGCCGAGCGATCCCGCGCGTGAGGACAGGAAGTCCGCGAAAAGCTTCCGGTCGGCATCGAACAGGAGCTTGGCCCGGTTCAGGTCCGAGGCCATCAGCCGGGTCTCCCGGGCGAGGGTGCGGCATTGCGAGTCGCGATACGCCTCGGCGATCTCGACCGTGTTCGACATCAGCGCCCGCAAGGAGCCCGCGAACCACGGGTCGAGGCCGCGGTTGAGGGTGGCGCTCGCCACGATTGCAACCAGGATCGCCGGCAGGGCGGCCACGAGGCTGAACAGCCCGACCACTTGGACATGGAGCCCCGCCCCGGCCACGCCGGCGACGCGGGCGCGAACGAGGTCCCAGGCTTCCCAGGTCACGATCGCGACCAGGACCAGGACCAGGACTACGTTCAGGAGGAGGACCCAGCGGACCACGTCGTTGGTCGGCAGGATGGGCGTGAGCCCTGCCAGCACCAGAAAGGTCGCGAGCGCCGAACAGAGCGCCAGCCCGACCGTAATGGCGCCGATCAAGCCCGGGCCACGCGATCCCGCGCCCTTTGTGACCCGTGCTCCCGCGCTCGCCCGTTCGGCTTCGCTCAAGGTGATCCTCGACCTAGGAACCTCGTACTGGTGATGCGCGTCGGCAACACCACGGGGGAATAGGCGCGATCCGGCACGAAGTCCAGTTGCGGCTCGGGCGAAGCAAAGCCGGCGGTTGCGCTCAGCGACCCGTGCGGACCACCTGAAGTTCCAGGTCGCGGACCTTCTTGCGCAGCGTGTTCCGGTTCACGCCGAGCAGTTCGGCCGCCCGGATCTGGTTGCCGCGGGTGGCGGCCAGGGCCGCGCCGATCAGCGGCCCTTCGATCTCGCGCAGGATGCGGTGATACAGCCCGGGAGGGGGCAGGCTGCTCGGATATCTGCGGAAATAGTCCGACAGGTGACGTTCCACGGCCATGGCCAGGGTCTCACCCTCCACTGGCGCGCTGCCCTCGATCGCGGCCACGACACTGCGGGGCGTGTCGAGTTCGGTCTCGACGATCGGCCCGGTGATCGTGTCCTGCGGGTAGAGGGCGGCCAGCCGGCGCACCAGGTTCTCGAGCTCGCGCACGTTGCCGGGCCAGCGGTAGCGCTTGAGCCGCTCCATCGCCTCGGAATCGATCTGCTTGCGGGGCAGCCCCTCCTTTTCGACGATCGCCATGAAGTGACGCACGAGGTCGGGCAGGTCCTCGCTCCGTTCCCGCAACGGCGGCAGGCGCAGCGGCACGACGTTGAGGCGGAAGAACAGGTCCTCGCGGAAGATGCCGTTCTGGATCGCGATCCTGAGGTCCTTGTTGGTGGCCGCGATGATGCGGACATTGGTCTTGATGGGAACGCGGCCCCCGACGGTGGTGTACTCGCCCTGCTGCAGGACGCGCAGGAGGCGTGTCTGGGCCTCCATCGGCATGTCGCCGATCTCGTCCAGAAACAGCGTGCCGCCCTCGGCCTGTTCGAAGCGGCCCGCGCTGCGCGAGAGCGCCCCCGTGAAGGCGCCCTTCTCGTGGCCGAACAGCTCCGATTCGATCAGGTCGCGGGGGATGGCCGCCATGTTGACGGCGACGAAGGGGCCCTTCCGGCGCTTGCCGTAATCGTGCAGCGCCCGCGCCACCAGCTCCTTGCCGGTGCCCGACTCGCCGGAAATCATCACCGTGAGGTCGGTCGGCATGAGGCGGGCGAGCGCCCGGTAGATCTCCTGCATGGCCGGCGAACGGCCGACCAGCGGAATGTCGTCGGCCTCCTGGCCCTGACCGCCCGCGGCCGGGCCGCGCGGCCGCGAGAGCGCCCGGCCGACGATGGCGACGAGCTCCTTCAGGTCGAACGGCTTCGGCAGGTACTCGTAGGCGCCGCGCTCGGATGCCCGGATCGCCGTCATGAAGGTGTTCTGGGCGCTCATGACGATGATGGGCAGGTCCGGCCTGACCTTCTTGATCCGCGGCAGCAGATCGAAGGCGTTCTCGTCCGGCATGATGACGTCGGTGATGATGAGGTCGCCCTCGCCCTGGGCTGCCCATCGCCACAGGGTCGCGGCGTGGCCGGTGGAGCGCACGTCGTATCCGGCTCGCGACAGCGCCTGGTTCAGGACCGTCCTGATCGCGGCGTCGTCGTCGGCCAGCAAAATTTGTCCGCTCGGCATGCGCTGGCCTCAAACCTCCGATTCGCGCCCGTCGCGGGCGCTGTAGATGGGCAGGAGCACCCGGAAGGTGGTCCGCCGGGGTGACGGGTCGCACTCGACGACGCCGCCATGCGCTCCGACCATCTTGGCCACCAAGGCAAGGCCCAGGCCACTTCCCTGCGACTTGGTGGTCACGAACGGATCAAACAGATGCGGCAAGAGGTCGTCCGGGACCCCGGGGCCGTTGTCGCTGATCGCGAGTTCGATCGGCAGCGTGACCCGCCCTCCCCGCGATCCCGGGATTTCGAGCCTGACGCCGGCCCGAAAGGCGGTGGACAGCGTGATCTCGCCGTCCAGCGCGTCGAGGCCGATCGCCTCGGCGGCGTTCTTGACGAGGTTGAGGCAGACCTGAACGAGCTCGTCCCGGTTGCCGAGCACCGGTGGCAGCGACGGATCGTAGCTTTCCGTGATGCGGATGTGCCGGGCGAAGCCCGACGATGCGAGCCGCCTCACATGGTCCAGCACGCCGTGCACGTTCACGGGTCCGCGCTCGACGGGGCGCTCGTCGCCGAACAGCTCCATCCGCTCGACCAGGCTGACGATGCGGTCCGTCTCCTCGCAGATGAGCCGGGTCAGCATGCGGTCGTTCTCGTCCAGCGACGGCTCCAGCAACTGGGCCGCGCCGCGGATTCCGGACAGCGGGTTCTTGATCTCGTGCGCCAGCATGGCGCCGAGCGCCGTGAGCGAGCGCGCGGCGCCGCGATGCGTCAGCTGCCGGTCCATCTTGTCGGCGATGGTCCGCTCCTGGAACAGGAGCACAACGGCGCCGTGGTCGCCGAGCGGTGTCGCGAACACGTCCACGCGGCGCTCGGCCCCGTGCCGCGGGCTCGACAGGTCGACGCGGTGCTCGCTCACGCCGGACCCGCGGCGCCGCACCTCCTCGACGATGGTGAAGGCCGGCGAATCGTAGGGCAGGATCTCGGCCAGCTGCTGCCGCCGCATCACCCGCACGCTGGCGTCGAAGAAGCTTTCCGCGGCCTGGTTGGCGTCCAGGATGTTGCCGTCTGGCCCGACGGTCAGGACCGGCAGCGGCAGCGCGTTGAGGACCTGTTCGGCGATCGTCCCGCTCATGCGGCCCTCTGGATGGGTTCGGCATAGAGCCGGGTCAGAAGGGCCAGAACGGCCGTGGGCTCGACGGACCGGACCAGTTCGGCGCGATCGGCCGGTGGCAGGCCGTAGCCGGCCGCGGCCGCGCAATCGGCATAGGCCGCGAGGTGTTTGCGGGCGTGGCGGATGCCGAGCGCCGTCCCGTACAGCGCGAGCAGCCCCTCGTAATGCTCGGCGGCCGCCTCGGCCCGCTCCTGCGGCGTGACCCGGGGCGGCGCCTGGCCCGTGAGGGCGGCCGCGACCTCGCCGACCAGCCAGGGCTGGCCGACGGCGGCGCGGCCGATCATCACGCCGGCCGCGCCGGACTGGGCGAGGCAGGCGGCGGCATCTGCGGCGCTCAGGATGTCGCCATTGGCCAGAACCGGCACGGAGACGCTGTCCACCACCTCTCGGATGGCGCTCCAGGAGGCACGGCCTTCATAGAATTGCTGCCGCGTCCGGCCATGCACGGCAAAGCCCGCGACGCCGAGCTCGGCCCCGCGCCGCGCGAGTTCCGCCGCATTGCGGCTCCGGTCGTCCCAGCCGAGCCGCATCTTCACCGTGACCGGCACCGACACGGCCGCGACCACGCTCGCCATCATGGCGAGGGCGAGGTCCGGCTCGCGCATCAGGGCGGATCCCGAGAGGCCACCCGTGACGCGCTTGGCCGGGCAGCCCATGTTGATGTCGATCACGTCGGCGCCCGCGGCCTCGGCGAGGCGCGCCGCCTCGCCCATGCGGGCCGGATTGCGACCCACGAGCTGAATCACGTGCGGCGAGATCCCGCGCCCGGCCGAGCGCAGCCGCGCTTCCTCGTCGCCGCGGAGGAAGCCCTCGGCAGCGACCATCTCGGTGACCACGCGCTCAGCCCCGAAGCGCGCCGCCAGGCGCCGAAAGGCGAGATCGCTCACACCGGACAGCGGTGCCAGCACAGCGACCGGCCCGTTTGCCGCATTCGTCACGGGCTTGCTGCCTAATAATTCATCACATGCCATCGTGCCCGATCCATAGACAATCGCGCCGCTCTGTCCAAGGGGACATCTTTGCAGACGGGCCCACGAACCCTAAGGAGGCCGGCCGGCGGCGCCCGCCGGGCGGGTTCGTGCTTCATGGATGTCGTCGCCCTCATCGTGGCCGCCGGGCGGGGCCAGCGCGCCGGAGACGGCCTGCCGAAGCAGTATCGCGAGGTGGCCGGTCGGACGGTTTTGGCGCGGGCGCTGGAGCCGTTCCTCGCCCACCCGGCGATCGGCACGGTGTTGTGCGCCATCCATCCCGACGACCGGCCCCTCTACGACGCCGCCACGGCCGAGTTCGCCGGGCAGACGGGGCTTCGGGCCCCCGTGGCGGGCGGCGCCACCCGGCAGGTTTCGGTGCTGCGCGCGCTGGAGGCGGTGGCGGAGCGAGGCCAGGGTCGGCTGTGCCTGGTCCACGACGCCGCGCGCATGTTCGCGGACCGCGGCCTGATCGACCGCGCCATCGCCGCTGCCCAGCGTCACGGCGCGGCCGTACCGGCGCTTCCGGTCACCGACACCGTGAAGCGCGTCGACGCGGCGGGCCGCATCGTCCACACGCTCGACCGGGCAGAACTCCGCACGGTGCAGACGCCGCAGGCTTTCGCCTTCGATGCCCTCCTGGCGGCGCACCGCAAGGCGGCGGAGGCCGGCGAGGTGGACTTCACCGACGACGCGCGGCTCGCCGAATGGGCCGGCGTCCCCGTCCACGTGTTCGAAGGCGCTCCGGCCAACATGAAAGTCACCACGCCGTCCGATTTCACCGAGGCCGAGCGCCGCCTCGCCCCGCCCGCCGCGGCGCTGGTGACCCGCGTCGCAACCGGCTTCGACGTCCATGTGTTCGGCCCCGGGGGGCACATCTGGCTCGGCGGTGTGCAAGTGCCGCATGATCGCGGCGTGGTCGCCCATTCGGACGGCGACGTCGTGCTGCACGCGCTGACGGACGCGCTGCTCGGCACGCTCGGTGAAGGCGACATCGGCACGCATTTCCCGCCGAGCGATCCACAATGGCGCGGCGCCGCGTCGGACCAGTTCCTGGCCTTCGCGGCCGAACGGGTGCGGGCGGCGGGCGGCTGCATCGACCACCTCGATGCCACCATCCTGTGCGAGCGCCCCAAGGTCGGCCCTTACCGCGACGCTATGCGGCAGCGCATCGCGGCGGTGGCCGGGCTTCCGCTCGGGGCCGTTTCGATCAAGGCCACCACCACCGAGCGGCTCGGCTTCACGGGGCGCGGCGAGGGCATCGCCGCCCAGGCCGCCGCTACAGTGCGTCTTCCCTCAGGAGGCTAGCCGATGTCGCCTGCCCTGTCCGACCAGGCGGCCGAGGTCCTGCGGCGCTATGGCGCCCGGGGCTGGCGCATCGCCACCGCCGAATCCTGCACCGGCGGCCTCGTGGCCGCGGCCCTGACCGGCGTCGCGGGCTCCTCGTCCGTGTTCGAGCGTGGTTTCGTGACGTATTCCAACGCGGCCAAATTCGACTCGCTCGGGGTCGAGCCGAGCCTCATCGAAATCCATGGCGCGGTGAGCGAGCCGACCGCGCGGGCCATGGCAGAAGGCGCCCTCGCCCGCTCCGGCGCGGAGGTCGCGGTGTCGGTCACGGGCATTGCCGGCCCGGGTGGCGGCTCGGCCGCGAAGCCGGTCGGTCTCGTGCATTTCGGGCTCGCCCGGACGGGAGCGCCGACCCGGCACCTCGAGCGACGCTACGGCGATCTCGGCCGCGCCGCCGTGCGCGACCGGGCAGCCGAGGACGCGCTGGCGCTTCTCGCCTCCGCCCTGGATCAGGCCTAGGACGCGGGCGACCCGCCGTCAGCCTTACCAGCGGGGCGGCGGCCGTAGACCTCGTCGGCCCGCTTCTCGAACGCGTCCGTGAAGCGCCGGAAGGCGCGGTCGAACACGGAGCCCATCAGGATGCCGAGCGCGACCGAGCGGAACTCGTATTCGATCCAGAAATGGATGAGGCAGGTTCCCGGCGTGTCGCCCGGCCGGAATTCCCAGCGGTTTTCGAGGTACTTGAACGGCCCGTTGACGTAGGACACGAGGATGTCCCGGGTGGCATTGTCCAGGGTCACCTTGGTGGTGAACCGCTCGCTGATCGCCTTGTAGCCGACGCTCATCTCGGCCACGAGCGCGGTCCGATCCGGCCCGTCCTGCTGCCGGCGAAGCAAGCGCAGCCCCGTGCAGAGGGGCAGGAAATCGGGATAGCGCTCCACGTCGCCGACGAGAGCGAACATCTCCTCGGGCGTGTGCGAAACGCGGCGGGTCGTGCGGAAGGACGGCATGGCGCTTCTTGGCGGCGGCAGGTCGGGAAGTCGAGTGCGCCGGGAGGCGACGCGCCCGCATTGCGGCCGCGACCGGGATGACCTCCCCGGCGATCGCCCGGACCGGAGCCGGCGGGCCCGGACCGGCTAAGAGCGTCGGGTCACCGGGCCGCCGCGCGGCCGAGTTCCGCCTCGCGCTTGGCGCGGAGTTTCGCGAAATCCTCGCCGGCGTGATGGGAGGAGCGCGTCAGCGGCGTCGCGGAGACGAGGCTGAAACCCTTCGCGTAGGCGCTGGTCTCGTAGGCCTTGAACTCGTCCGGGGTGATGAACCCCACCACGGGATGATGCTTGCGGGTCGGCTGCAGGTACTGCCCGATGGTCAGGAAGTCGACATGCGCCGAGCGGAGGTCGTCCATCACCTGCAGGACTTCGTGCCGGGCCTCGCCGAGCCCGACCATGATCCCGGATTTCGTGAAGATGGCCGGATCGAGCTCCTTGACCCGCTGCAGCAGCCGCACGGAATGGAAGTAGCGCGCTCCCGGCCGCACCGTGAGGTACTTGGACGGGACCGTCTCGAGATTGTGGTTGAACACGTCCGGCTTCGCGGCCACCACGACCTCGAGCGCGCCGTCCTTGCGCAGGAAGTCGGGCGTCAAGATCTCGATGGTGGTGGCCGGTGATCGGGCCCGGATGGCCCCGATCACCGCGGCGAAATGGGCCGCCCCGCCATCCGCGAGGTCGTCGCGATCAACCGACGTCACCACGACATGCTCGAGCCCGAGCTTCGCCACGGCCTCGGCCACCTTGCCGGGCTCATCCGCATCCAGCGCCTCGGGGAGCCCGGTGCGGACGTTGCAGAAGCTGCAGGCCCGCGTGCAGGTGTCCCCCATGATCATGAAGGTGGCGTGCTTCTTTTCCCAGCACTCGCCGATATTGGGGCAGCCGGCCTCCTCGCAGACCGTGACGAGCCCGTTCTGGCGCACGATGCGGTTGGTTTCGGCCCAGCGCGCCGAGCCCGGCGCCTTGACCCGGATCCAGTCCGGCTTGCGCAGCACGGGCTGATCCGGCCGGTGCGCCTTTTCCGGATGCCGGGGCCGGCGGTCTTGGCTCAGAAGATCGAGGACGAGGGCCATGGAATGCTGTCAGCTTCGCCGAAGGGGCGCCCTGCCTAGCTAGGCGCTTCGGGTGCCGGCTGCAAATGCGCCGGCCCTCTCCTGCGTCGGCGCGACGCGCAGCAAGAGGCCCGTGGCCGGTGCCGCAGCCCCCGGCCCGGACGACTGCGCCTCACATGTGGATGGCGCGGCCGTAAGCGTCGAGCACGCTCTCGTGCATCATCTCGGACAGGGTCGGGTGCGGGAAGACCGTGTGCATCAGCTCCTCCTCCGTGGTCTCGAGATTCATCGCCACCACGAAGCCCTGGATCAGCTCCGTCACCTCGGCCCCGACCATGTGCGCGCCGAGGAGCTGGCCGGTCTTCCGGTCGAAGATGGTCTTCACCAGCCCCTGGTCCTCCCCGAGCGCGATCGCCTTGCCGTTCGCCAGGAAGGGGAAGCGGCCGATGCGCACGTCCCGGCCCTGCTCCTTGGCCTTCTGCTCGGTGATGCCCACGGAGGCGATCTGCGGCTGGCAGTAGGTGCAGCCGGGGATCATGCCCTTGTCCATCGGATGGGTGTGCAGGCCCTTGATGGTCTCGATGCAGATCACGCCCTCGTGCTCCGCCTTGTGGGCCAGCATCGGCGGGCCCGCCACGTCGCCGATGGCGTAGACGCCCGGGACGTTGGTGCGGCCAAGCCCGTCGGTCGCGACCGTGCCGCGGTCGAGCTTCACGCCGAGCGCCTCGAGCCCGAGATTCTCGACATTGCCGACCACGCCGACGGCCGAGATCAGCCGCTCGGCCGTGAGTTCCTGCGTCTTGCCACCCACGTCGATGGTGGCGGTGACGCTGTCGGCGCCCTTCACGACCTTCACGACCTTGGCGCCGGTCAGGAATGTGATGCCCTGCTTCTCGAAGCGCTTGCGGGCAAAGGCCGCGATCTCGGCATCCTCGACGGGCAGGATCTGCGGCAGCAGCTCCACCACCGTCACCTCGCTGCCCATGGTGCGGTAGAAGGAGGCGAACTCGATCCCGATCGCGCCCGAGCCCATGACGAGCAGGGATTTCGGCATCGTGGCCGGCACCATGGCGTCGTAATAGGTCCAGATCAGCTTCTTGTCGGGCTCGATCCCGGGCAGGACACGCGGCCGCGCGCCGGTCGCCACGATGATGTGCTTTGCCGCATAGCTGCCGGGCCCGAGCGCGCCCTTCGGGGGCTCGGCCCGCTGTGTCGGGGCGACCGCGACCTTGCCGGGCGCGCCGCCCTTCGGGGCGGCCTCGATGCGGGCCTCGCCCCAGATCACGTCGACCTTGTTCTTCTTCAGCAGCATGCCGACGCCACCGTTGAGCCGGGCCGAGACGCCGCGCGAGCGCTTCACCACGGCGGCCGCGTCGAACCCGACGGTGCCGTTGACCGTGAGGCCGTATTCGCCCGGGTGCTGCAGGTAGTGGTAGATCTCGGCCGAGCGCAGCAGCGCCTTGGTCGGGATGCAGCCCCAGTTCAGGCAGATGCCGCCGAGGTGCTCGCGGTCCACCACCGCGGTCTTGAAGCCGAGCTGGGCGGCGCGGATCGCGGTCACGTAGCCACCCGGCCCGGCCCCGATCACCACCACATCATAGCCGTCCGCCATCATGCGCTCCCGCCGGGCCCATCCCGGCCCGTGTTGAACGGTGCGCGGCGCGGCCGGTCAAGCCCGGGCCCCGGAGCTTGTCACCGGCTGACGAACGCGGGAAGACGGGCGCCCGAGCCCGGCCCCGCCCATGCTGATCGCCACCTGGAACGTCAATTCCGTCAAGCAGCGCCTGCCGCATCTCGAGCGCTTCCTCGAGGAAACGCGCCCGGACGTGCTCTGCCTGCAGGAGCTGAAATGCGTCGACGACGCCTTTCCGCGGGCCGAGATCGAGGCGCGCGGCTACAACGTCGCCGTGCACGGCCAGAAGGCGTTCAACGGCGTCGCGATCCTGTCGCGCCTGCCCATGGAGGCCAAGGCCGGGCTGCCCGGGGACGACGACGACGGGCAGTCGCGCTACCTCGAAGCGGTGATCTCCCGCCCGGGCGGCGGGGCCGTGCGCGTTGCGTCCATCTACCTGCCGAACGGCAACCCGACCGGCACGGACAAGTTCGCCTACAAGCTCGGCTGGATGGAGCGCCTGGCCCGGCACGCGGCCGGGCTCCTCAGGCTCGAGGAGCCGCTCGTCCTGGCGGGCGATTACAACGTCATCCCGGACGAGCGTGACGTCTCCGATCCCGCCGCCTGGGTCGGTGACGCCCTGTTCCGGCCGGAGACCCGGGCGAGCTTTCGGCGGCTCCTCGGACTCGGGCTGACGGATGCCGTGCGGGCCTGCGACGACAGCGCCGGCCTCTACACCTTCTGGGATTACCAGGCCGGAGCCTGGCAGCGGAACAAGGGCATCCGCATCGACCACCTGCTGCTCTCGCCGCAGGCGGCGGACCGGCTGGTCGGGACGGAAATCCACCGCCGCACGCGCGCGTGGGACAAGCCCTCCGACCACGTCCCCGTCTCGGCCAGCTTCGACTTCTGAGGGGCCCGGGCCGATGCCGATCTCTCTCCGGCGCCGGCCACGAGGGAAGCGGCGCGAGAAGATCCGCTGGGTCGCCCTCCTGGGGCTGGTTCCCGCCTCCATCTGCGCGTTCATCGCCCTCTCGGAGCCGTTCGCCGCGCGGGCCCTGCGGGACCTCGTCTTCGATTCCTACCAGCGCCTGTCACCGCGGCCCTACGACCCGGGATTGCCGGTCCGGGTCGTGGCAATCGACGACCAGTCGCTGGCCCGCATTGGCCAGTGGCCCTGGCCACGGGCCAAGATGGCTGAGCTGATTTCGCGGCTGACGGAAGCCGGGCCGGCGGCCCTGGCCGTCGACGTGCTGTTCTCGGAGCCGGAGCGCAGCGCCGATGCGAGCGGCCTCGTGGCTGGCGACGAGCTCCTGCGGGACGCCATCGCGGCCGGCCGTGTCGTGCTCGGCTCGATCCTCGTCGACGAGGCGGGCGAGATGCCCGAGACCAAGATTGGCGTGGCCACGACCGGGGACGACGCCCGGCTCTTCGCGCCCCGTTTCGCGGGGGCTCTCCAGCCGCTGGACCCGCTCAGGCAGGCCGCACGGGCCGTCGGCGCGATGAACATCAGGCCGGACCGCGACCTCGTTGCTCGCGAAATCCCGACCGTGTTCGCGGCCGGCGGGCAGCTCGTGCCGAGCCTGGACGCGGCGGCGCTGCTTGTCGCGCAGGACGCCTCGACCATGGTGGTGCGGGCCTCGGGAGGCTCGGCCACGGTTGGTGATGTGTCCTACGGCGCGAAGAGCGGCATCACCATGGTCGGACTGGGCGATATCCGGACCGCGACGAGCCCCAACGGTTCGGTGCGGATCCATTTCGCCGGCCCGCAGCCCGCCCGCTCGATCCCGGCCTGGCAGGTGCTGGCCGGCCAGTTCGACCGTGCGTGGCTGGCCAACTCGATCGTGGCGGTCGGCATCACGGCGACCGGATTCGACATCCGGGCGACGCCGCTCAGCCCCGTGGTGCCGGGCGTCGAGATCCGGGCCGAGATGCTGGAGAGCCTTCTTTCCGGCCGCCACCTCGTTCGGCCCGATTACATGCCGGCCTTCGAGCTCATGATGGTGCTCGTGGGGGGGCTGTTCGCCGTGGCGGCGGCAAGCCGGCTCTCGCCGGCCGGCGCGGCGGTCGTCACCGTCACCCTGACCGGGCTGTTTGCCGGCACGAGCGCCGTTGCCTTTCTCCAGTTGCAGCAGCTCTTGAACCCCGTCTGGCCGACGCTCGGCACCATCTCGGCCCTCGGAATCTCGACTCTCGCCGTGCTGCGGCAGAGCGAGGCCGAGAGGCAGCAGGTGCGCGAAGCCTTCTCGCGCTACGTCTCGCCCTCCATCGTCGAAACCCTCTCCACCGATCCGAGTCGCCTGGTCCTCGGCGGCGAGAACCGCATCCTCACGGTGCTCTTCTCCGACATCCGGGGGTTCACCTCCCGGTCCGAGACGCTGCCCGCCGAGGCCGTCCTGTCGTTCCTGAACCAGGTTCACACGCCGATGACCGAGCTGGTCCTCGATGCGGGGGGCACGCTCGACAAGTTCATCGGCGACGGCATGATGGCGTTCTGGAACGCCCCGCTGGACCATCCCGATCACGTCCGCTCGGCGCTGCGGACCGCGCTGCGGATGCAGGCCACCGTCGACGTGATCAACGCCCGGCTGGCCGCCTCCGACGCCGCCGCCGGGCGCAGCGGCTCCCCGCTGGGGCTCGGCATCGGCCTCCACACCGGCACGGCCTGCGTGGGCAATATCGGCTCGGTGCGGCGGTTCGACTACTCGGCCATCGGCGACACCGTGAACACGGCGGCCCGGCTCGAACCCATGTGCAAGACCTACGGCGCCGCCGTCGTGGTGTCGTCGGCCGTGGTCGAGGCCGCGCCCGCTTTCGCCTATCTGCTGCTCGACGTGATCAACCTGAAGGGCAAGAGCCAGACCACGCGCCTTTATGCGCTCCAGGGCGACGAGAGCGCCGTCACGCCGGCGTTCACGGCCTACAAGGCCGTCCACGACCAGGCGATCGAGCTCGCGCTGACGGGCCGGGCGGAGGCCCGGGAGGCTTTGCGCGCCTGCGCGGAGCACCCGCTTGGGGCGCGCTTTCGCAGACTGTTCGCCCTGCTGGACGACCGGCTGCGCCAGAGGGAAGAGGAAGCCGCGCTGACGGCGTTGCGGGAGACGGCGGCCTGATTTCGCTCAGGGCGAGAGGATCTGCTCGCAGTTCTTGCGCCGCTGCATCAGGCATTCCTCGATCCGGCCCTGCCGCTTGAGCTCGCTCATCAGCCAGGTGGCGCCGAAGATCAGAGTCAGCACCAAGGCCGCCACCGCGAGGTTTTGGCGGTCCCGACGGTCCACAACCGTCAGCGGCGCTTGGCCTGGAACTGCTCGACGAAATTCGAGGCCATGCGGCGCTCGCTATCGGTCGCGGCCTCGAAGGTTTCGGCGTGCAGGGCGGCGATCCAGGCCTCGCTCTTGGTGTCCGCGCCTTCCTTGGCCAGGGTGAGCCACATCAAACCGCGCGCCCGCTGACGCGGCACACCCTTTCCGAGGACCAGCATCTGGCCGAGTTCGGCCTGGGCCGGCCCGTAACCCTTCTCGGCCGCGAGGTTCAGCCACCGGGCCGCCTGGCGCTGGTCGAGATCGACGCCGCTGCCCTCGAGATAGAGCCGCCCGAGCTGATACTGGGCCACCGGGTCGCCGAAATAGGACGCCGCGTAGGAGAACATCTCGGCCGCACGCTCCGGGTTCGGCCGCACGTAGCTGCCCCGGATGCCCTGGAGGAAATAGCCGCCCAGAGACACGAAGGCGTTCGCCACCACACCGGCGCGCGGCGATTCGGGGGCCTCGTCGGCATTCTCGTCCGCGACCCGGGAGAAGTACTCGAACGCCTTCAGGTCGTTGCGGGGTATGCCGTCCCCCTCGGCCAGCATGCGGCCGAGCTTCCACAGGGCCAGGGCATGCCCATGGGTGGCGGCGTATTCCAGGGCCTTGGCCGCCCCGATCTTGTTGCCAGCATTGTAGTCGCGCACGCCCAGCCGCAGCGCTTCCTTGACCGAGCCGAAGGACTCGGTCGCCAGAAGCGGGCCCGGCAGGGCGCGCGCGTCAGCCGCCCGCGCCGGGACCGCCGCCGCCGAGGCGGCGACGGTCCACAGAAGCGCCAGGAGGCGCGGGCCGCTACTGATCCGCATAGCTCGTGGTTTCGTGCGCGCCGCCCGGATGGGTGACCGCACCGTTCACGGCCGGGCCGACGCCCTGCGCGTACTTCCAGAGATAGCCGGAGGTCGCCGAGATCGGCCGCGGCGCCCAGGAGCTGCGCCGGGTCGCGAGTTCGGCCTCGGAGACGTCGACCTCGAGGGTGCCCAGGACGGCATCGAGCGTGATGATGTCGCCGTCCCGCACGAGCGCGATCGGACCGCCGACCGCGGCCTCGGGCCCGACATGGCCCACGCAGAAGCCGCGCGTCGCGCCGGAGAAGCGCCCGTCGGTGATCAGCGCCACCTTGTCGCCCATGCCTTGGCCGTAGAGCGCGGCCGTGGTGGACAGCATCTCGCGCATGCCGGGGCCGCCGCGCGGACCCTCATAGCGAATCACCAGGACATCGCCTTCCTGGTAGGCCCGGTTCTTCACGGCCTCGAAACAGGCCTCCTCGTTGTCGAACACGCGGGCCGGGCCGGAGAAGCGCTGCTTCTCGGGCGGGATGCCGGCCACTTTCACGATCGCGCCTTCAGGGGCGAGATTGCCCCGCAAGCCCACGACGCCGCCCGTGGTCGTGATCGGGTTCGACACCGGCCGGACCACGTCCTGGTCCGGGTTCCAGGCCACCTTCTCCATGTTCTCCGCGATGGTGCGGCCGGTCACGGTCATGCAGTCGCCGTGCAGGTAGCCGCCGTCGAGGAGCGTCTTCATGAGCAGCGGAATGCCGCCGGCCTCGAACATGTCCTTGGCGACGTAGCGCCCGCCGGGCTTCAGGTCGGCCACATAGGGCGTGCGCCGGAAAATTTCGGCCACGTCGAACAGGTCGAACTTGATCCCGCATTCATGCGCGATCGCCGGAAGGTGCAGGGCCGCGTTGGTGGAGCCGCCGGAGGCCGCCACAACGGTGGCGGCGTTCTCGAGCGCCTTCAGGGTGACGATGTCGCGCGGGCGGATGTTCTTCCGCACGAGCTCCATCACCATCTCGCCGGCCGCCATGCAGAACCGGTCGCGGATCTCGTAGGGGGCCGGAGCGCCCGCCGAATAGGGCAGCGCGAGGCCGATCGCCTCGGACACCGTCGCCATGGTGTTGGCCGTGAACTGCGCGCCGCAGGCGCCGGCCGACGGGCAGGCCACCTGCTCGAGCTCGTCCAGGTCCTCGTCCGACATGGCGCCGACCGAATGCTGGCCCACGGCCTCGAACATGTCCTGCACCGTGACCGGCCGTCCCCGGAAGGAGCCGGGCAGGATCGAGCCGCCATAGATGAAGATCGACGGAACGTTGAGGCGGACCATCGCCATCATCATGCCGGGCAGGGACTTGTCGCAGCCCGCCATGCCGACCAGCGCGTCGTAGGCGTGGCCCCGCATGGTGAGCTCGACCGAATCGGCGATCACCTCACGGGACGGCAGCGAGGCCCGCATGCCGTTGTGGCCCATCGCGATCCCGTCCGTGACCGTGATGGTGCAGAACTCGCGCGGCGTGCCGTGGGCGGCCGCGACACCCTTCTTCACGGCCTGCGCCTGACGCATCAGCGAGATGTTGCAGGGCGCCGCCTCGTTCCAGCAGGTGGCCACGCCGACCAGCGGCTGATGGATCTGCTCCTTGGTCAGCCCCATGGCGTAGAGGTAGGACCGGTGCGGCGCACGCGACGGCCCTTCCGTGACGTGCCGGCTCGGCAGCTTCGACTTATCGATTAGACGCGCATCCATCCCGTGTCCGCCTCTCGCAGGCCGCTCGCGATCCGGCGGCCGGATGCGAGTGACATGCGTCCCGACCGCCATGCAACGAGGCTCGGGAGGGCCAGAGAGGGCAGCGCACGCCACCATCACGGGCCTGCCAAAGGCGCTCTAAACGCTTGCAGGGCAACGCTAAATACGTCACCCGAACTGATCCTGGTTTATGGCGGGAACGCGGCGAACCTCTGATGTCTCGGCGGCGTTCTCGGGATGTTTTTCGGCTGTGGCGCTGCGGCCACAGCTGCGAGACCCCAACAGCACAGGCCAGTCCGGGCCGGTTCGGGCGGGTCACAGGAGTCTGGGCGTGGGGCGGTTGGGCAGATCGGGCCCGAGGGCGGCGGTCGGGCGGGCCGGCGGCGGCGTCCCCAGGGAGGCTCGACGGAGGGCCCGGGGGCGCAGCCGGGTGCCCCCGCCGCGGCCGGTCGGCCCGGCCTTGTTACATCCGAAAGACGCCGAACTGGGTGTCGGCGATAGGCGCGTTCAGCGTGGCCGAGAAGGCCAGGCCGAGCACGCGGCGGGTTTCGGACGGCAGAATGATGCCGTCATCCCAGAGCCGGGCGGTCGCGTAATACGGGGAGCCCTCGGTCTCGAACTGGTCGCGGATCGGCGTCTTGAACGCCTCCTCCTCTTCGCTGGTCCAGCTCCGGCCCTCGGCCTCGATGTTGTCGCGACGCACGGTCGCCAGCACGGAGGCGGCCTGCTCGGCGCCCATGACGGAGATTTTCGAGTTCGGCCAGGTGAACAGGAAGCGGGGCCGGAAGGCCCGGCCGCACATGCCGTAATTGCCGGCCCCGAAGGAGCCGCCGATCATCAGCGTGATCTTCGGCACCGCCGCGCAGGACACGGCGGTGACGAGCTTGGCGCCGTTGCGGGCGATGCCTTGCGCTTCGTAGTCGCGGCCGACCATGAAGCCCGAGATGTTCTGCAGGAACAGCAGCGGAATCTTGCGCTGGCAGCAGAGTTCGATGAAATGGGCGCCCTTCAGCGCGCTTTCCGAATACAGGATGCCGTTGTTGCCGATGATCCCGACCGGGATGCCCCAGATGCGGGCGAAGCCCGTCACCAGCGTCGTGCCGTACAGCCGCTTGAACTCGTCGAATTCGGAGCCGTCGACCAGCCGGGCGATCACCTCCCGCACGTCGTATTGCTTCTTGAAGTCGGGCGAGACGATCGCCTCGATCTCCGACGCCGGAAAGGCGGGCTCGGCCGGCGGCGCGAGGTCGATGGCCGGCGCCTTGCGGGTGTTCAGGGTGCCGACGATGCGGCGCAGGATGCCGAGCGCGTGCGTGTCGTCGGTCGCGTAATGGTCGACGACGCCTGAGAGGCGAGCATGGACGTCGGCGCCGCCGAGATCCTCCGCCGAGACGATCTCGCCGGTTGCGGCCTTCACCAGCGGCGGACCGCCGAGGAAGATGGTGCCCTGCTTCCTGACGATGATGCTCTCGTCCGACATTGCCGGCACATAGGCGCCGCCGGCCGTGCAGGATCCCATCACGCAGGCGATCTGGGGAATGCCGAGGCCGGACAGCGTCGCCTGGTTGTAGAAGATGCGCCCGAAATGCTCGCGGTCGGGGAACACCTCCGTCTGCTGCGGCAGGTTCGCTCCCCCGGAATCGACGAGGTAGAGGCAGG
Organism: Enterovirga sp.; assembly: GCF_028290205.1. GTDB lineage: Bacteria > Pseudomonadota > Alphaproteobacteria > Rhizobiales > Beijerinckiaceae > Enterovirga. The sequence goes on along the minus strand of NZ_JAQGKF010000137.1, from coordinate 48,361 downwards.
GAAGCCTGTTTTCGCGGGCGATCTCCTGCGCCCGGACGTGCTTCTTCACCGTCATCGGGAAGTAGGTGCCGCCCTTCACGGTCGAGTCGTTGCACACGATCACGACCTCCCGGCCCATCACCCGGCCGATCCCGGTGATGATGCCCGCGCCCGCGATCTCGCCGCCATACATGCCGTTGGCGGCGAGCGGAGCGATCTCCAGGAAGGGCGAGCCGGGATCCAGAAGCTGCTGCACGCGGTCGCGCGGCAGGAGCTTTCCACGGGCCACGTGACGGTCGCGGGCGCGCTGGGGGCCGCCCTCGGCGGCCACGGCGCGGGCGCGTCCGAGTTCGGCCGTGAGCCCGGCCCAGGCGGCTCGGTTCGCCGCGGCCTCGTCTGACGTGAGATCGGCCGCGGATTGAATGACCGGCACTGAGGCTCTCCTTGGCTCTGGCCGCCTTAACGCGCTGCGTCCGGGCCGGCAAACCCGCCCCGGTGGGAAGGGCCGCACCAGGTCTCCTTCCGGCGCCGGCGACTTGTCCACAGGGACCCCGCGCGACGCGGTAGCCGGGCCAACATACAACCTGTAGTTTCACACGGTCCGATACGGAGACGACCGATGCCGAAACCGACGAGTTTTCCGTGCTACCACAAGTCCAAGGACAACCGTGGCGAGTGGCGCTGGACCTATTACGCCCGCAACGGCGAGGAGATCGGCGTCAGCAGCGAAAGCTACAAAGAGGAGCGCGACTGCGACCGGGGCATCGAGATCATGAAGAGCTCCAAGGACTCGCCCGTCACGAAGTAGCGGTCGGGCTCAGGCCGGGGCCAGAGGCGGACCCGTCCTGGACGGCCCGAAGACCTCCTCGAACGCGCCCCGGAGCGCCACGTCGGCGTCGTGCATGGTGACGGGCAGGCCGAGATCGACCAGGCTCGTCACCCCGTGCCCGGCGATCCCACAGGGCACGATGCCTGAGAAGTGCGACAGGTCGGGCTCCACGTTCAGGCTGACCCCGTGAAAGGTCACCCAGCGCCGGACCCGGATGCCGATGGCTGCGATCTTGTCCTCAGCCCCCTCGCCCCGGTCCGGCCGTCGCACCCAGACGCCGACCCGGTCCTCGCGGCGCTCGCCCCGAACGTTGAACCGGTCCAGGGCGAGAATGAGCCAGCCCTCCAGGGCGGCCACGAAGCGGCGCAGATCCGGCCCGCGCCGGTTCAGGTCGAGCATCACATAGGCCACCCGCTGACCGGGGCCGTGATAGGTGTATTGCCCGCCCCGGCCGGTGCGGAACACCGGCAGGCGGTCGGGCTGGACCAGGTCCTCGGCCCGGGCCGAGGTGCCAGCCGTGTAGAGCGGCGGGTGTTCGACCAGCCAGACGCTTTCAGGGGCCCGTCCGTCGGCGATCAGCGCGGCCCGGCGCTCCATGGCGGCGACGGCCTCGTCATAGCCGACCAGCCCCTCGGACGCGGACCACTCAACAGGCGGCGACGCCGTCTGCGGCCAAAGGCGGTGCTGAAGTTCGTTGCGGATCTTTACCAAGGATTCACCATGAACCGGCGAAGTCAGCCGACGCCTCCGGACGGAGCGCGACCGAGGGACTTATGGCACTCGACGGCCTCGACGTGGAGCTGACGGTGGTTCTGGGCCGCACCGCGATGCCGCTCGGCCGCCTGCTCAGGCTCGGCCGCGGCGCGGTGATCGCGCTGGATCCGAGCCCGGAGGACGAGGTCGAGATCCTGGCCAACGGCCTCGCCGTGGCCAAAGGGCGCGTCGTCATCGAGGGCTCCGCCATCTCGGTCGAGGTGACCGAACTGGTCCGGCCCGTCGAGGTCACCCGCGAGCCGGGAGCCACCATCGGCGGCCGCGTCCGGCCCCCCGCCACGACCGCGGCCGCCTGACCGGCGCCGCCGGACGCATCACGCGAAGCCGATCCAGCGGCCGGCCAGAAGACAGCACAGCCACAGCAGGGCCGACAGCCCGGCCAGGATCCGCGCCTCGGCGGGGACGCTGCCGCCCGCCAGCGCGCGGGCCAGCGCCGGGCGCCGATGCTGCACGGCGACGTTAAGGAGCGCCAGGCCGAGAACGACCATCTTGGCCAGAAAGGCCGGGTTGGCCAGGTATTCGGCGGGCTTCACGCTGAACAGCCACAGCCCGGTCGCGACTGCCAGGGCCACGCCAGCGCCGGCCGTGCGGATCAGGAACGGGCCGACCACGGCCAGCGGCACGTGCCGCCAAAGCCCCAGCAGCCGGAGGTCGAGCGGCAGGATCGCGCCGAGCGCGAGGGATATTCCCAGGATGTGGGTCGCGTTGACGAAGAGATAGGCCGTCCCGGAGCGTTGCAGAAGCAGCGCACCAGGCCAGGAGCCCAGCCATTCGACCATCCGGTGGCTGTCAGTTGGTCCCGATGCGCTCCGGATACATGTCGTAGTTCTTGCCCGCGATGGTGATGCGGACGGCCTTCATGTGCTTTTTGTCCTTCTCCAGCGAGCGGTTGCCCATGACCGTGATGGCGTCGCCCGCCTTGGCGGTGTCGCCGGTGAACCCGGACCGCTGCGTCTGGTTCGGATTGCCGAGATCGACCTGCCAAACGGCACCGTCAGCGGCCGCGACGTGCAGGGTCGGATGGGGCGGCGCCATGGAGATGGTCCGGATCGTCCCCTCCAGCGTCGTCGGCTCGCTCTCGGCCCAGGACCAGCCGTGATGGGCGGCGGCAGCCGTGACGGCGAGGCAGGAGGAGAATGCGAGTACGGTGGCCGAGCGGCGCGTGAGCGGGGCAAGCATGAGGTTTGCTCCTGAAGAACGGGCGTCGGGCCGATATGGGGCGGCCGGGCTCCCGGAGTAAGTGCAGCGCCATTCCTGCACCCCTGCCCTGCCCCGGTGTCCAGGGTGGCGGCGCCATGGTAGGCTCGGAGCTCACCCGCACACCAGAGCCGATGCCGTCCGCCGCCACCACGACCCGCGAGCCGGAGCAGCGCACCCTGCGGGCGCGTCTTGTGCCCGACCTCGAAATCCAGCGCAGCGAAGGGCTAGCCCAGGCCGAGAAGCTGCTGGCGCGCAGCCGAGACGGCCTCACCTGCGCCCGCTCTATTTCGGCGACCATGGATTCGCTGCTCGAAACGGTGCACGCCGCCGTGCTCCGCGAGCAGCGCGCGCTCGGCCATGCCGGCACGGCCGACGTCCTGACGGTGGTGGCCACTGGCGGCTACGGGCGCGGCACCATGGCGCCGGGGTCCGACGTCGACCTCCTGTTTCTCCTGCCGAAGCTGCGCGGGCCCCACAGCGAGGCGGCCGTGGAGGCCATCCTCTACGTGCTCTGGGACCTCAAGCTGAAGCTCGGCCACGCGACGCGCACCATCGACGAATGCGTGCGCGAGGCCCGCAACGACATGACGGTTCGGACCGCGCTGCTCGAGGCCCGCTACGTGGCCGGCGACAGGAGCCGGTTCGAGCGGCTTCAGAAGCGGTTCGCCCGCGATGTCGTGAAGGGCTCCGCGTCGCTGTTCGTGGACGCCAAGCTGAAGGAGCGGGACGACCGGGTCAGCCGGGCCGGCAAGTCGCGCTACCTCGTCGAGCCGAACGTCAAGGACGGCAAGGGCGGGCTGCGGGACCTGAACACGCTCTTGTGGATCGCCAAATACGTCTACGGCGTCGACACCCCGGCCGAACTGGTCAAGGCCGGGCTGTTCACGACGGAAGAGGCGGAGCTCTTCGACCGCTGCGAGGAGTTTCTGTGGCGGGTGCGGTGCCACCTGCACTTCGCCACCGGCCGCGCCGAGGAGCGCCTGACCTTCGACATGCAGCGGATCGTGGCGCAACGCCTCGGCTTCGAGGCGCGCAGCGGCCTGTCGGGCGTCGAGCGCTTCATGAAGGCCTATTTCTCGGTGGCCAAACAGGTCGGCGACCTGACCGCCATCGTGTGCGCCGAACTCGAGAGCCGCCACGCCAAGCGCCGCCCAGTGCTGGACCGGGTGCTGGGCTCGTTCCGGCGCCGCGGCCGGGTCGACGCGCCGGATTTCCGCAACGACAACGACCGCATCACGGTGCGCAGCGACGATGTTTTCGCGCGCGATCCCGTGAACCTCATTCGCCTGTTCTGGCTCGCTGATCGGCACAACCTGCCGGTGCACCCGGATGCGAGCCGCCTCGCCTCCCGTTCGCTCGGCCTGATCGGCCCGACGCTGCGCAAGAGCGAGGACGCGAACCGGCTGTTCATGGACATCCTGACCTCCCGCAACGCCCCCGAAGTGGTGCTGCGGCGGATGAACGAGATCGGCGTGCTCGGCCGTTTCGTGCCCGATTTCGGGCGCGTGGTCGCGATGATGCAGTTCAACATGTACCACCACTACACGGTGGACGAGCATCTCCTCCGATCCATCGGGGTGCTGGCCGAGATCGACGCGCGGCGGGTCCAGTCGGAGCACCCGCTCGCGAACGAGATCGTGCAGACCATCCGGCACCGGCGGGCGCTCTACGTGGCGATGTTCCTGCACGACATCGCCAAGGGCCGGGTCGAGGACCATTCGGTGGCCGGGGCGGCCATCGCCCGCAAGCTCGGCCGCCGGCTCGGCCTCGATGCGGCGGAGATCGACACGGCCTCCTGGCTGGTCGAGCACCACCTCCTGATGTCCACCACGGCCCAGGGCCGCGATCTGTCCGATCCGAAGACGGTGTCGAGCTTCGCCGAGGTGGTGCAGACGATCGAGCGCTTGAAGCTGCTGCTCGTGCTCACCATCGCGGACATCAAGGCGGTGGGGCCTGGCGTCTGGACCGGCTGGAAGGGAGAGCTGCTGCGCACGCTCTATTTCGAGACGGAGCTGTGGCTCACGGGCGGGCAGTCGGAGCGGCTGCGGCCCGATCGGGTGGCCACCACGCAGCAGCGCCTGCGCGAGGCGTTGGCGGATTGGACCGACGAGGAGTTCGCCCGCTACGCGGCGCGGCTCTACCCGGCCTATTGGATGAAGACCGTGCCCGAGCGCCAGCGCGCACACGCCGTGTTCGTGCGGGACATGGAGGATTCGGGCAGGACGGTCGCGACCCGGGTCGAGACGGACGCCTTTCGGGCCGTGACGGAGATCACCGTCGCGTCGCCCGACCACCCGCGCCTGCTGGCCATCATCACAGGGGCCTGCGCGGCAGCCGGCGGCAACATCGTGGATGCGCAGATCTTCACCTCGGCGGACGGCCTCGCGCTCGACACCATCTCGCTGTCGCGCGGATTCGATCGGGACGAAGATGAGATCCGCCGGGCCGAGCGCATCGCGGTGGCGATCGAGCGGGCGCTGCGGAGCGAAATTCGCATCGGCGATCTGGTGGCCGGCCGCAGACCGTCGATGCCCGTTCCGAAAGCCTTCGAGGTGCCGGCCGAGGTCGTGATCGACAACGACCTGTCCTCGCGCCAGACCGTGATCGAGGTCACGGGCCTGGATCGGCCCGGCCTTCTCTACGACCTCACCACCGCGCTCGGCCGCCTGAACCTGAACATTGCCTCGGCGCATGTCGCGACCTTCGGCGAGAAGGCGGCCGACGTGTTTTATGTGTCGGACCTCGTCGGCACCAAGGTGACGCATCCGTCGCGGCAGGCCGCGATCCGGCGCTGCCTGCTCGCCGTGCTGGACGGCAGACCGTGAGCGCCGTCGAGCTTGATTCCGCCTCCCGCCCGCCTGATATCAGGCGGGATCCGAACCAGCGCAGCGAGTGACGTAATGATCCAGGACACGCCGGTTCCCGGCGGGGTGGACGAAGCTTTGAGTGAGGGCGAGGGAGTTCCGGCCGAGGAGCGGGCCGAGGCCGAGGCCGTCGCCGCGCTCGAAGCCGAGAGGAACGATCTCAAGGACCGCCTCATGCGGGCGCTGGCCGAGATGGAAAACCTCCGTCGCCGGGCCGAGCGCGAGGCCGCGGATGCGCGCACTTACGCCGTCACCAACTTCGCCCGTGACATGCTGACCGTGGCCGACAACATCCGGCGGGCGCTGGAATCGGTGCCCCGCACGGACGGCGCGGTGGACGAGGCGGTGCGGCCGCTGGTGGAAGGGATCGAGCTGACCGAGCGCGATCTCCTCAAGACCTTCGGCCGGCACGGCGTGCGGCTGCTGGAGCCGGAGGGATCGCGATTCGACCCGAACATGCACCAGGCCATGTTCGAGGTGCCGCGGGACGATGTGCCCAGCGGAACCGTGGTGCAGGTCGTGCAGAGCGGTTACGCCATCGGCGAGCGCGTGCTGCGCCCTGCCCTGGTCGGTGTCGCGAAGGGTGGATCGCGTCCCGCCGCGCAGGCCGAGGCGAACGGCGGGACCGACCGCCAGGCCTGACCCGGCCGGCGCCGGGCTATTGCTGCGGCGCCAGGCTGTCCACGATCCGGCGGAACCGGGGCAGCACCGCATCGCGCTGCTTCGCATCGACGATGCCGACCGACCGCATGTAGCCGTCCGGCTCGAACCGGATGGTCTGCATGACGACGACCGGCGTCTCGGTACCGGTCTCGGTCGCCCGGGCAACGATTTCGTGCCAATCGGACCCGCCCTGCTTGAAGGATTGCGAGCGTTCGAGCACCGGCTCCTTGATGAAATTGTTGGCCACCAGAGCGGAGCGGGCGAAGGCCTCGCGTTGCTCGGGGCCGGGAGCGGGCCCGAAGGACTGGGCGATCAGCAGCAGCGGCTGAGATGCCTGCCGGACCACATCGCTCGGTCCGTCCGTCATCATCACGGAGTTTCCGGCCATGGTCCGGACCACCCTGAACCCGGCCAGATCCCCGATCCGGAACGGCAGCGCCCCGACCTGGTCGGTGAGCGACAGGGCCGGCCGGAAGGCGACTGTCTTGAGCGCAGCCTCCACGGCCGCAACGTCGGGCTCCGGGGCGCCATGCGGCAATTGTCCGATCACCAGAACGGTCATGCCGGGCTCGGAGGCGAGCAGAACGCTCTTTGGAACGGAGCTGGCGCCCTCGCCCTGCTGGCCGGTGACCAGAATGGCCTTCCCCCCGCCGATCTGCGGCGCGTCACGCCGGGTCAGGCTGAAGCCCTGCGCCTTCAGCGCCTCGTCCGTGAAGGTCGCGGCGAGGCCTGGAAAGGCCTCGGCCGGCATCTCGACGGCCAGGATGGCGGCGCCGGTCTGAGGATTGCGGAATCCGGCCACCCCGCGCGCCGGCACCATGTTGGGCGGCGGCACGAGCCCGACCCGGGATCCGGCCGGGAAGACGGGCGTTTGCGCGGCCGCCGGGCCGGCCAGGGCCAGGAGCGACGACAGCAGGGCTGCGGTGAGGCGGAGGGTCATCGGTCCAGGGATACTCGGTTCGCCTCAGGGAGGACGCGATAAAGCGGGCGGAAACGTGACCTCAGCCGCCTGCGCCGCCCGGCAGGTTGACGCGGCGCAGGGTGCAGTTGATGCGGCCGCCGCTCCCCAGCAGGGTCGAGCTCCCCGCCAGCACCCTGTCCACGCCATGGAACGCGAGACGTCCCTCGCCCCCGATCACGAAGGCGTCGCCCGAGGCGAGCCGAAGCGAGCGGGTCGGATCCTTGCGGCTCGTGCCGCCCACCCGGAACACGGCCGTATCGCCCAGAGACAGCGAAACCACGGGTGCGTCGACGGCGGCCTCGTCGCGGTCCTGGTGCAGCCCCATCCGGCTTCCCTCACTGTAGAGGTTCACCAGGCAGGCCTCGGCGGGGTGCGGATAGCCGGATAGCTCCTGCCAGGCCCGGACCAGGATCTCGGGCATCGGCGGCCAGGGCCGTCCCGTCTCCGGATGAAGCGGCTGATAGCGGTAGCCGCCGACGTCCGATACCCAGCCGAGCGGGCCGCAATTCGTCATCCGCACGGAGAACGGGGCCCCGGTCCGGGGCATGCGGGGCTGCACCGGCGGGGCGGCGCGCAGGACCGCGTTCAGCCCCACGGCAAGCTGTTCCTGGGCCGAGCGGTCCAGATACCCGGGCACGTGGACGAGACCCGGGCCGAGTTCGAGCCTCGGCACGCCGTTCAGGTCTCGCCGAGCCCGAGCACGTCGGCCATGTCGTAGAAGCCGGCCGGCCGGTCGGCCGCCCAAACGGCCGCCTGCACCGCGCCGCGGGCGAAGATCGCCCGGTCGTCGGCCCGGTGCCAGAGTTCGATCCGCTCGCCGAGGCCGGCCAGAATCACGCTGTGGTCGCCGACCACGCTGCCGCCCCGCAGGGTGGCGAAGCCGATGTCCCCCTCCCGGCGCGCGCCGGTATGCCCGTCGCGGCTCCGGACCGACGACTTGGCGAGGTCGACGTCGCGCCCCTCCGCAGCCGCCGCGCCGAGCAGCAGCGCGGTGCCGGACGGAGCGTCGACCTTGGCCCGGTGATGCATCTCGAGCACCTCCACGTCCCACTCCGGCCCGAGGGCACGGGCCGCCCGCCGCACAAGGCTCGCGAGCAGGTTCACACCGAGCGACATGTTTCCGGACTGGACGATGCGGGCCCGGTCGGCGCAGCCCCGCAGCGCCTCGAGATCGGCCGGCTGAAGGCCGGTCGTGCCGACCACGTGGACGAGGCCGCGCTCGGCCGCGAGCCGCGCGAAGCGGAGCGTCGCGGCCGGGGCCGTGAAGTCGAGAATGCCGTCGGCGCCGGCCAGCGCCGCCTCCAGGTCATCACCGACCAGGATCCCGCTCGGGCCCGTTTCCGCCAGCAGGCCGGCATCCTGGCCGAGCGCCGGCGATCCGGGCTGCTCCAGCGCGCCGCACAGGCGCGCGGCGGGGTGGTCGGCGAGAACGCGCACGAGCATGCGGCCCATGCGGCCGGCAGCCCCGACAACGACGAGGCGCATGCGGTTCATGGATCCTCCGGGTTCAAGGCGGGCTCGTGCCGCGCCGTCGCGCCGACCGTGTGGCTAGGCCGGCTGCGGTCCCGCATAGCCTTCGATGATGATGACATCCATCTCGGCGCCGCCGCGCTGCTTGGCGCGCGCGGCCTGGTATTCGGGCGAGGCCCAGCAATCGAGAGCGGCCTGGTAGGAGGGGAACTCGATCACCACGTTGCGGGCGCGGCTCGTGCCGGCCGGGTTCTCGAAAGCGCCGCCACGGACCAGGAAGCGGCCGCCGAACTTGGCGAAGGCGACCCCGTTCGAGGCGGCATAGTCCTTGTAGCTCTCCGCGTCGTGGACATCGACGCGCGCGACCCAGTAGCCCCTGGACATATGCACCTCCCGACCGACGGCCGGTGGCCGCCTGCTAGCCCCGGCGGTACACCCAAACCCGGGCTGGAGGGAAGTTCAGCCAGATCCGCTCGGAGGCGCTGGCCGTGTAGCTGGTGGAGCGTGCCGGAATCGGGGGCTTCACCCCGTAGGTGAATTGTACGAACGGCGCGAAGGGGTGCAGCATCGCGTGGGCGGCCGCGAGCAGGGCCAGGCGCTGCTCGACGGGCTTGTTGAGCAGCGGCAGGCTCGACAGAACGCCGGCGCAGGGCTCCTTGACCACGTCCGCCAGCACCTCGCCCGCCTCGTAGGCGTCGCCCTGGACGATGGTGGCGCGCGGGAAGCGGCGTTTCAGCAACTGGCAAAACTCAGGGCTGTATTCGACGAGGACGAGCCGTTCCTGCTCGATTCCCTGCCGGAGCAGCGCATCCGTGACCGGCCCGGTGCCCGGTCCGAGCTCGACGACGGGTCCGCGCAGGCGCGGATCCACGTAGGAGGCCATGGTTTGGGCCAGAACGCGGCCGGATGGCGCGACCGCTCCGGTCACGAGCGGCCGCTCGAACCAGGATCTGAGGAATCGGGTCTCGTCCTCAAACCGATCACGAACGGCGCCGCGTTTTCGCGCGCGCAACCTCTCGGACAACTGAATCAAACTCGCCCCCTGCCGGCCCACCTGCCGCAAGGGCAGGCCGAGCCTCTTAAAGCTTTCAAGCGCGGCTGGATCCACCGATTCCGTCGAAGAAATCCCGCACGCGCGCGAAAAACCCACTGCTCTCGGGATGCGTATCCCCTGACGACTCGCGATCGAACTCCATCAGGAGTTCGCGCTGACGCCGCGTAAGGTTCTGCGGCGTCTCGACGGCGACCTGGATGTAGAGGTCGCCCACGTCGCGCGACCGCAGCACTGACATGCCCTTCTGCCGAAGCCGAAACTGCTTACCGGACTGCGTTCCCTCGGGGATTTTCACGCGCGCATCGGTGCCGTCAAGGGTCGGTACGGTGAACTCCCCGCCCAACGCCGCCGAGGTGAGCGAGATCGGCACCTGGCAATAGAGGTCGGCCCCGTCGCGCTGGAAAAACGGATGGGGTTTCAGGGACAGGAAGATGTAGAGATCGCCCGCCGGCCCGCCGCGAAGTCCAGCCTCGCCCTCGCCCGCGATGCGGATGCGGGTGCCGTCTTCGACGCCGGCCGGGACATTCACCGAAAGGGTGCGCTCGCGCGTTGTTCGGCCGGCCCCGCCGCAATTCGGGCATGGGTCGTCGATGATCTCGCCGCGGCCGTGGCAATTGGGGCAGGCCCGCTCGATCGAGAAGAAGCCCTGCGCCGCCCGCACCCGCCCGGCTCCGCCGCAGGTCGGACAGGGGCGCGGCTTGGATCCGACCTTGGCGCCGGCGCCCGAACAGACCTCGCACGTGACCGAGGTCGGGATCGTGATCGAGGCGGTCTTGCCCCGATAGGCCTCCTCGAGCGTGATCTCGAGATTGTAGCGCATGTCGGCACCGCGCTCGCGGCCACCGGGCCCGCGCGGACTCCGTCCCCCCGCCCGGGCGTCCCCGAAGAAGGTGTCGAAAATGTCCGACATGAAGTCGCCGAACTCGTTGCCGAATCCGGGGCCACCACCCGGCCCTCCCCCGTTCTGGAAGGCAGCGTGGCCGAAACGGTCATAGGCGGCCCGCTTCTGCGAATCCGACAGAACCTGGTAGGCCTCGTTGATTTCCTTGAACTGAACCTCGGCGTTCTTGTCGCCCGGATTCTTGTCGGGATGCCACTTCATGGCGAGCTTGCGAAAGCTCGCCTTCAGCTCGGCCTCCGTCACGGTTCGGGCAACGCCGAGCACCTCGTAATAGTCGCGCTTCGACATTCCTCGCCGCCCTGCCCGCCTCTCGGCCCCTCGTCCCGGACTCTCCCGGAATCCTTCGAGCCGCCGCCGCTGGCGGCCCCCTCGCAAGGGGCGGCCGGGACCAGCCCGGCCGCGACAGCGAAGAGTTTACGCCCGCTTCTTCTTGTCTTCCTGCACTTCCTGGAAGTCGGCGTCCACGACGTCGTCCTTCTTCGGACCGCCCGGCTGGCCCGGCTCCGCGCCGGCCTCTCCGGCCGCCGCCTCGGCCTGCGAGGCAGCATACATCGCCTCGCCCAGCTTCATCGAGGCCTGCATGAGGTCGTTGGTCCTGGCCTTGACCGCCTCGGCATCATCGCCCGACAGCGCCGTCCTCAGCGCGTCCATGGCTGAGCTGATCGCGGCCTTGTCGCCGTCCGACACCTTGCTGCCATGCTCGGCCACCGATTTCTCGGTCGCGTGGATCAGCGCCTCGCCCTGGTTCTTGGCCTCCACCAGCTCGCGCCGCTTCTTGTCCTCGGCGGCGTTGGCCTCGGCATCCTTGACCATGCGCTGGATGTCGGCGTCCGACAGCCCGCCCGAGGCCTGGATCCGGATCTGCTGCTCCTTGTTCGTCGCCTTGTCCTTCGCCGTGACGTTGACGATGCCGTTGGCGTCGATGTCGAAGGTCACCTCAATCTGCGGCATGCCGCGGGGTGCCGGGGGGATGCCCATGAGGTCGAACTGACCCAGCATCTTGTTGTCGGCCGCCATCTCGCGCTCACCCTGGAAGACCCGGATGGTGACCGCGTTCTGATTGTCCTCCGCCGTGGAGAAGGTCTGCGACTTCTTGGTCGGAATGGTCGTGTTGCGGTCGATCAGCCGCGTGAACACGCCTCCCAGCGTCTCGATGCCGAGCGACAGGGGCGTCACGTCGAGCAGCAGCACGTCCTTCACGTCGCCCTGGAGCACGCCGGCCTGGATCGCGGCGCCAATGGCCACGACCTCGTCCGGGTTCACGCCCTTGTGCGGCTCCTTGCCGAAGAACTGCTTCACGACCTCCTGGACCTTGGGCATGCGGGTCATGCCGCCGACCAGGACCACCTCGTCGATCTCGGCGGCCGACAGGCCGGCATCCTTCAGCGCCTTGCGGCAGGGCTCGACCGTCCGCTGGACGAGGTCGTCCACCAGCGACTCGAACTTCGCGCGGCTGAGCTTCAGCGCCAGGTGCTTCGGCCCGGACGCATCCGCCGTGATGTAGGGCAGGTTGATTTCGGTCTGGCTGGCCGAGGACAGCTCGATCTTCGCCTTCTCGGCCGCCTCCTTCAGGCGCTGCAGAGCGAGCTTGTCCTTCTTCAGGTCAATGCCCTGCTCGCGCTTGAACTCGGAAGCCAGGTATTCGACGACGCGGTTGTCTAAATCCTCGCCGCCCAGGAAGGTGTCGCCGTTCGTCGACTTCACCTCGAAGACGCCGTCGCCGATCTCGAGGATCGACACGTCGAAGGTGCCGCCGCCGAGATCGTACACGGCGATCATGCCGGTGTTCTTCTTGTCGAGACCATAGGCGAGCGCGGCAGCCGTCGGCTCGTTGATGATGCGCAGCACCTCGAGCCCGGCGATCTTGCCGGCGTCCTTGGTGGCCTGACGCTGGGCGTCGTTGAAATAGGCCGGGACGGTGATGACGGCCTGGGTGACCGTCTGGCCGAGATACGACTCCGCCGTCTCCTTCATCTTCTGCAGCGTGAAGGCCGAGATCTGGGAGGGCGAATAGGTCTTGCCGTCGGCCTCGACCCAGGCGTCGCCGTTGTTGCCCTTGACGATCTTGTAGGGGACGAGACCCTTGTCTTTCTGGGTCATCGGATCGTCGAAGGTGCGCCCGATCAGCCGCTTGATGGCGAAGAACGTGCGGTCGGGATTGGTGACGGCCTGCCGTTTGGCGGGCTGTCCGACAAGGCGCTCGCCGTCGTCCGTAAAGGCGACGATCGATGGAGTGGTGCGAGCCCCCTCCTGGTTCTCGATCACCTTCGGCGTCGAGCCTTCCATGACCGCGACACAGGAATTGGTTGTGCCGAGATCGATACCGATGACTTTACCCATGGTCGGGATCCCTCATCCTTCAAGCAGACCGCCGAGCCCCTGGAAGGCGGCTCGGCCCATGGCAGTGTTCGAGATAGAAGACCGACGCGTCGGGCGGTTCAGCCTGCGGCGACGCGTCGTCTTCCGCGGTGGAACCGATATAGGGTCGGGGCCCCAAGCTTCAAGACGATGCACGCGCCACAGCGCGATCGGCCACAGCTAATGTGTGGCCGCGCCTGCGGTGCGACGCATCGGGGCGATGTCAGGCGCGGCGCGCCCCGCTGCGGCGCACGTAGACCGTGGTGCCAACGGGGACGCGGTCGTAGAGATCCACAACGTCCTCGTTCAGAAGCCGGATGCAGCCGGACGACACCTGCGTGCCGATCGACCACGGCTCGTTGGTGCCATGAATGCGGAACATCGTGTCGCGGCCGCCCTGATGCAGGTACAGCGCCCGCGCCCCGAGCGGGTTGCCGAGCCCGCCCGCCGCATAGCGGGCCAGTTTGGGGTTGATCCGGACCATGACGGCCGTGGGCGACCAGTTCGGCCAATGCGCCTTGCGGCCGATCGTGGCGACGCCCCGCCAGGCAAAGCCCTGCTTGCCGACGCCGACGCCGTAACGGAGCGCCGTGCCGCCGGCCTGGACGAGGTAGAGCCGGCGCTCGTCGATATCGACCACGACGGTGCCCGGGCGGTGCCCGCCCGAAAACGCGACCGTGCGGGGCGCGAGCTCCGGATCGAGCAGCGAGCGGTCCACGAGCGGCATCTCGTACGGACCGTCCTGCACGGAGCCGCGATACCAGCGGGCGTAATCCGCATCGGCCGCATTCGCCGGATTGGGCTCAGCCGAGCGCGTGCTCTGGCAGGCGGCGAGAGGGGCACCCAAAAGGGCACCGAGGACGGCACGGCGTGTGGTCATCGAATCAACGGCTTGATTTTGGGCTGGGCGGATGGTGACAACCTATCAGGGACGGGCTCCCACAGGTGTGCTTTCACGGCCACAGCCGCTCCCCCCTTAAGGCGAAGCTTGCGATGACACAGGACAGCGGCGCTCGGGCTGATGCCGAAAAGGCCTACAATCCGCGCGTCACGGTCCCGAACGTCGCCGAGATTCTGGCCGAGTGGGCGACACGCGCCGCCGCGACCCGGGCGCGGCTGCCGCTGCGGACCGTGAGCTACGGCGACCATCCCCGCGAGGCGGTGCATCTGTTTCGGGCCCCGACGCCGCGCGGCCTCGTGGTGTTCATCCACGGCGGCTACTGGCGCGCGCTGGCCAAGGAGGACTTCTCCTGGCTGGCCGAGAGCTTCCAGGCGGAGGGCCTGTCGGTCGCGCTGATCGGCTACCCGCTCTGTCCGGAGGTGTCGCTGCCCCGCCTCCGCGAGGGCGTGCGGACCGCGTTCGCCACCCTCTATGGAGAGCTTCTGCCGGCTGAGCGCGAACGCATCCTTGTGACCGGGCACTCGGCCGGCGGATATCTGGCCGCCTTCCTGCTCGCCACAAATTGGCGGAGCCTCGGCCTCCCCGAAGCCCCGATCTCGGGCGTGCTGCCGATCTCCGGTGTGTTTGCCCTGGCGCCGCTTCTCCAGACCAGCATCAACGAGGCGGTCCGGCTCGACCCGGCGAGCGCCGACGCGCTCAGCCTGCACCAGCGCCGCTGGGGCTCCCGCGCGGCGCTCGCCTTCGCGGTGGGCGGCGACGAGACCGCCGCCTTCCAGGACCAGTCGCGGGCCATGGCGGAGAACTGGGCCGACCTGTCGCCGACGCTGCTCACGGTCCCCGGCCGGCATCACTTCGACGTGGTGGACGAACTCGCCCGGCCCGAATCCGAACTGCACCGGATGGCGCTTCGCCTGCTCGACGGCCCCGGTTGACGGGGCCAGGCCGGCGGGTGACGGCGGTGGTGAAAGGCGGGCGGCGCGACGGGTGGCTGGGGGACGAGGATTCGAACCTCGACTAACGGAGTCAGAGTCCGCTGTTCTACCGTTAAACTATCCCCCAACGATCCCTCTGATCCGGCTTGCCATTCCAGCCGAGGGCTGGCGCGAGCGGGGCCTGTGCGAGGGTTCGGCGGCGCGGTCGAGATAGGTCGGTTTCGCCTTTCGGTCAACGTGCCGCGTGCACAAACTCGCGCTGGACCCACCGGGGCCTCAAGGGCCGCGGGAACAAGAGGCGGCGGCTGCGGTTCCCGCCCGGCTTGTTCTTCTCTCCCTCCCCGGCCCGCCGCATGCCGCCCACCGCCGCGCCGCTCCGACAGCGGGACGACCTCTCCCCGCCCCTGCCGCGGAGCGAGGGCGGCCTGGCCCTCCTCCTCCTCGGCCTCGCCCGCGAGGCTGGCTCGGCCGGCCTCCTTCACGTCGCCGCCGGCGCGAGCCGGCTGGACCGGCTCGCCGCGCTGCTCTGGGCCTTCGCGCCGGATGTCGAGACCTTCCTGTTCCCGCCCTGGGATTGCCTGCCCTACGACCGCCTCTCCCCCTCGCCGCGCCCGATGGGGCTCAGGATCGCCACCCTGTCGGCGCTCGCCGAGGGGCGCCCGGGGCCCTTCATTGTGCTGGGCACCCCTGAGGCGCTGCTGCAGCGGGTTCCGCCGCGTGGAATTTGGGCCGGCCGGACCCGCACCCTCAGCCTCGGCGACCCGATCGATCCGGCGGCCCTGGCGCGCGATCTCGCCCGCACGGGCTACCGGGCGGACGAGCGCGTCGACGAACCAGGGGAATTCGCCGCCCGGGGCGCAGTGTTCGACGTGTTTCCGGCCGGCTACTACCTGCCGGTCCGGATCGACCACGACAGCGGCCGCGTCACCGCGATCGCCTCCTTCGACGCCGCCTCGCAACGCACGACCGACCGGTTCAACACGCTGCGGCTCCAGCCCGCCTCCGAGGCGGTCCGGCCGCCTGGGAACGGCGACGAGACCGCGGAGAACGATGCCCCGGAACGGGGTCCGGGCCTCGAACACCGCCTCCCCGACATCTACGGCCGCCTCGAAAGCCTGCTCGACTACATGCCGCGGGCCCACGTCGTCGTCGAACCTGGAGCCGAGGACCGGGCGGGCGCCTTCCTGGAACAGGTGCACGACGCCTACGAGTCGCGTTTGCGTTTTCAGCGCGGGGACGGGCGGCCCCTTTCACCCGAGGGCCTGTACCTCAGCGCAGCAGAACGGGACGGCCAGCTCGCGCGCCGCACGGTGACGCGCCTCGCCGAAGCGGACCCGGAGGACAGCCCCGAAATCCCGGTTTTCGCGCGGCACAGCAGGCCCGGAGACGCGTTGCGGGCCTTTGTCGCCGCGGAGCGCGAGGCCGGGCGCCGCATCGCGGTGGCAGGTCCGGAGGGGCCCGATCTCGACGCGGTCGCCCGGAGGGTCGCCAAGGCGGCCGCAACCGCCCCCGTGCGGGCCGCGACCTGGGACGACATCGCGGGCGCCGCGCCCCGTTCGGTGCTGCGCCTGAACGTACCCCTCGCGCAGGGCTTTCGAGCTGAGCCCGCAGTGACGGTGGTGGCGGTCCGGGACGTGCTCGGCAGTCAGGCCCATCTGCAGACGGGCTCCGGCCCGGATTCGGACGTGTTTGGCCGACGGGCGGACCGCTTCCATCTCGGTGACGCGGTGATCCACCTCGACCACGGCATTGGCGTCCTGCGCGGCCTGGAGCGTGTGGCGGCGCCCGGACAGGACGCGACGGAAACGATCAGGCTGGAATATGCGGGGGGGGCCATCCTGATGGTTCCGGTCAGCGACCTCGACCTGATGTGGCGCTACGGCGCCATGCGCGAAGGGCTGAGCCTGGACCGGCTCGGGGGCGAGGCCTGGCCGCGGAAGCGCGCCAAGGTGGAAGCCGAGATCGGCCGGGCCGCCGCCGAACTGTCGCGGCTTGCCGCGGCGCACCGGGCCCGGGAGGCCGCGCGCCTGGTGCCGCCGCGCCGGGATTACGAGCGCTTCGTGGCGGGCTTCCCCTTTGCCGAGACGCCCGACCAGCGCTCCGCCGTGTCCGACATCCTGGCCGACCTCGCCTCTGGCCATGCCATGGACCGGCTTTGCTGCGGCGATGTCGGCTTCGGCAAGACGGAGGTCGCCCTCCGGGCCGCGGCCGCCGCCGTGCTGAGCGGCAAGCAAGTCGCTCTCGCCGCGCCCACCACCGTCCTGGTCCGGCAGCATCTCGCGACCTTCCGGCGCCGCTTCGCCGAGCTCGGCATCGAGGTCGGGCATCTGTCCCGCCTGGTCGCGCCTGCCGAAGCCCGGGCCACCAAGGAGGGCCTGGCGAGCGGCCGCATCCGGATCGCCATCGGAACGCATGCGCTGGCCGGGCGCGGCGTCCGGTTCGCCGATCTCGGCCTGCTGATCGTGGACGAGGAGCAGCGCTTCGGCGCCGCCGATAAGGAGAAGCTGCGCCGTCTCGGCGAGGACGTGCACGTCCTGACCCTCACGGCGACGCCCATTCCCCGCACCATGCAGGCCGCGCTGGCGGGGCTGCGGGCGGTTAGCGTGCTGGCCACGCCCCCGGCCGAACGCCAGCCCGTCCGCACCGTCGTGATGCCCCTGGACGAGGCGACCGTCCGGGACGCGCTGCTGCGCGAAATGCGACGCGGCGGGCAGAGCTTCGTCGTCTGCCCCCGGATCGAGGACATCGCGCCCATGGCGGAGCGCCTCGCGCGGCTCGTCCCGGAGCTGCAGGTCCGGGTCGCGCACGGGCAGCTCAAGCCGGCCGAGATCGACGAAACCATGGTGGCCTTTGCCGATGGCGAGGGCGACGTGCTGCTGGCGACCAACATCATCGAGAGCGGGCTCGACGTTCCGCGGGCCAACACGATCCTGATTTGGCGGGCCGACCGCTTTGGGCTGTCGCAACTGCACCAGCTCAGAGGGCGGGTCGGTCGCGGTCGCGTTCGGGGCACGACCTATCTCCTGACCGACCCGGAGCAGCAGCTCCCGCCGGAGACGGCGCGGCGCCTGGACCGTCTGGCGGCGCTCGACCGGCTCGGCGCCGGCTTCGCCATCAGCGCGGAGGACCTCGACACCCGCGGCGGCGGCGATCTTCTGGGCGACACCCAGACCGGGCACGTCAAGCTGATCGGCGCCGGCCTGTACCGACGGCTGCTGGAACGGGCGCTGCTCGCCGCTCAAGGTACGGCGCCCGCCGAGGATTGGAGCCCCGAGCTGAATATCGGGGCCAGCGGCCTCATCCCGGACAGCTATGTGCCGGAGCCGGAGATGCGGCTGAACCTCTATGCCCGGATCGCCCGGGCCCGCGACCTGGCCGACGAGGACCGGCTCGCGGAGGAGATCGAGGACCGGTTCGGGCCGCGGCCGGACGCGGTCGAGACGGCACTCGCGCTGGGTCGGCTGCGCCGCCTCTGCCGCAGGGCGGGGGTGGCCCGCATCGATGCCGGGCCGCAGGCCGTCGCGCTCACCTTCAAGGAGGCGCCGCCCGCAGCGGGCGAACTCGCCGGCCTCGAACGGGCCTTCCCCGGCGGCCTGTCCTGGAAGGACGCGCGCCTGATCCTGGCGGGGCCGTTCGACCCCGCGGACCTGCTCCGGCTGAGCGAGGCGGCGCTGTCCGCGCTTTCCCCCGACGCCTGATGCGAAAACGCCGCGGACAGGGTCGCCCGGATGGCGTATGGCGGGGCATGTCCAGCCCGACGCCATCGACCTCACGGAAGCGCCCAGCAGGCGTGCGCCCCTTGCGGCTCGCCCTGGCGGCCGGAATTCTGGCCGGGCTCGGCGGCTGTGTCATGAACACGGCCACCTACACGATCGACCGCTACGGCATGACCACGGGCGTCCCGGTGACGCTCCGCTGCCGCGACACCTACGAGGTGTTCGACCGGCCCGATCTCCGCACGCTGATCGTGACCACCAACGTGCTCAGCGAGACGCTCGGCGGCTGCCTGGAGGGCACGCCCCGGGCGGACCGCCAGCGCCAGGTCGCGCGGCTGTTCTTCCAGGAGAAGACCAACCGCCCCCTCTGCGTCATCACCGACGAGCGGGACCTCACCGGCCGCCACCGCGAATTCACCTATCGGTGCCCCGCCGATCCGAACGCCCAGCCGCCGCGCCTGCCCGCGCGCCGCTGATCGTCCCGGCCCCGCGAGGACGCGCCCGAGCCGCCGGGGGCCGTCCGCCATGGGACGCCCACGATCAAGTCTGCGCGACCGCTCGGCTCTGTCTGCCCACGAACCGCGGCCGCCGGAGGGCCGCAACGGCCGCCGCAGAGTTGACCTGCCCGGCCGGATCGGCAAAGCCGCAGGTTCCGCCGCAGGGTTGTCCTTCGTGAGCCTAGACGAGTTCCGCGCCCGCCTCGACCGTACGGCCGTGTCCGTCGAGGCACTTCTCGACCGCCTTCTCGCCCCCGACCCGCTGCCGGGCGAGATCCTGCGGCCGGCCCGGCTGGTCGAGGCCATGCGCTACGCCATGCTGGGCGGCGGCAAGCGCCTCCGCCCGCATCTGGTGGTGGAGGCCGCGCGCCTGTTCGGGCGCGAGGACGACGGCGTCTTGCGGGCCGCTGCCGCGGTGGAGCTCGTACACGGCTACAGCCTGGTCCATGACGACCTGCCGGCCATGGACGACGACGAACTGCGCCGCGGCAAGCCCACGCTTCACCGGGCCTTCGACGAAGCCACCGCGATCCTGGCCGGCGACGCCCTCGTCACGCTCGCCTTTGACACGCTGGCCGACCCGGCCACCGATGCCGACGCGCAAATCCGCATCGACCTGACCTTCACGCTTGCGCGGTCGTCCGGCATCGGCGGCATGGCGGGCGGCCAGATGTTGGACCTGGAGGCGGAGGGCCGGTTTGCGGCCGATGGACGGCCCCTCGCCGGCGGCGAGGCGGACACGCTGCGGCTGCAGGCCATGAAGACGGGCGCCATCCTGGGTGCCTGCCTGGACATGGGCGCCATCGTCGGCCGCGCCGGAGAGGAAGATCGGCAGGCCCTCTCCCGCTACGGCAGGCTCGTGGGCCAGGCTTTCCAGATTGCCGACGACCTGCTGGACGCGGAGGGTGAGGCCGATCTCGTTGGCAAGGCCACGGGCAAGGACGCGGCCCGCGGCAAAGCGACCCTCGTGTCTCTTCTCGGGATCGAAACGGCCCGCTTGCGCTTGTCAAAGCTCGTCGACGAAGCCCAGGGGTCGCTCGCCCGATACGGTTCGCAAGCGGACGTCCTCAGGCAGACCGCGGCCTTCGTGGCGTCGAGGCGCAGCTAAAGGCGGCGTCAAAACCCTACTCTGCTGTTTTCGGTTCTCTTTTCGGCGAAAACCGTGCAGGAGAGACCGGAACGAGATCAAATAATGGCGAGCTCCGCGTTGCCCGTTTCGACTCCGCTCCTCGACACGATCGACACTCCCGAAGACCTCCGACGGTTGTCGGAGGATCAGCTCGCTACCCTGGCCGACGAGTTGCGGGCCGAGACCATCGACGCCGTGTCCGTCACGGGCGGTCATCTCGGAGCGGGCCTCGGGGTCGTCGAGCTCACGGCTGCATTGCACTACGTATTCGACACCCCGCGCGACCGCATCATTTGGGACGTCGGGCATCAGGCCTACCCGCATAAGATCTTGACGGGGCGGCGCTCACGCATCCGCACGCTGCGCACGGGCGGCGGCCTGTCCGGCTTCACCAAGCGGTCCGAGAGCGAATACGACCCGTTCGGGGCGGCCCATTCCTCCACCTCCATTTCGGCCGGCCTCGGCATGGCCGTGGCGCGCGATCTCGAAGGCGGCACCAACAACGTCATCGCGGTGATCGGCGACGGCGCCATGTCGGCCGGCATGGCCTATGAGGCCATGAACAACGCCGGGCACCTGAAGAGCCGGCTCATCGTCATCCTCAACGACAACGACATGTCCATCGCGCCGCCGACCGGCGCCATGTCGGCGTATCTGGCGCGGCTCGTCTCGGGCAAGACCTACCGGTCCCTGCGCGAGGTGGCGAAGCACCTGGCCGAGAAGCTGCCCAAATTTCTGCACGACAAGGCGCTGAAAGCCGAGGAATACGCGCGCGGGTTTGTCACCGGCGGCACCCTGTTCGAGGAACTCGGCTTCTACTACGTGGGCCCGATCGACGGGCACAATCTCGACCACCTGCTCCCCGTGCTCAAGAACGTGCGGGACGCCACGAGCGGGCCCATCCTGGTCCATGTCGTGACCCAGAAGGGCAAGGGCTACGGCCCGGCCGAGGCCTCGGCCGACAAGTACCACGGCGTCGTGCCCTTCGATGTGATCACCGGCACCCAGGCGAAGGCCAAGGCCAACGCCCCCGCCTACACCAAGGTGTTTGCCGAGAACCTGGCCAAGGAGGCCCGCGCCGACAGCCGCATCGTGGCGATCACGGCGGCCATGCCGTCCGGCACCGGACTGGATCTCTTCGCCAAGGAATTCCCGAGCCGCACCTTCGATGTGGGCATCGCGGAACAACATGCGGTCACCTTCGCGGCCGGCATGGCGACCGAGGGCTACAAGCCCTTCTGCGCGATCTACTCGACCTTCCTGCAGCGCGCCTATGACCAGGTCGTGCATGATGTGGCGCTGCAGAACCTTCCCGTTCGTTTCGCCCTGGACCGGGCCGGGCTGGTCGGCGCGGACGGCGCCACCCATGCCGGATCCTTCGACGTCGCCTATCTGGGCTGCCTGCCCAACATGGTGATCATGGCGGCGGCCGACGAAGCCGAACTCGCCCACATGGTTGCGACCTCGGCGGCCTATGACACGGGCCCGATCGCTTTCAGGTTCCCGCGCGGCGAAGGCATCGGGGTCGAGATGCCGGAGCGGGGCCGCATCCTGCGGATCGGCGAAGGCCGGGTCGTCCGCGAAGGCACGCGCGTCGCCCTCCTGTCCCTGGGGACCCGTCTCGGCGAGGCCCTGAAGGCGGCCGAGGATCTCGAGGCGCGCGGCCTGTCCACCACGGTGGCCGACGCCCGCTTCGCCAAGCCGCTCGACGAGGCGCTGATCCTGCGTCTGGCGCGCGAGCACGAGGTTCTGCTGACGATCGAGGAGGGCTCGATCGGCGGCTTCGGATCCTTCGTGCTGCAGCTTCTGGCCGAACGCGGCATCCTCGACCGAGGGCTCAAGGTGCGCTCGCTCGTGCTGCCGGACGTCTATCTCGACCACGACAAGCCTGAGCGGATGTACGCGCAGGCCCAGCTCGACTCGGCCGCGATCGTGACCCGCGTCTTCGAGATCCTGGGCCGCAACGCCGGTCAGCTCAAGGCCAGGGCCTGACGGGAACCCCACGTGGCATGGGCGAGGCCACCGCGGAACGCGGCACCACGGTCCTGGTAACGGGCGCGTCGGGCTTTGTCGGCTCGGCGGTCGCGAACACGTTTCGTGAGGCGGGCTACCGCGTCCGTACGCTGGTGCGGCCTTCGAGTCCGCGCACAAATCTCCACCCCGAGGATGAGGTCGCAACCGGCGACCTGCGCGACGCGGCCTCCCTCAAGCCGGCGCTCCAGGGCGTGCGCCACCTGGTCCATGTCGCGGCCGATTACCGGCTCTGGTCGCGCCGCCCGGAGGAACTGGTCGAGACAAATGTCGCGGGCACCCGCAACCTGATGCGCGAGGCCCTGGCCGCGGGCCTGGAGCGGGTGGTCTACACGTCCAGCGTCGCGACCTTGACGCCTGGCCATGACGAGACCCGCCCGCTCACGCCCGAGACGGCGATCGGGCTCTACAAGCGCTCGAAGGTCCTGGCCGAGCGCATGGTCGAGGCCATGATCCGGGACGAGAATTTGCCGGCCGTGATCGTCAATCCGTCGACGCCGATCGGCCCACGGGACGTCAAGCCGACGCCGACCGGTCGCATCATCGTCGAGGCGGCCCGCGGCCGCATGCCGGCCTTTGTCGATACCGGACTCAACCTGGTCCATGTCGACGACGTGGCGGCCGGGCACCTGGCGGCGCTGCGGCATGGCCGCATCGGCGAGCGCTACATCCTGGGCGGCGAAAACGTTCTCCTGTCCCGCATGCTGGCCGACATCGCCGAGTTGGTCGGGCGGCGCGCACCCACCGTCCGGCTGCCCCGGCAAGCGATCTGGCCGCTCGCGCTCGGCGCCGAAGCGGTGGCCCACCTCACCGGCCGGGAGCCCTTCGTCACCCGGGACGCGCTGCGCATGGCCAAGTACCGCATGTTCTTCGACGACGCGAAAGCACGCCGGGAGATCGGCTACACGTCACGGCCTTACCGGCAGGGGCTGGCTGACGCGATCGCCTGGTTCCAGGCCGCAGGCACCCTCCGATGACCACCACAGCCACCGCGGCGAGGTCCGGGAAGGGGCACACGGACGAGAATTTCCCGGTCGCCCGGCTCGTCAGCGCCCGCCACCGCGGGCCGATCCTGGCCTTCTACCGCTTCGTGCGGGCCGCCGACGACGTGTCCGACCACCCGACCATGCCGGCGGACGCGAAGCTGCGGCTGCTGGATGGGCTGGAAGCCGCTCTCCTCGGCCGCGCCCCGCCCGATCCCGAGGCGGAGCCGCTGCGGCTGGCGCTCGCCGAGCGCGGCCTGCCGGCCACCCACGCGCAGGATCTCCTGGAGGCGTTCCGGCTGGATTCCCGCAAGAACCGCTACCGCAGCTGGGACGAGCTGATGGGCTATTGCGCGCTCTCCGCCATGCCGGTCGGCCGCTTCGTGCTGGACGTCCATGGCGAGAGCCGCGCCACCTGGGCGGCCTCCGATCCACTCTGCGCGGCGCTCCAGGTGATCAACCACCTGCAGGATTGCGGCAAGGACGCCCGCGAACTCGACCGCGTCTACCTCACCGAGGATGCGCTGAGCCGCCACGGCGCCACCGTGGCCGACCTCTCCCGGCCGCGCGCCACGCCCGGGCTCCTGGCGGCCATCCGCGAGCTGAACGAGGGGGCGGCCGGGCTGCTGCGTGCCAGCGCGGTCTTTCCGGGCCAGGTTCGCGACCTCCGCCTCGGGCTCGAGGTGAGCGTGATCCAGGCGCTGGCCGAAGCGCTCGTCGCCACCCTGCGGCGGCGGGACCCGCTGTCGGAGCGCGTGCACGCGACCAAGGCCGAGGCGCTGCGCTCGGCCGGAGCCGGGATCCTGCGAGCGCTGTGGCAGCGGCGGCCGGGCACGGGCGCGATCCGGGCTGGAGCCACGGCGTGACCCAAGCGGCGGCTGCGGATGCCGCGCCGGCCCTGCCGGCCTCCGGCTCCTCGTTCTATCTGGGCATGCGCATCCTGCCGAAGGCGAAGCGCGACGCCATGTACGCGATCTACGCCTTCTGCCGGGCGGTGGACGACATCGCCGACGACGGTGGGCCGCGGCCCGCGCGCCGGGAGCAACTCGCCCGCTGGCGGGACGACATCGAAGCGCTCTATCGGGGGGAGGCGAGGCCGACCACGGCCGCGCTGGCCCCGCATGTTCGGACGTTCCGGCTCGGCCGCGACGGCTTCCTGGACATGATCGACGGCATGGAGATGGACGCCCAGGCGGACATCCAGGCCCCGGATTGGGAAACGCTCGACCTCTATTGCGACCGCGTCGCGAGTTCGGTCGGGCGTTTGTCGGGCCGGGTCTTCGGGCTGAAGGACCGGGACGCCGACGAACTCGCCCATCACCTCGGCCGGGCCCTGCAGCTCACCAACATCCTGCGCGACCTCGACGAGGACGCGGCCATCGGCCGGCTCTACCTGCCGGCGGAGGCGCTGCAGCGAGCCGGGATGAAGGATCTCTCCCCGGCGGCCGTCCTGGCCCATCCGGGGCTCGAGGCTGCCTGCCAGGAGGTGATCGCCCGGGCACGGGAGCATTACAGCGAGGCCGACCGGGTGATGCGGGGCCAGCCGCGGGGGGCCGTGCGGGCCCCGCGCCTCATGGAGGCGGCCTACCGCTCGGTGCTCGACCGGCTCGAGCGGCGTGGCTTCGCCCCGCCCCGCAGCCGCGTCCGCACGGCCAAGCTCCCTCTCGTGCTGGCTCTTCTTCGGCACGCCTTCGCGTGAGCGCCCGCACGGTTCACGTCGTCGGCGCCGGACTCGCCGGCCTGAGCGCGGCCGTGCGGCTGGCCGAGCGCGGCGAGACGGTGGTGCTGCACGAGGCCGCCAAGGCGGCCGGGGGCCGCTGCCGGTCCTACCACGACAGCACGCTCGACCTGGTCATCGACAACGGCAACCACCTGCTCCTGTCCGGCAACCGCTCGGCCATGAGCTACCTGGATCTGGTCGGCGGGCGGGGCGCGCTGGAGGGACCGGGCGAGGCAACCTTCGATTTCGCCGATCTCGGCACCGGCGAGCGCTGGCGGCTGCGGCCGAACGAGGGCCGGCTGCCCTGGTGGATCTTCGTGCCGTCGCGCCGCGTGCCCGGAACCTCGGCCCGCGACTACCTGGCGCCCCTCGCGATCCTGCGCTCCCGCCCCGAGCGGACGATCGGAGAGGTGATGCGCTGCGAGGGCCCGCTGTGGGAGCGGCTCTGGCACCCCGTCCTCCTCGCCGCCCTCAACACCGATCCCAGGATCTCGGCCGCGGGCCTCGCGGCTCCGGTCCTGCGCGAAACGCTCGGGGCCGGCGGCCGCGCCTGCCACCCCCTGGTCGCGACAGGGGGCCTTTCAGCCGCCTTCGTCGATCCCGCCCTCGCCTATCTGACGGGGCGCGGGGCTGAGATCCGGTTCGGCACGCGCCTCCGCGGCATCCAGGCCACGGAGGGGCGGGTCTCCGAGCTCGCCTTTGCGGACGGCGTGACCGAGATCGGCCCGGGTGACGCCGTCGTTCTGGCCGTCCCTGGCCCGGTCGCGGCGGGCCTCGTGCCGGGCCTCGCCGTGCCGGAAGCCCACCGCGGCATCCTGAACGCGCATTTCCGGATCGCCCCCCCGCCCGGGCAGCCGCTGCTGCTCGGGGTGGTCGGCGGCCTGTCAGAATGGCTGTTCGCCTATCCGGACCGTCTTTCCGTAACGGTCAGCGACGGCGACCGCTGGTTTGACGAGCCCCGCGACGAGCTGGCGCGGCGGATCTGGCAGGAGGTCGCAACAGTTACGGGCCTCCCGGCCGAACCGATGCCGCCCTGGCAGGTCGTCAAGGAGAAACGGGCCACCTTTGCGGCCACACCGGCCGAGGCCGGACGCCGGCCCGCCCCCGCCACTGCTTACCGTAATCTGGTTCTCGCAGGCGACTGGACTGCGACGGGCTTGCCGGCGACCATCGAAGGCGCGATACGATCCGGCGAGGCGGCGAACAGTGTGTTGCAGAGCGGCGTTAGCCGCAGTTCGAGTTCTGTGTCAAAGGCTTCACCGTGAATTTCGTCGCTCCTATCCGGCACGATCCGGGCGCCGCGCCCTCCCCGGTGGCTCTCGACTCGGCCATCAGCTCGGCCACGGCAGCGCTGCTGGGCAATCAGCACGACGACGGCCATTGGTGTTTCGAGCTGGAAGCCGACGCCACGATCCCGGCCGAATACATCCTCCTGCGCCATTTCCTCGGCGAGCCCGACAACCTCGAGCTCGAGGCCAAGATGGGGCGCTATCTGCGGTCCATTCAGGGCGAGCATGGCGGCTGGCCGCTCTTCCACGGCGGGGCGTTCGACGTCTCCGCCTCCGTGAAAGCCTACTTCGCCCTGAAGATGATCGGGGACGATCCGGCGGCGCCGCATATGGCAAAGGCGCGCGAGGCCATTCTGGCCCATGGCGGGGCGGGCACCGCCAACGTGTTCACTCGGATCCAGCTCGCCCTGTTCGGCGAGATGTCCTGGAACGCCACGCCCTCCATGCCGGTGGAGATGATCCTCCTGCCGCGCTGGTTCCCGATCCACCTTGGCAAGATGTCCTACTGGGCCAGGACGGTGCTCGCGCCGTTGCTGGTCGTGATGGCGATCAAGCCGAAGGCCCGGAACCCGCGCGCCATCGGCGTGCAGGAGCTGTTCGCAGCGCCGGGCTCGGGCCGGCGCAAGGCCAAGACCCATGTGAAACGCGGCTGGGCGGCCCTCTTCAAGAGCCTCGATGTCCTGCTGAAGCAGGTGGACCCGCATTGGCCGACCAAGCTCCGGGCCCGGGCGATCGAGCGGGCCGTCGAATTCACGCGTGAGCGCCTGAACGGCGAGGACGGGCTCGGGGGCATCTACCCGGCCATGGCCAATTCCGTGATGATGTTCGACGCTCTCGGCTACGAGGAGAGCCATCCGGACCGCGCCACCGCCCGGGGCGCGATCGAGAAGCTGCTCGTGGTCGACGAGGAGAAGGCTTATCTTCAGCCCTGCGTCTCGCCGGTTTGGGATACGGCGCTGGCCGCACATGCGCTCCTCGAGACCGGGGATGTGCAGGCGGAGCAGGCCGTGGTGGAGGCCATGCGCTGGCTGAAGCCGCGCCAGATCCTCGACGTCAAAGGCGATTGGGTCGACGAGCGCCCGGGCCTGCGTCCCGGCGGATGGGCCTTCCAGTACAACAACGCCCATTACCCCGACACCGACGACACCGCCGCCGTGGTGCTGGCTATGGACCGGCTGCGGCCGAAGCTCGCGGGTGACGCGGCGGCCTTCGACGAGCCCGTGGCGCGCGCCCGGGAATGGATCGAGGGCATGCAGAGCCGGAACGGCGGCTGGGGCGCCTTCGACGCCGACAACACCTACGATTATCTCAACAACATCCCGTTCGCCGATCACGGCGCGCTGCTCGACCCGCCGACGGTGGACGTGTCGGCCCGCTGCATCGGCATGCTGGCGCAGCTTGGGGAGCCCTCCGACAGCCCCCGCATGAAGGCAGCCCTCGCCTATCTCGAGCGCGACCAGCTGCCGGATGGCAGTTGGTTCGGACGCTGGGGCGTGAACTACGTCTACGGCACCTGGTCGGCGCTCTGCGCCCTCAACGCAGCCGGGGCCGACCTGGACGGTCCCGTGGTCCAGCGCGCGGTCGAGTGGTTGTGCTCCGTGCAGAATCCGGATGGTGGCTGGGGCGAGGATTGCGACAGCTACCGGCTCGATTACGACGGCTACGTGGCGGCACCCTCGACGCCGTCGCAAACGGCCTGGGCCCTGCTCGGGCTGATGGCGGCCGGCGCCGTCGAGACGGAGGCCGTCGAGCGCGGCATCCGCTATCTCGCCGAAACCCAGGCGGAGGACGGCCTGTGGCCACAGGATTCCTATACGGGCGGCGGTTTCCCGCGGGTCTTCTACCTGCGCTACCACGGCTACCCGAAATACTTCCCGCTCTGGGCCATGGCGCGCTACCGCAACCTCAAGCGCTCCAACACCCAGCGGGTGCCCTGGGGCATTTGAACGGCGCGCCTCCGGCCCTGGAGGCAGGCCCGTGCGGCAGCTTCTCCTCGTCTGCGGGCTGAATCGCGAGGCGGCCGTCCTGCGCGGATCCGGCCTCCGGCCCGTCGTGGGCGGGGGCAGCCGGAGCGGGCTCGACGAGCGGCTCGCGGCCCTTCGGCCGGACACGCTGTGCGGCGTGGTAAGCTTTGGGATGGCCGGTGCCCTCGCACCGCATCTGGAGGCGGGTGATCTCGTCTGCCCCGACCGGGTGGGCTGCGAGGGCGGGCCCGAGCGGGCCGTCTCCCCGGCCATCATCGAGCAATGGCGGGCCCGGCTCGCGGCCGAGCTCCCTCCGCGCGTGGCAGGGCTGCTGATCGGCTCGGATCGGCCCGTCCTCGCCGCCGCCGACAAGCGGCGTCTCGCCGAGCGCAGCGGCGCCGCGGCCTTGGACATGGAATCCCACGTCGCTGCGGCCTATGCAGCCGCGCACGGCCTGCCCTTCGCCGTGCTGCGGGTCATCTCGGATTCGGTCGATCACACTCTGCCGGAGGTCGCCGGCCAGGCCATGCGGCCGGACGGCTCCGTCGACGTGCTGCGGGTCCTGGCCGGGATCGGCCGCGACCCGGGCCAGATCCCGGGCCTGATCCGCACCGCTCGCGATGCGGGCCGCGCGTTCCGAACGCTACGCCGCGTTGGCGGCCTTCTCGGGCCGAACCTCGGACTTCAGCTCTGACAGCTTCTGCTGCACGTTACGCGAGAAGACGTATTCGGCCGGGCGCTGCTTCGAGAGGTCGATGTCGGGCGCCATCGCCCGTTCGGTCTCGATCCCGAACAGGGCCACCTTGGCGGCCTGCCAGGGCCGCCGAATGGTGTCCTTCACGGCCGAGGCCTCGAAGCCGGAATGGACCATGCAGTCGGCGCATTTCTCGTAATTACCGACGCCGTAATTGTCCCAGTTCGTGTCCTCCATCAGCTCCTTGAAGGTCTTCGCGTAGCCTTCGCCGAGGAGGTAGCAGGGCTTCTGCCAGCCGAACACGGTCCGGGTGGGATTGCCCCAGGGGGTGCACTTGTAGCTCTGGTTGCCGGCCAGGAAGTCCAGAAACATGGTGGATTGGTTGAAGGCCCAGCGCGTGCCGCCCTTCTTGGCCCGCTCCGCACCGCGTCGGAACACGCCCCGGAACAGCTCCTTGGTGGTGCGCCGATTCAGGAAGTGCTTCTGATCGGGCGCCCGCTCATACGCGTAGCCGGGGGACACGGTGATGCCGTCCACGCCCATGGCCGTCACCATGTCGAAGAAGTTCGCCACCCGCTCCGGATCGGAATCGTTGAAGAAGGTGCAGTTGATCGTGACCCGGAAGCCCTTTTCCTTGGCGAGCTTCAGCGCCGCGGTGGCCTTTTCATAGACGCCCGCCTTGCAGACGGACTTGTCGTGCATCTCGGTGTCGCCATCGAGATGGATCGACCAGGTGAAATAGGGCGAGGGCTTGTACTGGTCGATCTTCTTCTCGAGCAGCAAGGCGTTGGTGCAGACGATCGCGTATTTCCGCCGTGCGATGATGCCCTCGACGATCTTGGGCAGGTCCTTGTGGATCAACGGCTCGCCGCCGGCCATCACGATCACCGGCGCGCCGCATTCGTCGACGGCGCCGAGCGCGTCCTCGACGGAGATGCGCCGGTTCAGGATCTCGTCCGGATAGTCGATCTTGCCGCAGCCCGCGCAAGCGAGGTTGCAGCGGAACAGAGGCTCCAGCATCAGGACGAGCGGGTAGCGCTTTTTGCCCTGAAGGTGCTGCTTGACCACATAGGCGCCGACGTCGACGACCTGCCGGAGAGGAATACCCACGAAACGCCTCTTCTGATGAGCCGCCGCGTCAGGCGGCAGCGGTCCGAGCCGCGGCGGCCGGCTCGAAAGTGCGGAGCTCGAACGGGAGGTTGAACGTGATGTTCTCCTCCGTGCCGTCGAGGATGGAAACCTCCACCGGACCGATGCGCCGCAGCGCGTCGATGACGGAATCCACCAGAACCTCCGGGGCCGAGGCCCCGGCTGTCAATCCGATCGTCTTGGCGCCGACCAGCCAGGCCGGATCCACTTCACTGCCGTCAGCCACGAGATACGAGGGCACGCCCGCCTCCTCGCCGACATCCCGCAACCGGTTGGAATTGGACGAGTTGCGGGCCCCGACGACCAAGAGAACGTCGACAAGCCCAGTAAGTTGCCGAACCGCCGCCTGGCGGTTCTGAGTTGCGTAGCAGATGTCGCGGGTATCGGGCCCGATCACGTCCGAGAAGCGGGCCTTCAGGGCCTCGATGATCGACTTGGTGTCGTCCACCGACAGCGTGGTCTGCGTGATGTAGGCGATGGGCGTATCCAGCGCGAGCGGCAGCGTCTCGACATCGGCCGCAGTCTGAACGAGGTGAACCTCGCCATCGATCTGGCCGAGCGTGCCCACGACCTCGGGATGGCCGGCATGGCCGACGAGGACCAGGGTGCGGCCCTGCGTCACGTAACGACGACCCTGGTTGTGCACCTTGGTCACAAGCGGACAGGTGGCGTCCAGCACGGGAAGGCTGCGCAGTTTCGCGTCGTCCTGGACAGAGCGGGCGACCCCGTGGGCGGAGAACACGGTCACGGCGCCAGCCGGCACCTCCGAGAGCTCCTTGACGAAGACGGCGCCCTTGGCCTTCAGCGTCTCGACCACATGCCGATTGTGGACGATCTCATGGCGCACATAGATGGGCGCGCCGTATTTGGCGAGCGCGCGTTCGACAATGTCGATCGCCCGCACCACCCCGGCACAAAACCCTCGCGGCTGCGCGAGCACAACCTTCATCGCCGTACCCTTGTCACCGAGACGGAGCTCTGCGGCCGCGGCCGAGGAGCTTTCCGACGGACCGGATCCCGTCCGATAGGTATTATGGACCCTCCGACGTCGATCGTCGAGGATGAGCTCGCCGTCACCCTTAATGCTTGAGGACACGTTGTAAAAGCGCCTTTCCGCGCATCGGCGACGGGTCGGCGGACGCCGTAGCCGGAATCAGGAGCTGCGGCGAATCTTCGCCGCTCGCGCCACTCTCACATGAGGCGCGTCCTTGCGCGAGGCGATGCGACCTCATGAAGCGGTTTCGCCGTTCACGAGATTGCGCCCGTCCCGGCCCAGGACGAATAGCTGGACACCGCCGCGCCGCTTTCGGCGAGCGCGGCGCGGCTCGCCGGGAGGACGAGCGCCGCCAGCTCGTCCGCATACCGATAGCCCGGCGCCGCCCCGTCGAACCCGCCCGCCGTCGCCGGGTGCAGGTAGATCTCGGTGCGGCCCGGCGCCAGCGCTCTCAGCAGCCCGGCCATGCGGCCAGGATCGACCGCGCCGGACCAGGCGAGCCCGAACACCTGGTCGGCAACCGTGAGCCCGGCCCGCCGGGCCCGCCCGCGCAGAAGCGCGGCGTAGGGTCCCGCCAGCCGGGCCTCCAGCCCCCGCCGCGTCGGCTCGACCTGAGCCAGCACGGCGGCGGGCTCGACCGGGACCCTCAGCGACGTCATGCCGAACTCCCGCCCGATCCGCAGGACGAGGCCGGCGACGGTCGGGTGGAGGTGATAATGCTTGTGCGCGTTGACGTGATCCAGGGCGAGCCCGGTGCGGCGGAAGGCCTGGAATTGCGCGCGGATCTCGGCCGCGACCTGCCGCTTCACGCCGGGGCGGAAGAAGATGTCCGCGCCGTAGCGGGCAAGGTCCTGGCGAAGCCGGCCGTCCGGCCCGACGAGGTCCGGGATTTCGGAACGGGGCAGCACCGCCCTCCCCTCGACCAATGTCAGGTGCAGCCCGACCGCGAGGCCCGGTAGCCGGCGCGCCCGCAGCACGGCGTCGACGCACCACGGCTCGGCCACCATCAGGCTAGCTGCGGTCAGAATGCCGCGCCGATGCCCGATCTCGACGGCCTCGTTCACCTCCCGCGAGAGGCCGAAATCGTCGGCGGTGACCACAAGGGACGCCCGGGCCGGATCCATGGTCAACCGATCAGCGCGGGGAGCAGACCCGCTCACCTGCCTTCAGGCCGCCGCGAACGGACGGCTCGCCACGCCGCGTTCCACGGCCGGCAAGCGCGGCCGGACCGGACCGCGGGAGACACGGCGGCGGGTCAAGCCGCCTGCGCCGGTGTCAAGCGGCCTGCGCGGTGCCCCGGCGCTCCTTGAGGAAGCGGAAGAACTCGATGCCCTCGCGCAACCGGCGCTTCATCATGTCCGGCTGGGTGACCATTTCGCCGACGATGGAGGCGATCTTCGGGATGCGGAAGTAGAATTTCCGGTAGAAATCCTCGACGGAGGTGAAGATCTCCGTGTGCGACAGATGTTCATAGTGCAGCGGAGCGATCTGGATGCCGTTTGCGTTGATGAGCTCGGCGTTTTTCAGGTCCAGCCAGCCGTTCTCCAGGGCCTGCTTGTACAGGAAGGTGCCCGGATAGGGCGCCGCGAGCGACACCTGGATGGTGTGCGGGTTGATGCGCGTCGCGAACTCGATGGTCTCCCGGATGGTGTCCTTGGTCTCGCCGGGCAGGCCGAGAATGAAGGTGCCGTGGATCTGGACCCCGAGCTCGTGGCAATCCTTGGTGAACCGCTCGGCCACCTCGACCCGCATGCCCTTCTTGATGTTGTGCAGGATCTGCTGGTTGCCGCTCTCGTAGCCGACGAGCAGCAGGCGCAGGCCGTTGTCCTTGAGCACCTTGAGGGTGTCGCGCGGGACGTTCGCCTTGGCGTTGCAGGACCAGGTGACGCCGAGCTTGCCGAGCTCCTTCGCGATCGCCTCCGCGCGCGGAAGGTCGTCCGTGAAGGTGTCGTCGTCGAACATCAGCTCCTTCATCTGCGGGAACGCCTGGAGGATGTACTTCACCTCCTCGATGACGTGCCCGACGGAGCGGGTCCGGTAGCGGTGGCCGCCGACGGTCTGCGGCCAGAGGCAGAACGTGCACCGGCTCTTGCAGCCCCGGCCCGTGTAGAACGAGATGTAGGGGTGCTTGAGATAGCCGATGAAGTAGTTCTCCATCTTCAGGTCACGCTTGTAGACCGGCGTGACGAAGGGCAGCGAGTCCATGTCGTGCATGACCGCGCGGTCTTCGTTGTGCACGATGACCCCTTCGCTGTTGCGATAGGACAGGCCCTTGATGTTGCCCCAGGCAACGCCGTCGGCGACGTCCTTGACCGTGAAATCAAACTCGTTGCGGGCCACGAAGTCGACCACGGGGGCCTCCTTGAGGCTCTCGTCAGACTGCACGGCCACCTTGGCGCCGATGAGCCCGACCTTGAGGTTCGGGTTCGTGGCCTTCATGGCCTCGATCACCTTCACGTCGGATTCGAAAGACGGCGTCGAGGTGTGCAGAACCGCCAGGTCGTAGTCGCGCACGTGGCCGAGCACGTCCTGAAGGCTCGTCTTGTGCGGCGGCGCATCGATCAGCTTGGAGTTCTCGACCAGCGCGGCCGGCTGGGCGAGCCAGGTCGGATACCAGAAGGACTGGATCTCGCGGCGCGCCTGGTAGCGCGAGCCGGCGCCGCCATCGAAGCCCTCGTAGGAGGGAGCCTGGAGGAAGAGGGTCCGCATCATGAAGGGTCGGGCCTCGTTGTGGGGATCAGCGCGCCTGAGGGCGCGACGTCGAAGCGGTGGCCGCGCCAGTCGACGCCGCGGCCGAAGAAGCTCGCCGCGAACACAAGCAGGGACATGAGGTCCCGTGCCGGAATAAGCCAGTAGGGATGTGGCTTTAATCCGAACGCCCTCTCTGCGGCAAGGCAGAGGGCGAGGCGGCTCAGCGCCGCGGCCACCACCAGGGCGAGGGCGGCGGGTCCGGGCCCGAGGGCCAGGGCCGGCAGCGCGAAGGCAAGCGGGTGGGTCACGAGGGATCCGGCATGGCCCAGC
This sequence comes from Enterovirga sp., assembly GCF_028290205.1. Lineage (GTDB taxonomy): Bacteria > Pseudomonadota > Alphaproteobacteria > Rhizobiales > Beijerinckiaceae > Enterovirga. The sequence continues at coordinate 14,288 of NZ_JAQGKF010000137.1, read as the reverse complement.
GGATCGATCTGCCGAATGGTGCGCTGCCAGCGCAGCTCGCGGCGGATCAGTTCCGCAGCGTTGTCCTCAGGGCAGACATGGCCGAGCGTGAAGGGCGGCACCGCAACGGACAGCCCGAGCCGGCGCACCGCGGCGCCGAGTTCGTAATCGTCCGCCAGCGCGTTCGCCACGACCTGCAGGCCCCCGATCCGCTCCAGCGTCTCGCGTGGGAGGGCGATGGTGGACCCCATGCAGGGCGTCGCCAGCCCGACCGCCACCCCGGTCACGATGCCGGGCAGGAAATGCGTGTCGATGCCGAGGGCGGAGAGCCGCGACCAGAGGCTGCGGGAGGCGAGGCCGTGATAAAGGCAGGTAACCGCCCCGACGCCCGGCCGGCCAAGTTCGGCCACCAGACCCGACAGGTAGTCCGGACCAACCCGGATGTCGCTGTCGGCCAGCACCACCACCTCGCCGACGATGTGCGCCGCCATGTTGATGAGGTTGGAGACCTTGCGGTTCGAGCCGTGCTGTCGGGCATCGACCACCAGCGCGATGTCCCGCGCGGGGTGGGCGCGCCGGAGCGCCTCGACCACCCGGATGGCCGGGTCCGCGCCGCTCTGGACGCCGAAGACGATGCGCACCGGGCCGCGATAATCCTGCTGCAGCAAGGTGAGCAGGTTCTCCCGCAGGCCCGGCTCGACCCCGTGCAGCGGCTTCAGCACGGTGATGGCCGGCGGCACTCCGTCCGGCGGCGGCGTCGACGGGGCAGCGGCGCGGGCGGCCGCGAAGCGGCGCACCAGGGCGACCGACAGGAGCAGGTAGGCGGTGCCGAGCCCAGCCGCTCCCATCAACAGGGCCCAGATCCATTCGGCTGCGCTCAAGGCCCGCGCTCCGCCAGCGCCGGCCGCGTCAGGGCCCGCCGACCCTCCAATGCCTGCCAGGCGACCAGGAACGGCAGGCCGAGCGTCAGGTCCGCGACGCGCTTCACGAGCGAGAGCGCCAGGGCGGGGCCGGGCGGGATGCCGAACAGCGCACACAGCGCCACGTAGCCGCCCTCCTGGACGCCGAGCCCACCCGGGACGGCAAAGGCGGCGCCGCGCACGGCCTGGCCCAGGCTCTCGATCACGATCGCCTCAACAAACGTCACCGGGTAGCCCATCGCCCAGAGCGCCACATAAACCTCCACGGAGCCGAACACCCAGACGGCCAAATGGATCGCAGCGCAGCCGGCCACACGGCGCGGCCGGTCATACACCGCACCGAGGCGGGTCCAGAGGCGCTCGACCAGGGCCGTGGCGGACCAGTCCCGGCCACCGCCGAGACGGCGCAGCACGGCATTGATCCAGCGCGAGCCCTGCCGGCGCTGCAGGGCCAGGAACACCGAGATCCCGGCTGCGGCGAGCGCGAGGCCAAACGCCGCATAGCGGACCAGCTCGCTGTCCCCTTTCAGGACGAAGAGAAGCAGAAGGCCGGCGGCCGCGAACAGGAACTGGGTAGCGGCCTGCACGGCGACGTCGGCGAAAATGGTCGCGCCGGCGAGCGCCCCGTCCGCGCGCCAGAAGGTCGCGAGACGCGCGCCGACCACGTCCCCGCCCACCGCCGCGACGGGCAGAAGCTGGTTCACGGCCTCGCGGATGAAGCGGAGGAGGATGCAGACGCCGGTGCCGAGGGTCTGTCCGGGTGGAAACAGAATGCGCCAGGCGACACCTTCGGCGACCAACGCCCCAGCCCTGGCCGCAATCACGACGAGGGTCGCCCAGCCGGCCGAGGCGGCGGCTGCGACGACGTCGTCGAGCCCGGACCAGGCCAGGATGAGGCTGAACAGCGTGACGCCGGCCAGGAATGCGAAAAGGGCGAAATGCTTCATTCTGTCCCGAGCGGCCGGCGGCCGCGTCTGCCTGACGGGAGGGTCCTTTAGCGCAAATGCAAACCATGAAGGCGCGAATCGTCGCCACACCCCGGCCGAACCGGTTGGCTTGGTTACGGCCTCTGGTATAGGTCGCGACCCTGCCGGGCCGCCTCGCGCGGCTCTTTGGAGTGCGGCGCTCCGCCCTCAGGCCGCGCTGGGCCATCCCTGTCTAGGCCGTCCCCGGGGCTCGCGACCCGGAGCTCGGGCGTCGGACCGCACAGGAACCAAGACAGAGACCGCCATGCTGACCACCGACGCGCCTGACCGTCCCGCCGCGCTGAACGGGGCTCCCCGCCCGGCGCGCGAGGCCTCGGGCCTGCCCGGCACGCCTCCGGCCGTGATGTCCTGGAACGAGTGGGATCCTTTGGAGGAGGTGATCGTCGGGCGGCTCGAAGGCGCCACGATCCCGTCCGACCACGTCACGGTCACGTTCAACCTGCCGCCGCTCGCGGCGAAGCTGTACCGCTTCGTAGGCGGCTACCGCTACCCGAGCTGGATGCGCAAGCTCGCGCAAAAGGACCTGGACGCCTTCATCGCCATCCTGGAAGGCGAAGGCGTGAAGGTGCGGCGTCCCGACATCGTCGATTTCAAGACCAAGTTCTCGACCCCGGCCTGGTCCTCGCGCGGCTTCTGCACGGCCTGTCCGCGGGACGGATATCTCGTCGTTGGCGACGAGATCATCGAGAGCCCGATGTGCTGGCGCACGCGCTATTTCGAGGGCGACGCCTACCGCTCCCTGTTCAAGGAATATTTCCGGGCCGGCGCGCGCTGGACCTCGGCGCCCCGGCCGCAGCTCCTCGACGATCTCTACCGGCACGATTACCGCATCCCGGCCAAGGGCGAGGAGATGCGCTACACCATCAACGAGTGGGAGCCGGTGTTCGACGCGGCCGACTTCGTGCGCTGCGGTCGCGACCTGTTCGTCACCGTGTCCAATGTCACCAACCGGTTCGGCGTCGAATGGCTGCGCCGGCATCTGGGTGACGGCTTCCGGATCCACGAGATCCCGAGCCTGTGCAAGCAGCCGATGCATATCGACTCGACCTTCATGCCGCTCGCGCCCGGCAAGGTTCTCGTGAACCCGGATTATTGCGACGTGGCCAACCTTCCGCCGGCCCTGAAGCACTGGGACATCCTGGTCGCGCCGCGCCCGGATCCCGTGGAGGGGGTGATGGCCAAGATCTCGATGTGCTCGCCCTGGACCTCCATCAATGTCCTGTCCCTGACAGACAAGAAGGTCGTGGTCGACCAGTCGCAGCCGACCCTGATCAAGGCGCTCAAGGATTGGGGCTTCGACCCGATCCCGTGCCCGTTCCTCGCCTATGGCCCCTTCGGGGGCGCCTTCCACTGCGCGACTCTGGACGTCCGCCGGCGCGGCACGCTGGAATCGTATTGCTGACGCGGTCGCACCGCACTGATGTCTGAAGAGCACAACGTCCAGGTGAACGGCTGTGGACGGGGCGCACAAGCGTTGCCGGTCAGCAGCGAAGCAGTATGGTCCGGATTGAGTGAATCGCTGCATCGCAGCAGCGGTTTGGGGATTTCGTTGATGTTGTTTCGCAAAGCAGCGCTGATCGGGGCGCTTGTTCTGTCGTGCCCGATTGCTGCGGGCGCGCAGGAGATGGCCTCCTTCACGCGCTATCGGCCGCCGCCGCGCGGGACGAGCGATACTTACGTCGTCACGCTGTCGGTGACCGGCACGGCCGCGCCCTCCTATCTTGGATCAGACAAGGCGACTGGGGTCTTCTTCCCCTCCCTGAACTACCGCCGCTCCGACGAGCCGCGGCGCTTTTTGGCGCCCGATGACGGCGCGTCGATCTCCTTCCTGGAGGAGCCGTCCTTCCGGTTCGGTCCTGTGTTCCGCTTCCAGTCGGGCCGGAACCAGCGCGACGACCGCGCTCTGCGCGGCATCCGGAACCGGCAATACGATCTCGAGTCCGGCCTGTTCCTGGAATACTGGCCCCTCACCTTCATCCGGGCGCGCGCCGAGATCCGGCACGGCTTCCAGGATGACAGCGGCTGGACCGGCAACCTCGCGCTCGATTTCATCAACCAGATGGGTCCCTGGACGGCCTCGGTCGGCCCCCGCATGGCGCTGAGCGACAGCCGCCAGCATTTCCGCCATTTCGGCGTGACCCCGACGGACGCCTTGTTCAACCCGCGCGTCGTTCCGTTCCGGCCGAATGGCGGCGTGACATCGGTCGGTGCGCTTGCCGCGGTCACCTACCGCTGGAGCGAGACCTGGGCCACCACGGGCTTCGTTGGCTATGACCGCCTCGTCGGCGACGCGGCCCGCAGCCCCATCACCGAGCGGATCGGCAGCGCGGATCAGCTCACGGTCGGCTTGAGGGTGTCCTACTCGTTCAGCTACACCCCGGGCACCGGTCTCGCCGCCCTCCCCTGAGGAGATCCGGCGCAACGGCGCCGGAGCCTGGGAGGCGCGAGCTTGGTCCAAATCCTCGTCATCAACGGCCCCAACCTGAACCTTCTCGGGACGCGTGAGCCGGGCGTCTACGGCGCGGTCACGCTGGCCGGGATCGAAGAGCGGCTCCGGGCCCGGGCCGGGTCCCGGGCCGAACTCCAGTTTCGCCAATCGAACCACGAGGGCGACCTCGTCGGCTGGATCCACGAGGCCGGGCGCAACGGCACCGGCGTGATCCTCAACGCGGGTGCCTACACGCACACCTCGATCGCTCTGCGGGACGCCATCTCCGGCGCGGGCGCCACCGTGATCGAAGTTCACCTGTCAAACGTGCATGCCCGGGAAAGCTTCCGGCACCGCTCGACCATCGCCCCCGTTGCGCGGGGCGTGATCGCCGGGTTCGGCCCCCTGTCGTATGATCTCGCGCTCGAGGCCCTCCTCGACGGCCGCGAAGGAGCCTGCGCATGAGCGCCTACAAGCTGTGGGGCCGCGTCAGCTCCGTGAACGTGCAAAAGGTTGTCTGGGCGCTGGACGAGATCGGCGTCCCCTACGCCCGGGTCGATGCCGGCGGCGCCTTTGGGACCGTCGACACGCCCGAATACCGGCGCATGAACCCGAACGGCCTGATCCCCGTGCTGGAGGAGGCGGACGGTTTCACGCTGTGGGAGTCCAACGCAATCGTCCGCTACCTCGCCGGGCAGCATCCCGCATCGGGGCTGCTGCCTGCCGACCCGCGGGTCCGCGCGGATGCCGACCGCTGGATGGACTGGCAATGCACCGCCGCAACCCCGGCCATGCGGGACGTGTTCTGGCAACTGGTCCGCACCCAGCCTGAGCAACGCGACGCCGGCGTGGTGGCCCGCTCGACCGAGGCCAGCGCCGCCGCGGCTCACATCCTGGATGCACGCCTGGCCGACCGGCCCTACGTCGCGGGCGACAGCTTCTCCATGGCCGACATTCCGGTCGGGTGCCACGTCAAGCGCTGGCTGGCGCTGCCCATCGAGCGCCCCCGCCTGGCCCACCTGGAGGCCTGGTTCGCGCGCCTGCGGCAGCGCCCGGGCGCTCAGGCCGTCATGGCGATCCCGCTCTCCTGAGCGACGGGGGGCGGAACCGCCTCGCTCCGGGCGTCTTGGGCCCCCGCCCGCGGGACGCCGCCGCGGGTTGACGGGCCCTGCCCGGCTCGACATCGGTGCGACGCGCGGTTCGCGGGAGGTCCTCTTGCCCCAAGCCCATCTGGTCGACGCCAACGGCGCCAGCATCCCGGCCGTCGGCCTTGGCACTTTCCGGCTCGAGGGCGAGCGTTGCGAGCACGCCGTTCAGGCCGCGCTCGCGGCCGGCTACCGCCACATCGACACGGCCAAGATGTACGGCAACGAGGAGGCCGTCGGGGCCGGGCTGAAGGCCAGCGGGGTCGACCGGGACGCGATCTTCGTCACCACCAAGGTCTGGCTCGACGACATCGCGCCCGGCGACCTCGAACGCTCGGCCGAGGCCAGCCTGAAACGGCTCGGCCTGCAGGAGGTCGACCTCCTTCTGATCCACTGGCCGAACGCGGCGGTGCCGCTGGAGCGCTCCACGGCCGCACTCTGCGGCGCCAAGCGAAGCGGCCTCGCCCGGCATATCGGGGTGTCGAATTACACGGCCGCCATGCTGGACGAGACGGTCCGCCGCGCGACCGAGCCTCTGGTCACCAACCAGGTCGAATACCACCCCTATCTGGCCCAGGACCCCGTGATGGCGGCCTGCAGCCGGCACGGGCTCGCGCTCACCGCCTATTGCCCGCTCGGCCGCGGCGCCGTGCTGGAGGACGAAGCCGTGCGGCGGGTCGCCGAGCGGCACGGAAAAACCCCCTCGCAGATCGTGCTGCGCTGGCACGTGCAGCAGCCGGGCGTCGTGGCGATCCCGAAATCGGGAACGCCGAAGCACATCGCGGACAACCTCGACATCTTCGCCTTCGAGCTGGCGCCGGACGAGATGGCGGCTCTGTCCGGCCTTCGCCGCCCGAACAGCCGGGTCGTCGATCCCGATTTCGCGCCCGACTGGGACCGGGCGGCTTGAGGACAGCTCCATGACCCTCGACAAGGCCATCGCCGACGCCCTCCGGGCGACCTCGACCGGCACCATCACGACCATCCTGCTGAAGAAGGGCATCCGGCGCACCTGGATGCGCGGCCCGCGCCCCCTCTTCCACGCCAGCCGCCGCGTGGTCGGGCCCGCCTTCCCGCTCCGCTTCGTGCCGGCCCGGGAGGATCTCGCTACACCCGAATCCTGGTCCTCACCGACATCCACGCGCGCCGCCATCGAGGCCATGCCCGAGGGCGCCGTCGCGGTGGTGGACGCGATGGGATCGACCGACGCCGGGATTTTCGGTGATATCCTGTGCGCCCGCATGAAGAAGCGCGGGGTCGCGGCCCTTGTCACCGACGGGGTGGTGCGGGACGGGGTCGGCGTCGACGCGACGGGCCTGCCGGTCTGGTGCGCGGGCGTGGCCGCGCCGGCTTCGGTCGCGGCTCTCACCTTCGTCGGCTGGGGCGAGCCGGTGGGCTGCGGCGGGGTTGCCGTGTTTCCCGGCGACGTGATCGTGCTCGACGGCGACGGCGGCGTCGTGATTCCGGCCGCCTATGTCGAGGAGGTGGCCAAGGCGGGCCCCGACCAGGAACTGCTCGAGCTCTGGATCATGAAGGAGGTCGAAAAGGGCGTGCCGCTGCCCGGCCTCTACCCGCCCAACGCAGAGGCGCGGGCCCGCTACGAGCAGGAGCACGGCCGCGGCTGACCGGCCGGAATCCGGCCGGTGTTCGCGCTGTCCAAGATCGGCTGGTTCCTCCTCACTCCGTCCAACCTCCTGATCGTCGGCGCGGTCGTCGGGGCCCTCGCGGGGCGGCGGCGCTGGGGCCGCTACCTGTGCCTTGCCAGCCTCACCGCGGCGCTTCTGCTCGGGCTGTCGCCGGCCGGGTTCTGGCTGCTCGTGCCCCTGGAGAACCGCTTCCCGGTCAGCCCGGAGGACGGCCGACCGGTGGCTGGCGTGATCGTGCTGGGCGGCGCGGTGCAGGCCGACACGTCGCTCGCCCGTGGCCAGCTCGTGACGGGCGACGCCTCCGAGCGGGTGATCGCCATGGCCGACCTCGCCCGACGCCACCCGGAGGCCCGGATCGTCTTTTCGGGCGGCAGCGGCGCCCTCGTGAAGGGAGGGCGGCCGGAGGCCGAGGCCGTGCGCCTGCACGGCGCGACCCTCGGCATCGACCCCGGCCGCATCCTGTTCGAGGACCGTTCGCGCACCACGGCGGAGAATGCCGACGAGGTTCGCCGGCTCCTGGCGCCGAAGCCCGGCGAGCGCTGGCTGCTCGTCACCTCGGCCTGGCACATGCCGCGCTCGGTCGGGGCCTTCCGGCATGCCGGGTTCGACGTGGTGCCCTACCCGGTCGATTTCCGGACGGGCGCGCCGGGCGACCTCCTGGCCGGCACGACCTCGGTCGGCTCCGGCCTCGCCCGCGTCGATCTGGCCGTGCGCGAATGGGCCGGTCTCCTCGCGTACCGGCTGTCCGGCCGCACCGACAGCCTGCTGCCCGGGCCCTGAGCTAGTCCGGCAGCGAGATCCGGTACACGCCCCGGAAATCTTCCGGATCGACCGGCCGGCCCTTGCGGCGGATCACGATCTGGCCCTCCTTCATGAGCTGGACGGCCACGCGCCGCACCGGCCCCATCAGAGGCGACCACCCGTCCGGATGGGCGCCGCCGAGCGCGCGCGCCACCTCTGAGGGGCAGATGGTCTTGCCGGCCCCGCGCTCAGCGGCGAGCGCCAGGATGGTGCGGCTGATGTCTTCGGGCGAAGGGCGGCTCATCGGGACTCCGGCCAGGGGCCGCGGGACAGGGAGGCAAGCGCGTCGGAGGCGAATTGGCGATGCCACATCACGTAGAGCACAAAGGCGGTCGTGGCGATCAGCACGTAGGCCGAAATGAACCAGCCGAGATAGGCGAGCGCGAAGAAGAAGGCGCGCTGGCCGCGGTTGAAGTGCCGGCCCGCCACCGTGTTCATCGATGCGGCCCGCCAGGCCGCGGCCTCGGCTTCCTCGGGCGGCCCGACCCCGCGCTCCGGAACCGCACCGATCAGGATCGCCGCGTAATTGAACAACCGGTACGACCAGGCGAACTTGAAGAACGCGTAGACGAAGATCACCGTGAGCCCGAGCACCTTGGCGTCCCAGGCGAGCCGCGTCGTCGCAAGCCCGAACGGCAGTTGCGCGAACAGGGTGACGACCTCGTCGGCGGAGCGCAGCAGGGTCACCGAGCCGCCGATGGCGAGGAGCGCCGTGGAGGCGAAAAACGCGGTGCCGTTCTGGAGCGACGCGTTGATGTTGCTGTCGACGATGCGATTGTCGCGCGTCAGCAGCGCCCGCATCCAGGCATAGCGCTGGAGATTCATCACCCGGTTGAGGCTACCGGGCCCGGCGGCGCTCCGCTCCACGGCGTAATGGTAGAGCAGCCAGGCTGCCGTGAAGAAGGCGAATGCGGCGACATCGGCCACCGAGAATCCGAGCGTCCCCAGCACGCTGCGATTGACCTCCGCGGGCAGCCCCGCCACATCCCGAACAAGGAGACCCATCATGCCCCAGACCATTACGCGCGGCTACAAGGCGATGGTGGACGAGGCGAATGCCAGGGTGGAAACCATCCCGGCCGCCGAGGCCATCGGCCTGCACGGACGGGACGACGTGGTCCTGGTCGACATCCGCGACCCGCGCGAGCTCGAACGCGACGGGCGGGTTCCCGGGGCCTTCAACTGCACCCGCGGCATGCTGGAATTCTGGATCGACCCGGACAGCCCCTACCACAAACCGGTTTTTGCGGCGGACAAGCGGTTCGTGTTCTTCTGCGCCGGCGGCATGCGGTCGGCGCTTGCGGCCGCAACGGCCCAGGAGATGGGGCTGAAACCCGTGGCCCATATCGAGGGCGGGTTCGGTGCGTGGAAGAAGGCCGGCGGGGCCGTGGAAGCCCCCGCGCCCCGCAAGGGCTGAGGCCCTACTCCGTCGCCCTCTGCTGAAACGCCCCCTCGGGGGCCTCGCCCGCTTCGGCCGCATGCGACTCGACGGCGTCGACCGTGGCGCCGCCCGGGCCGCGCCGGCACGCCTCCGTCATCGCGGTGACGGCCTCGGCCGGTCCAGCCAGCACGGCCTCGACCGTGCCGTCGCGCCGGTTGCGGACCCAGCCCGACAGGCCCCGCCGCTCGGCCTCGCCACGGGTCCAGGCCCGAAATCCGACGCCCTGCACGCGGCCCCGGATGACGAGGCGGACGACGTCCGTCATGGGGTCCACCGCCAGTTCGGCGGGCTCGGCGACCGTGCCGGATCGAGCGGACTGCGTCGGGTCGGCCGAACCGGAGGCGGCCGGGGCGCTTCCGCCTGAGGCGCGGCACCGCCCGTGCCCAGGGCGGCGATGTCGGCCAAAGCCCCGGCCGGCAGCCCGGCCTCCCGTGCTGCCGACAGCACGGCGTCGAGATAGCCGGGTCGCGGCCGGCCCGGTCCGGCATTGCTGCCGAGATAGACCAGCGCCCGCTTCGCCCCGCCCTCCCCGGCCAGTGAGAGAAGGCGCTTCACATAGAGCCCGCCCGCCACCTCCTCATAGCGGTCCAGCGCCGGAAGGTCGGCGAACGGCACGTCCCAGAGCAGGCCGTGCACCGCGCGGCGCGGATCGTGGACCGCCGTGAGATAGCCCTCGCGCATGATTGCCAGCCGGTGCCGCTCCAGCCGGGCGAGCCCGACCGGACGGGCCCCTGGGCAGCGGGCGGCCATGGCGGCCCGGTCCAGGTTCGAGCCGTAGGCGAAACAGAGGGGCATTCGGCGATGCTCGCATGCCGGGCGGGCCCGGCCAATCAGCCCCGGCGAGAGGCCGGGCCGGTCTCGCCCGCGCCGCGCCTTTCGGTCAGGCGAATTCGAGGATCACCGCGTCCACGGCCAGGCTCTCGCCTTCCTTCGCGACCACCTTGGCAATGGTCGCGTCGCGCTCGGCCCGAAGCACGTTCTCCATCTTCATCGCTTCCACCACGGCGAGCGGCTCGCCCGCCTTGACGGCCTGGCCGGCGACAACCTGGATCTGCTTGACGAGGCCCGGCATGGGGCAGAGCAGCGCCTTGCCGGCCCCCGTCTCGGCCTTCTCCAGCATCAGCGAGGCGAGCTCGGCCTCGCGCCGCGTGTAGACCCGCGCCTCGACCGCAGTGCCGGCATGAGCCAGCCGCACGCCGTTGCGGATCGGCCGCACCTGCACGGACAGGACCCGCCCGTCCACGGTTCCGGTCCAGACCGGCTCGCCGGGCCGCCAGGCCGAGGCGACCGGCAGCCGCTCGCCGTCGGCGAAGCCGATCACGGGGCCGGATGCGCCGTCCCCGATCGTCACCGCGTGCCGCTCGGCGCCGAGCGCCACCACGCGCTCGCGCTCGAACCTGACCACGCCCGGCCGCATCTGGCCGGAGATGCCGCGCTTGCGCTCGTTCTGAAGGTGGTCGATCGCCGCCGCCACCGCCGCAATGGCGCGCGCGGTCCCTCCGGTCGGCGGCAACTCGGCGAAGCCCGACGGGAACTCCTCGGCGATGAAGCCGGTCGAGAGCCGGCCCTCGCGCCAGCGGGGATGTGCGATCAAGGCCGACAGGAACGGGATATTGTGCCGGATGCCCTCGATCGCGAAGGCGTCCAGAGCGCCAGCCTGGGCCTCGATCGCCTCGAGCCGGGTCGGCGCATGGGTGACGAGCTTGGCGATCATCGGATCGTAGAAGATCGGGATCTCGCCGCCCTCTTCGACGCCGGTGTCGTTGCGGACCGTGGCGCCGCCCGGCACCGCGCTCTCGCCCGGGGGCCGATACGTGGTCAGCCGGCCGATGGAGGGCAGGAAGTTGCGGGTCGGGTCCTCGGCATAGACCCGGCTCTCCACGGCCCAGCCGTCGAGCTTCACCTGGTCCTGAGTGAGCGGCAGCTTCTCGCCCGCCGCGACCCGGATCATCAGCTCCACGAGGTCGAGCCCGGTGATCATCTCGGTGACCGGATGCTCGACCTGGAGCCGGGTGTTCATTTCGAGGAAGTAGAAGGACTTGTCTTGCCCGGCCACGAACTCGACCGTGCCGGCAGAATCGTAGCCGACGGCCTTGGCGAGGGCGACCGCCTGGGCGCCCATCCTGGCGCGGGTCTCGGCGTCGAGCAGCGGCGACGGCGCCTCCTCGATCACCTTCTGGTTCCGGCGCTGGATCGAGCATTCGCGCTCGCCGAGATGGATGACGTTGCCGTGCTTGTCGCCCAGCACCTGGATTTCGATGTGGCGCGGATCGGTGATGAATTTCTCGACGAAGACGCGGTCGTCACCAAAGGACGAGGCCGCTTCGGACTTCGCCCGGGCATACCCCTCGGCCACCTCGTCCGACGAGTGGGCGATGCGCATGCCCTTGCCGCCGCCGCCGGCCGAGGCCTTGATCATGACCGGAAAGCCGATCTCCTCGGCGATGCGGACCGCGTGGTCCGGGCTTTCGATCACGCCGAGGTAGCCCGGCACGGTCGAGACGCGCGCGGCGGCCGCGGCCTTCTTCGACTCGATCTTGTCGCCCATGGCCGCGATGGCGTGCGGGTTCGGGCCGATAAAGGTGATGCCGGCCGCCTGGAGGGCCAGCGGAAAGGCTTCGCGCTCCGACAGGAAGCCGTAGCCAGGGTGGACCGCCTGCGCCCCGCTGCGGCGGCATGCCTCCACGATCTTGTCGATCACGAGATACGATTCGGAGGCGGGGGCGGCGCCGATATGCACCGCCTCGTCCGCCATCGCGACGTGAACCGCGTTGCGGTCCGCGTCGGAGAAGACCGCGACGGTGCGGATGCCCATGCGCCTTGCGGTCTTGATGACTCGGCAGGCGATCTCGCCACGGTTAGCGATCAGGATCGTGTCAAACATCAGTTCTCGCGGCCGGGCACCGTGACGGGATCTTGTTACGGCGGATCCGTCCGTTAGCCCATGGCGGGCGGTCGGGGAAGCCGATCCGAGCTCGCTTTCAGGCCGCGAAGGCCAGGTCCGAGGCCGGCTCCACCATGCGGCCGTGGGCCGACTTCATCACAAAGGCCACGAGCGCGGCGTCGACCCGCTCGGCTTCCCGCACCACCTCGAAGGCAATCGCCTCGGCGACGGGGCTCGGGCCGCACCCGGCCGAGAGCGAGCCCACGAGCCAAGTCGCGGTCTCGTGGTCGACATACCCGGTCGGACGGGAGGTCCAGACCACGAAATCCACGACCGACTGGCACGCGAAGGCGCTCCAGGTGCAATGCTTGTGCGTCACGGCCCTGTCGAGCGCGATCAGGACGTCCGCCTCATCGCGGCTCTCCACTCCGTCCGGCATGATGTCGCGCTGCAGCCGGCGCATATCATCCCGCGTGATCTCGTTGGATTGCAGCACGGTCTTCACGAAATGCTCGAGCGACAGCTTGATCATGATCGATGCTCCCTGGAGCCTTCACGGCCCTCATGTTCCACACGACGAGATCAACACTTACGCAAGCCCTCGAGACGAGGAGTTAATGTATAGATCTGAACGGATTTTCAGGTTAAGCGGGATGGAAGTCTGTTGGTTGCGAGATGATGACTTGGTTGCAGAAAAATTGATCGATGTTCCGCGGCGGCCTGTCGCGACGGGCCCGGCGGACCGGCCCGGTCCTTGACCGGCCGCGGCCGCGGTCCGAGAACGCCCCCATGTTTCTGCGCTTCTTCACCGAGCTTCGCGCGGCCAAGGTGCCGGTCACGCTCCGGGAATACCTGACCCTGATGCAGGGCCTGGACCGCGACCTCGCAGAGAAGAGGATCGAGGATTTCTACTTCCTGGCGCGGGCCTGCCTGGTCAAGGACGAGCGCCATCTCGACCGCTTCGACCGCGTGTTCGGCCAGGTGTTCAAGGGCGCCGAATCCCTCTCCCAGGCGCTGGAGAGCGCAGACATCCCGGAGGAATGGCTGCGCAAGCTCGCCGAGAAATTCCTGACCGAGGAGGAGAAGAAGCAGATCGAGGCGATGGGCTGGGACAAGCTCCTCGAAACCCTGAAGGAGCGCCTGAAGGAGCAGAAGGGCCGCCACCAGGGCGGCTCGAAATGGATCGGCACCGGCGGCACCTCACCCTATGGCGCCTATGGCTACAACCCGGAGGGGATCCGGATCGGCCAGGACGGAAACCGCAACTTCCGGGCCGTGAAGGTGTGGGACAAGCGCGAGTTCAAGGACCTCGACGACACGGTCGAACTCGGCGTCCGCAACATGCGGGTCGCGTTGCGGCGGCTGCGGCGGTTCGCCCGCACCGGCGCCGCCGAAGAGCTCGACCTCGACGGCACCATCCGGGAGACCGCCAGCAAGGGCTGGCTCGACGTGAAGCTGCGGCCGGAGCGCCGCAACGCCGTCAAGGTGCTGCTCTTCTTGGACGTCGGCGGGTCCATGGACTGGCACATCGAGAAGGCCGAGGAACTGTTCTCGGCCGCCCGGTCGGAATTCAAGCATTTCGAGCATTTCTACTTCCACAACTGCCCGTATGAACGGGTCTGGAAGGAGAACCGCCGCCGGCACACCGAGACGATCCCGACATGGGAGCTGTTGCGGACCTATCCGGCCGATTACCGCGCCGTGTTCGTGGGCGACGCGTCGATGAGCCCCTACGAGATCGTGATGCCGGGCGGCTCCGTGGAGCATTGGAACGAGGAGGCGGGCCAGGTCTGGATCGAGCGGCTGACGGCCCAGTTTCCGAAATCGGTCTGGCTGAACCCCGTGCCGAGATCGCAATGGGGCTACACGCAATCCATCGGCGCCATCGGCCGGCTGTTCGGCGGCCGCATGTTCCCGCTCACGATCGAGGGTCTCGACGGAGCCATGCGGGCGCTGGTGCGCTGAGCGCGACCGCCGGCGGCCGGGCCCGAAGCCACGGCGCCCCTCCCCGGCCAGGCCTTGGCCGATGCGCCGACGAGGCCAGGCGGATGGCGGGCA
>NZ_JAQGKF010000126.1 GCF_028290205.1 Enterovirga sp. | reverse complement strand
CCAGGTCTCCTCGGCAGGTGACGCGCAGCAGGCCATGGACATCGCGCGGGCCTTTGTCGGCCAATCGGGCGGCGGCGCGGGCGGAGCGGGCGCCTCCGCCGGCGGCGCCGGGTCGGTCGCGAGCGGTGCCGGCGGCGGCGCGGTCTCCGGGGCGGTGATCAACGCCATCACCATCAATGGCCGCGACCAGGTCATGGTCAAGGTGACCGTGGTCGAGATGGCGCGCTCCGCCGTGAAGCAGCTCGGCATCAACGTCACGGGCAATTGGAGCCTGCTCGACACCGCGGCGGCCGCCTATGGCAACGCCAACCCCTATTCGGCCGGGGTGTCCGTGTCGCAGTTCATGAGCGGCGTCGTGGGCGGTCTCGGCGGCTCCGGCGGCGTGGTCAGCGGCCAGGCCGGGATCGGCAACAACGCCACCGTCGGCGGCACCCTCTCGGCCCTGGAACGGGCTGGCGTGTCGCGGGTGCTGGCCGAGCCGACGCTGGTCGCGATCTCGGGCGAGACCGCCAATTTCCAGGTCGGCGGCGAGGTCCCGACCATCGTCACCAGCGCCTGCCCGCCGGGGCAGTTCTGCCCGCCCACGGTCACCTACAAGCCGTACGGCGTGTCGCTGCTGTTCACGCCCGTGGTGCTGTCCGAGGGGCGGATCAGCCTCCGGGTCGCCACCGAGGTCAACGAGATCGACCGCGAGACGCAGGTCAACGGCAATTTCGGGTTCCGGACGCGCAAGACCTCGACCACCATCGAGCTTCCGTCGGGTGCCACCATGGCGACGGCCGGGCTCATCAGCTCGCAATCCAACCAAACCATCACGGGCGTGCCCGGGCTGATCAACCTGCCGATCCTGGGGGCGCTGTTCCGGTCCCGCGATTTCCAGCGTCGCGACAGCGAATTGATGGTCCTGGTGACGCCCTACATCGCGAAGCCGATGGAGAGCGCGCAGGTGGCGCGGCCCGACGACGGGTTCCAGGACGCCACCGACCCCCAGACCATCCTGCTCGGCCGTCTGAACAAGCTGTACGGCGTCGCCGGGCCCGGCGGCGCCGCCGGGAGCGGGCTGTCGGGCCGCTTCGGCTTCATCACGGACTGAGTGCTCGAACGGGCGCGGCCGCCCTGCCAGCAGGCAGGCGGGCCGACGGAGGATCCCATGCTGTTCCCAACCGCGTTTCTGCCAGGCCTCGCCCGCCCGCGGCTCGCCGCCCTCCTGCTGGCGGCCGCGCTGCCGGCGCTCGCCGGCTGCCAGAGCCGGGGCGAAACCACGGGCTCGCTCTACCCGTCCGACTACCGCGACCGCCACCCCATCATGCTGACCGACGGCGCGCGCGTGCTCGACCTGTTTGTGGAAGGGCCGAACGGGCTGGTCGCGCGGGGCCGCCAGGATGTGTCCGATTTCCTGGCCGAGTACCGCCGCTACGGTTCCGGCGCGCTGATCGCGCAGGTCCCGGCCGGGCACGGCACCAACCCCAACACGCGCCGGGCCCTGCAGGCCGTCGGCGAGGCGGCCGGGGGCCGGCTCGCGGTCGAAAGCTATCAGCCGGCCGACCCGGCCGTCGCGTCGCCGATCCGGCTCACCTTCCGGCGCCTCCAGGCCAAGGTCGCCTCCAAATGCGGGCTGTGGCCGCACGATCTCGGCGTCTCGGATGCGGGTTTCGCCGGCCGCAACGAGCAATACTGGAATCTCGGCTGCGCCACCCAGTCGAACCTCGCCTCCCAGGTCGCCGACCCGGTGGACCTGGTGCGCGGCCGCCACCAGACGCCGCCCGACACCGGCCGGCGCATGTATAATTTCGGACAGGTCCGCCAGGGGCAGGATCCCTCCACCGACTACAAGCAGCAGGCCACGTCCGTGAGCCAGGGCATCTCGCAGTAGCCCGCGCGCCACCAGGTTGGAGCTCACCGCCATGTCCGACGGGATGGATCCCCAGACGCAGATCATCGCGCCCCTGCCGCGGGTCACGCTGCAGGCCTTCTGCGAAACGCCCGCCATCGCCGAGGCGATCGAAGCCGCCGCGAGCGACCGCCGCATGCAGAAGGCGCATGTGAAGGTCCAGATGGGCGGGGCCCCGGCGGCCGTGGAGGCTTTCCGGCACGCCCCGACCCCGAATGTCGTGGTGCTCGAATTCCAGAGCGAGCGGGCCGGCATCCTGGCCTCGCTCGACCAACTCGCGACCGTCTGCGACGCCGGCACCAAAGTCATGGTGGTCGGGCATGTGAACGACGTGCTGCTCTACCGCGAAATCGTCCGCCGCGGCGTCAGCGAGTACCTGATCGCGCCGGTCTCGGTGCTGGATTTCGTGCGTGCGGTGTCGGAGCTCTTCTCCACCCCGGGGGCCGACCCGCTCGGCCGCACCGTCTCCATCCTGGGCGCCAAGGGCGGCGTCGGGGCGTCCACGGTCGCCCACAACATCGGCTGGGCGGCCGCCCAGAACCAGCAGGCTCAGACCGTCATCGCCGATCTCGACATCGCCTTCGGGACGGCCGGGCTCGATTTCAACCAGGATCCGCCGCAGGGCATCTCGGACGCGATCTTCGCGCCGGACCGGATCGACGCGAACCTGATCGACCGACTGCTGTCCAAATGCTCCGATCACCTGTCGCTCCTGGCCGCGCCGGCCATGCTCGACCGGACCACGGACCTGACCGAGACGGCGCTGGACGGGCTGATCGACATCCTGCGCTCGTCCATTCCGACCATCGTGTTGGACGTGCCCCATGTCTGGACCGCCTGGTCGCGGCGACTGGTGGTGTCGTCCGACGAGGTCGTGATCGTGGCCACGCCCGACCTCGCCTCGCTGCGCAACACCAAGAACTTGTTCGACAATCTGCGGGCCAACCGGCCGAACGACGCCAAGCCGCGCGTGGTGCTGAACCAGGTCGGCATGCCGAAGCGGCCCGAGATCGCGGCCGGCGAATTCGCCAAGGCGATCGGGGCCGAGCTGACGGCGACCATCCAGCATGATCCGGCACTGTTCGGCACAGCGGCGAATAACGGCCAGATGATCGCGGAGGTTCAGCCCTCGTCGAAACAGGCCGAGATCTTCGCCCACCTGGCGGCCCTGATCACCGGACGGTCCGAGCAGAAGCGCTCCCGCAGCCCGGGCAGCCTGCTCGAACCCTTCCTTTCCAAGCTCGCGCGCCGGAAGGCGTCCTGAGCCCCGCCGGAGCCATCTGATGTTCGGCAAGCGTTCCGCCACGGGGCAGCCGGCCCCAACGCCCGTGTCGCGCCCGGCGCCGGCCGGCGAGGCGGCCCCGGCCGCGCCGGTGCCCGTGCTGGCGGAGCCGGATCTGGCCAGCCGCAGGCTCGATCCGGGCCCGGAACTCGCCGTTGCGCAGCCGCCCGAGCGGCGCAAGTCCGACGAATACTATCAGACCAAGAGCATGATCTTCGGCGCGCTGATTGAGGCGATCGATCTGTCGCAGCTGTCGCGTCTCGACGCCGAATCCGCCCGCGACGAGATCCGCGACATCGTCAACGAGATCATCGCGCTGAAGAACGTCGTGATGTCCATCGCCGAGCAGGAGGAGCTGCTCGACGACATCTGCAACGACGTGCTCGGCTACGGCCCGCTCGAGCCGCTGCTGGCGCGTGACGACATCGCCGACATCATGGTGAACGGGGCCGGCAAGACCTACATCGAGGTGGGTGGCAAGATCCAGCTGACCAATGTCCGCTTTCGGGACAACCAGCAGCTGATGAACATCTGCCAGCGCATCGTCAGCCAGGTGGGACGCCGCGTCGACGAGGCCTCGCCCATCTGCGATGCCCGGTTGCCCGACGGGTCCCGGGTCAACGTCATCGCGCCGCCGCTCGCCATCGACGGCCCGTCCCTCACCATCCGCAAGTTCAAGAAGGACAAGCTCACGCTCGACCAGCTCGTGCGCTTCGGCGCGATCTCGCCGGAAGGAGCCCGGATCCTGGAGATCATCGGCAAGGTCCGCTGCAACGTGATCATCTCGGGCGGCACCGGCTCGGGCAAGACCACCCTGCTCAACTGCCTCACCAACTTCATCGAGCGCGACGAGCGCGTCATCACCTGCGAGGATGCGGCCGAGCTGCAGTTGCAGCAGCCCCACGTCGTGCGGCTGGAGACGCGGCCGCCGAACCTCGAAGGGCAGGGCCAGGTCACCATGCGGGACCTCGTCCGCAACTGCCTGCGCATGCGGCCGGAGCGGATCATCGTCGGCGAGGTGCGCGGACCCGAGGCCTTCGACCTCCTCCAAGCCATGAACACCGGCCATGACGGGTCGATGGGGACGGTGCACGCGAACTCGCCGCGCGAATGCCTGTCGCGGGTCGAATCCCTGATCACGATGGGCGGCTTCTCGCTCCCGTCGCGCACGATCAAGGAGATGATCGCCACCTCCGTCGACGTGATCATCCAGGCGGCCCGCCTGCGCGACGGCTCGCGCCGCATCACCCACGTGACGGAGGTGATCGGCATGGAGGGGGACGTGATCACGACCCAGGACGTGGTCACCTACGACATCACCGGCGAGGATCCGTCCGGGCGGCTGATCGGCCGCCACCGCTCGACCGGGATCGGCCGCCCCAAGTTCTGGGAGCGGGCCCGCTATTACGGCGAGGAGGCCCGTCTCGCGGCCGCGCTCGACGCCATGGAGGTCGTGGACCGGGAGCGCGCGGCATGAGCGCGGCCCGGGTCCGGCCCGGGGAGGGCGGATGAACACCAGCATGCTGGCCGCCTCGGTCCTTGCGGCGGCTGCCGCCGGCGGGCTGGCCTATGTCTTCCTCTATCCGGTCCTGTCCGGCTCTGCCCGGGCCGAGAAGCGGCAGAAGCTCCTGGTCGGGGACGGCGGGACCGAGCGGCGCGGCGCCGACCGCACGCAGGGGCTGAACCGGCGCGAGCAGGTCGCCCAGAGCCTCAAGGACCTCGAAAAGCGCGAGCAGGCCCGCAACAAGGCGACGCTCGAAACCAAGCTGGCTCAGGCCGGCCTGTCCTGGACCAAAGGCCGGTTCTTCTCCGTGAGCGCGGGGGCGGGGCTGCTGCTGGCCACTGTGCTCTTCGGGCTGACCGGTGAGGCGATCGCCGCCGCCGCGGGGCTGTTCATCGGCGGGCTCGGGCTGCCCCGCTGGGTGATCGGCTACATGAAGAGGAAGCGCATCGAGCGCTATCTCGAGGAACTGCCGAACGCCATGGACGTGATCGTGCGGGGCATCCGGTCGGGCCTGCCGCTCAACGACTGCCTCCGCATCATCGCCAGTGAGGCGGCCGAGCCGGTGAAGTCGGAATTCCGCTACATCGTCGAGCAGCAGACGCTGGGCATCTCGGTCTCCGAGGCGGTGCTGAAGCTGTACGAACGGGTGCCGGTGCCGGAATCGAACTTCTTTGCCATCGTGATCGGCATCCAGGCCAAGGCCGGCGGCAACCTGTCGGAGACGCTCGGCAACCTGTCCCGCGTGCTCCGCGAGCGCAAGAAGATGAAAGGCAAGGTCCAGGCGATGAGCCAGGAGGCCAAGGCCTCGGCGGCCATCATCGCGGCGCTACCCTTCGTGGTGGCCATCCTGACCTACCTCACCAGCCCCAACTACATCGAGCTGTTATGGCTCACCACGGCCGGAAAGATCGCGCTCGTGCTCTCGGCCATCTGGATGTCCCTAGGTGTCGCGATCATGCGCAAGATGATCAATTTCGACTTCTGACGGAGCCCCCGGCCCATGACCCAGCTCCTGCTCAAACTGGCCGACCCGCACTTCCTGGCCGCCCTGCTGGCCGCGTTGGCGGCCGGCGCCACCGTCATCACGCTCGCCCTGCCGGTGCTGGAGGGGGACAATCTGGGGCGTCGCATGAAGGCGGTCGCCGTGGAGCGGGACCGCATCCGGGCCCGTGAGCGGGAGCGGATGAGCAAGGGGCAAAAGAAGGTCGTGCTGCGCCAGGAGCCCAAGGCCTATATGAAGCAGATCGTCGACAGATTTAAGCTGTCGGATTGGCTCGGCACCGAAACGGCTAAGAACAACCTGACGATGGCAGGATTTCGTGGCCAGCAGTCTGAGATTACGTTTTTGTTCTTCAGGCTCGTGGTGCCCATGGTGTTCATGGTGCTGTCGGCCAGCTACCTGTTCATGGTGAACGATTTTGGCCAGCCGCTGATGATCAAGGCCGGGCTGGTGCTGAGCGCGACCTTCCTGGGCATCAAGACGCCGGAGATCTTTCTCCGGAACGTTACCAGCAAGCGGCAGCTCTCGATCCGGCGGGCCTGGCCGGATGCGCTGGACCTGCTGCTCATCTGCGTCGAGGCCGGCATGTCGGTCGAGCAGGCCTTCCGCCGGGTATCGCAGGAGGTCGGCACCCAATCCGTGGCGCTCGCCGAGGAGCTGGCGCTGACCACGGCGGAACTGTCCTTCCTCCAGGAGCGCCGCCAGGCCTATGAAAACCTTGCCGCCCGCACCGGGCTCGAGTCGGTGAAGTCCATCACCACGGCCCTGATCCAGGCCGAGCGCTATGGCACGCCCCTCGGCACGGCCCTTCGGGTCCTGTCTCAGGAAAGCCGGGACCAGCGCATGGCCGACGCGGAGAAGAAAGCGGCCGGCCTGCCGCCGAAGCTGACGGTGCCAATGATCCTGTTCTTTCTGCCGGTCCTCTTCGTGGTGATCATGACCCCGGCGCTGATCCAGGTCTTCGCGCTCCGATAGGCCGGGCCGGGATCAGCGGCGGGCCTCCTCCGTGGCCCGCGGGGCGGCCTCGTTCCAATAGGGCGGAGCGTTGAAGTAGCGGTGCACATGCTCCTCCCACTCCCGGTCGAAGGAGGGGTCGGTGCGCTCCCCCAGCCGTTCGGGGGCCTGCTGGATCTCGGCATCGGCGAGGTCGACCACATAGGCGTCGAGATCGGTGCTGTAGCGGAGCACGTTCCAGGGCAGGGTGCGGCTGCCTTCGCCCATGCCCAAGAAGCCCCCGAAGCTCATCACCGCGTAGACAACCCGTCCGGACCGCTTCTCGATCACCAGCCGCTCGATCGTGCCGAGCCGGTCGCCGTTGGCGCGCCTGACCGGCGTCCCCTCGACGCGGTCGCTGGCGATCAGGGGCCGGCGCGGGGTGGTGCTGCCCGCCGGCGAGGCGAAGTCGGTCTGCGTGGCCATCTCATCCTCCTGTTGGCGGGAAACGTGGGCCGGCGACAGGCGGTTCCCGGCCGGGCCCTCCGCGTCGGGACGGCGGAGGGACCGGGCGGACGGTGGCCATTTTTCGGCGCGGCCCCGCGCTTTATGCTGCGGCATGCGCGCGAATCGCCTCCTCCCGCTCCTGCTTGCCCTCGTCCTCGCCGGCCCTGCCTCGGGCCAGGAGCCCGGGGAGGAGGAGCCCAAGGCCCTGCCCAGGCTCAAGAACCCGGACGACCCCGCGACCCCGGCCAAGGAGCTGTTCGGCCGCAAGCCGAAGCCGGCCTCGCTCGAGGCCCGGGCCATTGGATTCTATTCGCGAGGCTGCCTCGCGGGCGCGCAGGCCCTGCCGGTGGACGGCAAGACCTGGCAGGTGATGCGCCTGTCGCGCAACCGGAACTGGGGCCATCCCGACCTGATCCGCTTCATCGAGAAGATGTCGGCGCGGGTGCCGCAGATCAACGGCTGGCCGGGGCTCCTGGTCGGGGACATCTCGCAGCCGCGCGGCGGCCCCATGCTGACCGGGCACGCCTCGCACCAGATCGGGCTCGACGCCGACATCTGGCTCACGCCGATGCCGGACCGGCGGCTCTCCCGCAAGGAGCGAGAGCAGATGTCGGCCGTGAACCTCGTCCGGGAGGACCGGGAGGACGTCGACCCGGCGGCCTACACGCCGGCTCACATGGCGCTGATCCGGGCCGTGTCCCGGGAGCCCGAAGTGGCCCGCATCTTCGTCAACCCGGCCATCAAGCGGGCCCTCTGCCGCGATGCCGGCCAGGACCGCGCCTGGCTCAGCAAGGTTCGGCCGATCTGGGGACACAACTACCATTTCCACATCCGGCTCGCCTGCCCGGAGGGCCAGGAAGGCTGCCGCGATCAGGACCCGGCGCCGCCCGGCGACGGCTGCGGGGCCGATCTCGAAAAGTGGCTCACGCCCGAATGGCTGTTTCCCCGGGCCGGCGTGCCGGGCCCGCCGCTCCGCATGTCAGCCCTGCCCAAGGAATGCCGGGAGGTGCTGGTCTCGCCCTAGGGCGGCGGCCGGCTCTTGGCGTGGTTCTCGTCGCCGATCCGGTCGGTCAGGGCGAACATCAGGCCTGAGATCACGAAGACGAGGTGCAGACCGACATACCAGGCGATCTCGCGATCCGAGCGGTTCGGCAGGTCCATGAAGATCTTGAGGAGCTGGATCGCCGAGATTGCCACGATCGAGGACATCAGCTTCAGCTTGAGGCCGGTGAAGTCGATCTTCGACATCCATTCCGGCCAGTCTGCGGTGTCCTCCACATCGATGCGGGAGACGAAATTCTCGTAGCCAGAATAGATCACGATGATGATCAGGGACCCCGTGAAGGTGAGGTCGATCAGCGTGAGCACGCCCAGGATGGTGTCCGCCTCCGTGCCCCGAAACGGGTGGGCCACGAAGTGGAACAGCTCCTGGGCGAATTTCAGCAGCAGCACGACCATCGCGGCCACGAGGCCGAGATAGAACGGGGCCAGGAGCCAGCGGCTCGCGAAGATGACGCGCTCGGTCCACCTCTCGGGGAGGTTGACCTTGCGGGGGGGCCGGGCGGCCAGGCCCTCCGCGCCCTCGGCAGCCGGTGCGCCCATCAGGCGGCGAGACCCACCGGGCAGGACACGCCGGTGCCGCCGATGCCGCAATAGCCGCCCGGATTCTTGGCCAGGTATTGCTGGTGATAGGCCTCGGCGAAGTAGAACGGCCCGGCCTCCACGATCTCCGTCGTGATCGGGCCGTAGCCGCTCTTGGTCAGCTCGCGTCCGAACGCCTCGCGGGAGCTCTCCGCCGCCCGGCGCTGCGCCTCGTTCTGCACGTAGATGCCCGACCGGTACTGCGTGCCGGCATCATTGCCCTGGCGCATGCCCTGCGTCGGATCGTGGCCCTCCCAAAACAGCTTCAGCAACTGATCGTAGGACACCACCTTAGGGTCGAACACGACGAGCACGACCTCGTTCTGGCCGGTCATGCCGGAGCAGACCTCCTCATAGGTCGGATTCGGCGTAGTGCCGCCGGCATAGCCGGCCGCTGTCACATGGACCCCTGGCACCTTCCAGAAGATGCGTTCGACGCCCCAGAAACAGCCCATGCCGAACACCGCGACCTCCATCCCGTCGGGATAGGGACCCTTCAACGGGCGGCCGTTGACGAAATGCGTGTCGGCGGTCGGGATCGGGTTCGGCCGGCCCGGCAGCGCCTGATCGGGGCGGGGCAGCTCGGAGGATTTGCGGAACAGGGAGAACATGCGGCAACTCCGGATGTCGAAGCCCCCATATGGGGTCGGGCCCGTGTCCTGTCAGCCCGCGGCCCGGCCCGAGCCCGCGGGCCTGCCGGCAGAGCCGGCTACGGCCCGGCTTCGGGCAGAAGCTTCCAGGCGCCGTTCTCGATGGTCACCATCACGCGGGCGCGCTTGTCCTGCCCCACATGGTCGTCCTTGGTCATGGTCACGACGCCGTTGGAATAGACCACGTCCTTCAGCCCCTCCAGCGCGTCCCGCAGGGCCGCCCGGAACTCCGGCGTGCCGGGCTTGGCGGCCTTGGCCGCGACCGGCAGGGCGGCGGCCAGCAGCGCGAAGGCGTCGTTGCCATGCGCCCCAAACGTGTTCGAGGAGCCCGGCCCGTGCGCGGCCTCGTAGCGGCTCACATAGGCGCTCGCGACCGGCTTGATCGGGTTCGCATCCGGCAACTGGGAGGCGACCAGCACCGGCCCGGCCGGCAGGATCGTGCCCTCGACGTCCTTGCCGCCGACGCGCAGGAAGTCGCCGTTCGCCGCGCCGTGCGTCTGGTACACCCGGCCCTGGTAGCCACGCTCACGCAGCGTCTTCTGCGGCAGCGCCGCCGGCGTGCCCGACCCGGCCACCAGCACCACGTCGGGCTTGGCGGCCAGAAGCTTCAGCACCGGGCCGGTGACGCTCGTGTCGGTGCGGGAATAGCGCTCGGAGGCCGTGAGCTGGATGCCGCGGCTCTGCAGCGCCGGCGTGATCACGTTCAGCCAGCCGTCGCCATAGGCGTCGTTGAAGCCGATGAAGCCGACCGTCTTCACCTTGGCAGCCGCCATGTGCTCGGCGATGGCGTCAGCCATGAGCCGGTCGTTCTGCGGCGTCTTGAAGACCCAGCGGCGCTTCTCGTCCATCGGTGACACGATGGCGGCCGAGGCTGCGAGCGAGATCATCGGCGCCTTGGTCTCGCTCGCCACCTCGATCATGGCGAGCGACACGGGCGTGGTGGAGGAGCCCACGATGACGTCGGCCCGCTCGTCGGTCAGGAGCTTGCGGGTATTGGCGACCCCGCGCGTCGTGTCCGAGCCGTCGTCCAGAACCACGATCTCGACCGGGACGCCGCCGAGCTCCTTGCCGAACAGCTTGGCGGTGTTCGCCTCTGGAATGCCCAGGGAGGCGGCGGGACCCGTGGTGGACACCGTCACGCCGATCTTCACCGGCTGCGACCAGGCCGAGGTGGAGAGGGTGAGCGCGCCGAGCGCGCAGGCCGTGAGCAGCGTCCGCATCAGATCCTCCCGGTTATGTTCTCAGGAGGTTGTAGCCCGTGGGCGGTCCTTGTCGAGCGGCAGCGGCCCGGGCGGCCGTTCGCGAAGGCGGCGTCAGGCGGCGGCGAGGCTTGGGGTCGGCCCTGCGCCAGCGCCCGCCCGGTGTCCGGCCAGCCAGTGGTCGAGAAAGGCCTCGAGCCAGATGCGCACGGCCGGATCGTGCATCAGCCGCCCCTCGATCTGGCGCGTGCGGTCCTGCGCGCCCGGCAGGGACAGGCGGGCATGGCCCAGCACGGTCCACCGGCACAGCATGGCGTGGGTGACCTCCGGGTGGAACTGAAAGCCGTAGGCGGCGCGCCCGACCTTGATCGCCTGGGTCGGAAAGTCGTCGCCGGTCGCCAGCGTGCGCGAGCAGGGCGGGCAGTCGAACCCTTCCCGGTGCCAGTGGTAGACATGGCCCGGCCACGAGGCGCCGATCTCGGTCGAGAGCGCGAGCCCCTGCGCGGTCGGGACGACCGGGTAGTAGCCGATCTCGGCCCGGCCATCCGGATGGGCATAGACTCGGGCGCCGAGATGCCGAGCCATCATCTGGGCACCGAGGCAGAGGCCGAGCAGCGGCTTCTCCTCCCGGAGCGGTACCTTCAGCCACTCGATCTCGCGCTTCACGAAATCGTCATCGTCATTGGCGCTCATCGGCCCACCGAAGACCACGGCGCCGGCATGGTCGGCGAGGGTGGCGGGCAGAGGGTCGCCGAAGCGCGGCCGGCGCAAGTCGAGGCGGTGGCCGCGTTCGGAGAGCAGCCGTCCGATGCGGCCCGGGGTCGATTGCTCCTGATGCAGAACCATCAGGATCGGCAGCTTGCGGTCGCCGTCCGCCGCCGTCTCAGCCACGTCCGAGAACCTCGGCCCGGGTCGCGCCGATCGCCTCGTCGTCGAAGCCGAGGAAACGTCCCATTCTCCAGACGAGATCCTCCTCGAACTCGCCCACCAGGCCATCCGCGGCCGCAATGCCGTAGGCCATCCCGAGAAGTCGTGTTCTGTCGGCCTCATCGCCACCCAGCCCCACTCTCTCCATCAGCCCCGACACGCCGTCGACCTCGCGATCGAGGGCGTCGGCCTGGGCCACCATCGCGCTCGCGGCCTCGTCCGGAAGTCCGAACCTGTCGGCCAGGAGCAGGACCAGTGCCAGCCGCTCAGGCCCGACAATCCGGCCGTCCACCCGGGCCACGTGAACCAGGAGAGCCGCGGCCGCGAGGCGATCATCCGGGATCCGGCTGAGCGCGTCCGGGTCGGGCCCTGCCTGGCCGCCATGCGCCTGGCGGAGGAGGCCGGAAAGCCGTTTGACAAAGGTCATCTGAACGTACGCTGCCAGTGTCCTGACGGGTTGGTTAATTTTGCGTATGCGAAATGCCGCGACGCCGCCCGGGGGGGCGCGCTCGCGATTGCAACAATGCGATTTGACGGGCATGGCGGAATGGTCACGATGGAGACTGGCACGGAGCGATGGTCATTCCTGAGAACGACGCGCCGGCGCCTCTCGCCGGGCTGAAAATCCTCGTCGTCGAGGACGAGGTCGCGATTTCCATGCTGCTCGAAGACATGCTGCTGGATTTCGGCTCGGAGGTGGTCGGACCGGCGGGACGTCTGTCGCAGGCGGTGGATCTCGCCGAGCGGGAAACCTACGACCTCGCCATTCTGGACGTGAACCTGGCCGGAGAGCCGATCTACCCGGTGGTCGACGTGATCGCGAAGCGCGGCATCCGCTTCCTGTTCTCGACCGGCTACGGCGCGGCCGGGATCGACGGGCCCTGGCGCGACCGCCCGGTGCTGCAGAAGCCGTTCTCCCAATCCGAGCTCGAACGGGCGCTCACCGCCGCCCTCCGCTGATTGCGTCATGCGCCCTCAGGGGCGCTGGAAGGAGCGGACCGGGCTTTCGGAGCCGTCCGCGTAGGTGAGCTGGACACGAACCATCGCGGTGCCCTCGGGCAGCGACAGGAGCGCCGCCCCGGCCGGCATGGTCGCAGGCCCTGTCGAGTCACAGGGCGGGAGCGGCAGCGGCTGGTTCGGCGGCTCGTCCCCGAAGCCGATCCGGGCGCGCGCGATGGCGCAGCGGTGGCTGACCAGCCCCGCAAAGGACAGCAGATCCGGGATGTCCGGCCGGAACGTGACCCAGCTCTCCGGATAGCGCTCCAGCGCGGTGCGGCCGCCGGCCACTTCGGCCGCGGCCGGATCAAAGGTGAGCGGAAACGGCCCGGCTTCCCGGTCGGCCCGGTCGCGATAGCTGAGATACAGCGTGGTGCGGGGTGAGTTCGCCGGAAGCTCGATGGCGGGCTCCGCCGCCGGCTGGCCGGGTCGGGCCTCCTCGCCGCGGGCCGGGCCGATCTGCTGCACCTCGCCGCGCTCTCCCACCCGCACCGAGACGGCCGTCGCGGCTTCGGGGAGTGTGAACCGGGCCAGCCATCCGGACCCCGTGCGGGAGAAGGCGGCGCTCGGTCGCGTCGGGCTGGACGCGAAGGCGCTCTCGATCTCGCCGCGCCGGCGACGGGCCGCGTCGAGCCAGCTCTCGAGGAAGGTGCGGTCGACAAAGGAGCGGGCCAGGACGCCGGCTGCGGCCGCCTCCAGGAAACGGTCGAGCGCGTCAAAGGCGAGCCGCCGCTCGGTCAGCGTCGGTCCACCGGCGCGCCGGTCCAGCAGCGATTCGGCGAGCACGAAATCCGCCGGTCCGGCGCCGGGCTGCGCCGCCGCCACGGCCTCGAGCCTGGCCCCGCGCTCCTCGCCGTCGAGGCCGATCGCCGACACCAGAGCTACGGCGGGCGACGGGTTCGATTTGGCGAGCGCCGCATAGGCCTGCCGGGCCGCCGCCGGTCCCCGGACGGCGCGCAGCAGCGAGGCGTGCCGCAGATGGAGGTCGACCGCGTCGCCGGGCAGCGCGGCCGCCGCTGCATAGGCGGCCAGCGCCCCGGGGCGGTCGCCCTTGGCCTCCAGCACGCGGGCGTTGTGGTACAGCTCCGGCAGGGTCCGGGCGTCCGGGATCACGCCTTCGGCCGCCAGCGACGCGAAGGCCGCGGCCGGATCGGCCGGCAGGGTCCTGGCGGGTCTGGCCGGTTGCGCCGGGGACGGCTCGGGCTTGGCCGGGTCCGCCTTGGGCGCCTCGCGCTGAACCTCGCGAGGGGGACGCTCCGGTCCGGCAGCAGTCCGGGCGGGCGGGCGCGGAGCCGGCGAGGCGGCCTGGTTCCCCTTGGGAGGACGATCCTCGTTGGCGGGCGGCGACGGGGCCGGCTCGGGCGCCGCCTGCGCCGCCTTGCCGGCCGGC
>NZ_JAQGKF010000121.1 GCF_028290205.1 Enterovirga sp. | reverse complement strand
GGCGCGGGCCGCGCGGCCGCGCTCGCAGCGTCCCGGCCAAAGACCTGGCGTGGCTTAGGCCGTCCTCCCCACGACCGCGCGCGCATCGGCGCGCGATGTGTGCGCGCGCCAGCCCAACAGAACGCTCTCCTGGCCTGGCGAGGAGAATATTGCGCGCATTCCCGGAGAAAAACTACACAGACCCAACTTAAAGTCTCGACGGCCTCGATTAAACTCGTCCAGAGATCAGTTGCACCAGGCCGAGATATAGGCCATCCCGTCTCGAAAGATCATGGGAGGACGCGATGGTGCCCTGGCGCGCCGCGACGTTGCGGATGGCCCAGGCTCGACACTGGCTGGCCCCGCCGCCCGCCAGAGCGGCCCGGTGAACACCGCCGACCCGGCCGGCCCGGCGACGGCAGCGCCGGAGGGCGCCCACGCCCTGCAAGGCGCCCCCGCCCTGACCGGCATCCGGGTGGTCGAACTCGCCAATTTCATCGCCGGGCCGTTCATCGGCATGCTGCTGGCCGATCACGGCGCTGAGGTGATCAAGGTTGAGGCGCCCGGGAGCGGGGACGGCATCCGGAGCTGGGGCGGCCGCAAGAACGGCGTCGGCCTCTACCACAAGGCTCTGAACCGCAACAAAAGCAGCGTCACGGCCGATCTCGGGACCGCGCTCGGCCGGGAGGCCGTCAGGCGCCTCGCCGCCAACGCCGATGTGGTCATCGAAAGCTTCCGTCCGGGCACGCTCGAGCGCTGGGGCCTCGGCTATGACGTGCTGGCCGCTCTCAATCCCGGGCTGGTGCTGGTGCGGGTCTCCGGGTTCGGCCAGACCGGGCCATACCGGCTGCGCTCGGGCTTCGGCTCGCTCGCCGAAGCCATGACCGGCTTCGCCTACACCAACGGCTTTCCCGACCGCCCCCCGCTGCTGCCTGGCTTTGCGCTGGCCGACACGACGAGCGGCCTGGCGGGCGCCTTCCTGACCATGGCGGCGCTGGAGGCGCGTCGGGCCAATGGCGGTCGCGGCCAGGTGGTCGATCTGCCGATCTACGATGCGCTCCTGACCATGCTGGGTCCGCACGTGATCGAGTTCGACCAGCTCGGCACGGTCCAGGAACGCTCCGGCAGCCGCCTGCCGCTCGTCTCGCCCCGCAACACGTTCCGGACGCGGGACGGCAAGTGGATCGCCGTGTCGGCCGGGGCTCACGCCGTGTTCCGGCGGCTCTGCGCGGCGCTCGACGTGCCGGAACTCGCCGACGACCCGCTCTTTGCCGACAACCAGGCCCGGCGCCAGAACGCGGACGCGATCGAACAGGCCCTGCAGGCGGCGGTGGGCAGGTTCGACCAGGAGGACCTCGTGCGCCGTTTCGCGGAGCACGATGCGCCCGCGGCCCCCGTCTACAGCGTGGCCGACCTCCTGGCCGATCCGCACGTGGCCGCCCGTGAAAACATCGTCACGGTGCAGGACGAGGAGCTCGCCGGCCCGGTCCGCATGCAGAACGCCATCGGCAAGCTGTCGGCCAACCCGGCGCGTGTCGAGCGGGCCGGCCCCGGGCTCGGCGCGCAGAACCGGGACATCCTGATCGGCCAGCTCGGCTTCACGGCCGACGAACTCGCCGAAGCCGGGATCAGCATCTGAGACACCCGCGGAGCGGGCAAGAGGGAGCACGGGGTTGGCACAAAAGAACGGGGGGCCGCTCAGCGGCGTCAGGATCGTCGAGATCGCCGGCATCGGGCCCTCGCCCCTGTGCTGCTCGCTGCTGGCCGACATGGGCGCGGACATCGTCCGCATCGACCGGCGCGAGCCGAGCGGGCTGGGCTTCGAATTCGCCGGCCCGGAGGCCGATATCCGGCGCCGCGGGCGGCCCTCGATCGCGGTCGACCTGAAGAACCCCGACGGAATCGAGACCGTGCTCGCGCTGGTCGAGAAGGCCGACGCGCTGGTGGATCCGCTGCGCCCGGGCGTGATGGAGCGGCTCGGCCTCGGGCCCGATGTCTGCCTCGCCCGCAACCCGCGCCTCGTGTTCGGCCGCATGACCGGCTGGGGCCAGACGGGCCCTCTCGCCCAGGCAGCCGGCCACGACATCAACTACATCTCGCTCTCCGGCGTGCTGCACGCCATCGGCCCGCGGGAGCGCCCCGTGCCGCCCCTCAACGTGGTGGGGGACATGGGCGGCGGCGCCATGTTCCTGGCCATGGGGCTCCTGGCCGCGATCCTCGAGGCGCGCTCGTCGGGCCTCGGACAGGTCGTGGACGTCGCCATGACGGAGGGCTCGGCCTACCTGGCGCTCGCCTGTTTTGGGCTCGCCTCGGTCGGGCACTGGTCCGAGCAGCGCGAGGACAATTTCATCGACGGCGGCGCGCCGTTCTGGCGCTGCTACGAGACGCGCGACGGGAAGTTCGTCTCGGTCGGCGCTGTGGAGGCGAAGTTCTACGACATGCTGGTCGACATGCTGGGCCTCGACGCGGCGGCTCTGCCCGGCCAGTTCGACAAGCAAGGCTGGCCGGCGCTGTGCGACATCTTCGCCGAGCGCTTCCGGCAGAAGACCCGCGCCGAGTGGTGCGAGATCCTGGAGGGCACGGATGTGTGCTTCGCGCCCGTGCTGAGCTTCACGGAGGCGGCGAGTCACCCCCATAACCAGGCGCGCGGCAGCTTTGTCGAGGTCGACGGCATCGTGCAGCCGGCGCCCGCGCCCCGCTTCAGCCGCACGCCGTCCAGCATCAAAGGCCCGCCGCCGGCCTTTGGCGCGCAGACCGAGGCGGCGCTCGCGGCCTGGGGCTTCTCGGCCGACCGCATCAGGAGCCTGACGGCGGCGCGCGCCATCGGCCGGGAGGGCTGACCATGAAGCTCGAAGGCCTGCTCGTCCTCGATCTGTCGCGCTTCCTGCCCGGCCCCTACATCGCCATGTGCATGGCCGATCACGGCGCCGAGGTGATCAAGATCGAGAGCCGCGACGGCGAGCCGACCCGCACGCTCGGACCCGATGTCGGCGGCCAGACGGTCTATTTCCGCAACACGCAGCGCGGCAAGAAGAGCTGCGAGCTGGATCTGAAATCGGAAGCCGGGCTGGCCGCCTTTCACGAGCTCGCCCGCCGGGCCGATGTGATCGTCGAATCCTTCCGGCCCGGCGTCGCCCGCAGGCTCGGCATCGACTACGAGGCGATCCGGGCCATCAATCCCCGGATCGTCTACTGCGCCCTGTCGGCCTTCGGCCAGACCGGTCCGCGGGCGCAGCGGCCCTCGCACGATCTCGGCGCGCAGGCGATCTCGGGCGTGCTCAGCCTGGCCCGCGGGACCGACGGGCGACCCGTCATGCCGGCCCTGCCGATGGCCGACATCTCTCTCGCCCTGACCGGCCTCTCGGCCATCCTGATGGCGCTGCTACGGCGGGGAACGACGGGAGAGGGCGATTTCATCGACGTGTCCATGCTCGACACGCTGATGACCTGGACGGCGCCGATCGCTCACGACGCGCTCGGCAGCGGCACGCCGCCCCGGCTCGAGACCGAGCGGCTCTATGGCGGCGCGGCGTTCTACAACATCTACGAAACCGCGGACGGCAAGTTCCTGGTGCTGTCCGGCTCGGAGCACAAATTCGCCGAGACCCTTCTGACGGCGCTCGGCCGGCCCGACCTCGTCGGGCTCTGCAGGCAGCCCGCCGGGCCCGTGCAGGACCCGGTCCGGGCGTTCCTCACGGAGACCTTCCGGACCCGGTCCCGCGACGAATGGGACGCGTATCTGTCCCAGCTCGACGTCTGCTACGCGCCGGTGAACGACTTGGCGGAAGGGCTGCTGCAACCGACGCTGCGGGAGCGCGAGATGATTCTCGAAGAGCCCGACGGCACGCTCCGGATCGGCACCCCGTTCAAGTTCGCGCGCGAGCCCGGGCGGGTCGCGACCCGGGGCCCGTCCCAGGGCGAGCATACCGCGGAGGTGATCGGCCGCTGACAAGGCCGCCGGACCGCCCCCGCGCCGCACGAGAAGGACAGCACGCAGACGGACGACGCCCCAACGACCACACCAGCGGGAGGAGCATCATGATCTCACGTCGAACCGTGCTGGCGGGCCTTGCGGCCGCGGCGGGCGGCGGGCCGCTGAGAGCGCAGCAGCCGGCCGTGGAACTGGCGGACGTCCATATCGGCGTCGGGGGCCGCGCCTCGCTCTACTACCTCCCGCTCACCGTCGCCGAGCGGCTCGGCTATTTCCGCGAGGAGGGGCTCACGCCTCGGTTCAGCGACTTCACCGGGGGCTCGCGGACCATGCAGGCGCTGGTCGGGGGCAGCATCGACGTCGCCTCCGGCGCCTTCGAGCACGTGGTCTCGATCCAGCCTAAGGGACTGCGCATCCAGGCCTTCGTGGCCCAGGGTCGCTATCCCAACTTCGCCTTCGCGATCTCCCGCAAGCTGGCCGCGACCTACCGGTCACCCGCCGACCTGAAGGGAGCCCGGATCGGCGTGACGGCGCCCGGTGCCGGCTCGCAGACCTTTGCGGAGATCATCCTGGCCCGGGGCGGCCTCGGCCCCAAGGATGTCTCCTTTATCGGGGTCGGATCGGGCGCAAGCGCGATCGCGGCTCTCCTGCACGACCGCATCGACGCGATCTCGAACATCGACCCGGCCGTGACCCAGGCCGAACGCACGGCCGGCGCCAAGATCATCTACGACGTCCGAACCACGGAGGGCACGCGCGACCTGTTCGGCGGCCCCGTGCCGTCGGGCTGCCTCTATACGGAGGAGGCCTTCGTGCAGAGCAGGCCCGGCACCGTCCAGGCCCTCACCAACGCGATGGTGCGAAGCCTGGTCTGGCTCCGCACGGCGCAGCCGGCCGATCTTCTCGCCGTTGTGCCACCCGCCTACCTGGCGGGGGACCCGGACCTCTACCTCGCGGCCTTCGAGAAGGGCCGGGAGGGCATTTCCAAGGACGGCCGGATCGGCATCGAGGGCGCCCGCAACACGCTGAAAACGCTGCTGAGGGCGGAGCGGTCCCTCTCCGAGAGCCAGTTCCAGCTCGAGACGACGTTCACTGACAGGTTTGTGGAAAAGGCGCTCGCCCGCTTCGGCTAGGCGAGCCAGGGCGGCCGCGGGTGGAGCGCTGCGCCGCCTCGCGGCGCCGGCACGCGAAGTGCGTCAGCGGTAGTCGAGAGCGACGACGGACTGGTCCGGCCCGATGGCCCGGATCAGCCCGAGCTTGGGCAGCGCAGCCTCCGTGGCCGGCCGGTTGCTTTTGAGCGCGATCTCGAGGAGCACCAGCCAGATGTCGAGCCCGGATGCGCCCTCCGGGCAGCACGGGCAGCCGCGAAGCCGGAACTGCCGGCGCTCCGCCCGCTCCTTGGCGACCTTCAGATAATCCTCGGTCGCGCAAGCCGGGCACGGCTGATGGGAGGCGTCGGCGATCTCGGACCTGAGGCGGCCCGAGCCGTCGCAGGTGCCCTGAGGGCCCGAATACCGGCACGCCGGCGCCGCACCGGGTTCCTCGGACACGGTGCCGGACGGCGGCTCAGCGAGACCGGAGGGGCCGGCTGTACATGAAGGTGTCAAAGGTGTGCTCGGCGACGCGGAACCAGAGGTGCTCGTCTTCCATAAACTTGCGCCAGGGCTCGTACACCTTCTTGAAATTCGGGTTCGAGGCCGCAAGCTCGTCGTAGAGCTCCAGGGCAGCCCGGTAGCAGGCCTCCATGACCTCCCGGGGGAAGGCGCGGAACTCCGTGCCAGAGGCTGCGAGCCGGCGCAAAGCGGGCGGGCTCAGCGCGTCGTAGCGGGCCATCATCCACGAGGTGGTGGCCTCGCAGGCCGTCTCCAGGGCCAGCTTGTACTGCGCCGGCAGGGCGTTCCAGGCATCCAGGTTCACCAGCATGGAGACCTGGGCGGTGCCCTCCCACCAGCCCGGATAGTAGTAGTAGCGGGCGACCTTGTTCAGCCCGAGCTTCTCGTCGTCGTAGGGCCCGAGCCACTCGGCCGCGTCGATCACGCCGCGCTCCAGCGCCGGATAGATGTCGCCGGCCGGGATCTGCTGCGGGATGACGCCGAGCTTGCTGAGCACCTGCCCGGCCAGGCCCCCGACCCTGAACTTCAGCCCTTTCAGATCTTCGACGGTCTTGATCTCCCGCCGGAACCAGCCGCCCATCTGGGCCGCCGTGTTCCCGGCCGGGATGCAGAAGACGTTATATTGCTTCCAGAATTCGTTCATCAGTTCCATGCCGCCGCCCTGTGACATCCAGGCGACCTGATGGCGTGAATTGAGCCCGAACGGGATGGCGGCGCTGAAAGCCGAGGTCGGATCCTTGCCGATGTAGTAATAGGTCATCGTGTGACCCGCCTCGACGGTGGCGTTCTGCACGCCGTCGAGCGCCTGCAATCCGCCCATGATCTCGCCGGCCGCGAAAACCTGGATGGTGAACTTGCCGTCGGTGAGCCCGGCCACCTTCCTGGAGATCAGCTCGGCCCCGCCATAGATCGCGTCCAGGCTCTTCGGAAAGCTCGACGTCAGCCGCCACTTCACCGTGGGCTGCGACTGGGCGATGGCGGGTGCCGCGATGGTCGCGGCGGCCGAGGCTGCGGCGGATCCCAGGGCTGTGCGCGTCAGGAACGATCGACGGTCCACGATGCATCTCCACTAGCTGTAAGGGCGACAACCCAAGGGCGGGATCAGACCGAGCGCGCGAAAACCTGCCGGCCCGCCACGAAGGTGCGCTCGACCGCGATGTCCTTGATCGAGTCCTCGGGGCAGGTCAGCGGGTCGTCCGCCAGGACCACGAAATCCGCGGCGCGTCCGAGTTCGAGCGGGCCGCGATCGTTTTCCGCCCAGACCAGCTGGTGGCCCGTGACGGTGCTGATCCGCAGCGCTTCCTCGCGCGTGAGGTGGCTCGGGCCGAGCTTGGTGCCGGAATCGCCGTCAAAGCGGGACAGCGCCTGCCACATGGCAAACAGCATCGAATAGGGGACGTTGTCGGTCGACAGCGCGACCGGCACCCCGGCATCCAGGAGACGACGGATCGGGATCCCCTCGTCGCGCAGCTTGTCGAGCCCGAACCGGTCCGACGCCATGAACATGAAGCCGGGCGTCACGGTCGCGATCAGGCCGAGCTTCTTGATGCGCCTGATCTGGTCGTCGCTCGCCGTGATCACATGGATGATGACCCAGCGCCGCTCGGTGATGTCGACCTGCTCGTTGATCGCCTCATAGGCCCGCAGAACGCGCTCGAGGTCGTAGCAGACGAGGCAGTTCAGCCGGATGCCGAGGCGGGCGGCCGCGACGCCGATCTCCACGAAGCGCTCGTGCGACAGCGACTGGTAGAAGTGCCCGGCCCACTGCTCATAGGGGTAATCCTGCGCGATGGTGGCTGCCACCGTGGCGTCGCCCACATCCACGCAGATCCCCTCGAACCGCAGCAGGCCGTCGCCGCTGCCGCGGTCGCGCAGGTCGCTCGCCCAGTGGTGCAGAAGGTCGGTGATCTTGCGGTTGTCGAAGGCCGCCGACGGCACGCTGAGCGGAATCTGCATCCGGACCGTGAGGTCGCCCCGGGCGTGGACCTGGCGATAGGCGTCGATCAGCGGCGGCGTCAGGCCGTGCCCCTCGTAGCCTGAGGTCGTGCCGGCCGCGCTATAGGCGGCTGAGCCGAGCCGGACCCCGGCGATGCGGTCCTCGTAGGTGAACCGCGGCACGCATTTGAACAGCGTGTACTCCATCAGGGGAGCGTAGTTGCGGTCCAGGAACACGCCGGTCGGCTCGCCGCTCTCGTCGGTGAGCATCTGCGTGTTGTAGGGCGGCTTGCTGTGCCGGGTGACGCCGGCGATGGCCAGCGCCCGGGAATTCGCGACCGTCGGAAACGGCCGGTGGCTCCACCATCCCCACGGGGCCCTGATGAAGACCGGGTGATCGGGCGAGACCGGATCGAGATCGTGCCGGGTCGGAAAGCGCCCC
Organism: Enterovirga sp.; assembly: GCF_028290205.1. GTDB lineage: Bacteria > Pseudomonadota > Alphaproteobacteria > Rhizobiales > Beijerinckiaceae > Enterovirga. Next base: position 24,820 of record NZ_JAQGKF010000121.1, on the reverse strand, counting down.
TCAGCCAATTGCTCGGGCCGGTACACATAATCCGTATGGGGCGTGCCCATCGGCATCAGGACGATCCACTCGCCCTTCGGCGTCGCGGCGACGGCGGTCCGCACCACCTCCAGGATCTCGGCGATCGACCGGCAGCCGTCGAGCGGAATGCCGCCACGGGCCTTGAGGCCCTGCCGGTCCATATGCGGGTGGGCGTCGAAAAAGCCCGGAATGACGGTCTGACCCGATACGTCGAGAACGGTGGTGTGCGGCCCCCGGCCGCTCATCACCTCCGGCTCGGTGCCCACCGCCGAAATGCGGCCGTCGCGCACGCCCATGGCCTCGACGACCCGCGAGTCGCCATCGAGCGTGATGATACGCCCTCCACGGATGATCGTGTCGTGTACCGGCATCGTTCGGACCGCCCCATGCACCAATCGCGCCAACGCGCCGCAGCAAGGTGCGCCAAATCCGAAATTGGAGTCAACGAGGCATAGAAGTCGGAAACAGCCTCATCCTAAGTGCTTCGGTTATCTGCGAATAAGCCTGGTCTTTGCCGTATGGACCAATAAGCAATTGGTCCTATCGCCTATCCGGTCGGAGCCGGTGTATGAAGCCGGCCCGGGAGCACCTCACGCCGGCATACGGGGTGGACGAATGAGCAAGACCGAGCGGGTCGGCCAACAATTGCGCGCCCTCCTGAACAGTAACCGCTATCCGGTCGCGACCCGCCTGCCGCCGGAGCGCGAACTCTCGGCCGAGCTCGGCGTGAGCCGCACTCTGCTGCGGGCGGAGCTCGCCCGCCTCGAGGCGGAGGGCCGCATCTGGCGCCATGTCGGGCAAGGGACGTTTGTCGGGTCGCGCCCCGTCAACACCTCGACCGACCTCGCCCTGATCAGTGGCCTGACCAGCCCGACGGAGGTGATGGAGGTTCGGCTGGTGGTGGAGCCGCGCGCGGCGCGGTTCGCCGCGATGCGGGCCACGGCCGAAGACATCGCGCATCTGCGCGTCTGCCTCGACAAGAGCAACGCGGCGCCGAACTATTCCAATTACGGCCGCTGGGACGCGACGCTGCACCGGTCCATCGTGGCCGCCTCCCGCAACGTGCTGCTGCTGGCGCTGTTCGACGCCATCAACACCGTGCGGCAGCAGCCGGCCTGGGCCTCATTGTGGGAAAGCGCGCTCACGGCCGAGCGGCAGCACCGCTATTCGCACGAACACGGCGCCATCGTGGAGGCCGTGGCGACCCGGCAGGGACCGGAGGCCGAGACTGCGATGCGGCGGCATCTGCAATCGGTGGCCCGCTTCCTGTCGCTGCAGGCCGGCGGCGAGAGCCCGGTCGACCAGGAGGACTGACCGGCGGCTCGCCCCCGCTAGTGCGCGGCTGCGGAGGCCCGTCCGTCGTCCTTGTCGTGCACGCCGAAGCGGTCGACCATGGTGGCGCTCGCCTCGTTGAGGCCGATCACCTCGATCTCGCGCCCGTTACGACGGCCCTTCAGCACGATGCGGTCCAGAGCGGCGACGGCTGAGATGTCCCAGAAATGGGCCCCGTGGACATCGACCACGATCCGGTCCACCGGCTCGAGCACGTCGATCGCATCCGCAAAGGTGCCGGCGGAGGCGAAGAAGACCTGTCCGGTGACCCGGTAGGTCCGGGTCCGGCCGTCGTCCGACAGCTCGGAGACGACCCGGCTCAGCCGCGACACCTTGCCGGCAAAGAACACGCCGGACAGCAGCACGCCGACCAGGACGCCGATGGCCAGATCCTTGGTGGCCACCACCACGGCCACAGTGGCCAGCATCACGAGCGAGGACGAGAGCGGGTTCGAGCGCAGTTGCGCCAGCGAGCGCCAGGAGAACGTGCTCAGCGAGACCATGATCATCACCGCCGTCAGCGCCGCCACGGGCACCACCGCCAGAAGGTCCTGCAGGGCGACCAGCAGCACCAGCAGGAACACGCCGGCGACCAGAGTCGAGAGCCGCCCCCGGGCGCCGGACGAGACGTTGATGACCGACTGGCCGATCATGGCGCACCCGCCCATGCCGCCGAACACGGCCGACGCGATGTTGGCGCTGCCCTGCCCGTAGCATTCCCGCGTCTTGTTGGACGTCGTGTCCGTCATGTCATCGACGATCTGCGCGGTGAGCAGGGATTCGAGCAGCCCCACCGCCGCGAGCGTGATGGCGTAGGGCAGGATGATGCGCAGGGTTTCCCACGTGAAGGGCACGTCGGGCAGCCCGAAGTTCGGCAGCGCGGAGGGCAGTTCGCCGAGATCCGCCACCGTCCGGACGTCCAGGCCGAACGCGGCCGTCACCACGGTCAGCACCACAATGGCGATCAGGGGCGAGGGGATCGCCCGGGTGATGCGCGGCACGCCGTAGATGATGGCGAGGCCCAGCGCGATCAGCCCGTAGGTCGCCGGCGTGACGCCGATCAGTTCGGGCAGCTGCGCCAGGAAGATCAGGATGGCGAGCGCGTTGACGAAGCCCGTCATCACCGATTGCGACACGAAGCGCATCAGGCGGCCGAGCTTCAGCAGCCCGGCGCCGAGCTGGATGAGCCCCATCAGGATGGTGGCCGCGAACAGGTATTGCACGCCGTGGTCGCGGACGAGGTTGACCATGACCACCGCTGTGGCGGCCGTGGCGGCCGAGATCATGGCCGGGCGGCCGCCCGTGAAGGCGATCACGCAGGCGATCACCACCGAGGCATAGAGGCCGACCTTGGGGTCGACGCCGGCAATGACCGAGAAGCCGATCGCCTCCGGAATCAGCGCGAGGGCGACAACGATACCGGACAGCACGTCGCTGCGCGGGTTGGAGAACCAGTCGCGGCGAACGCGAGACATGAGCTGCATGGGATGGGATTCCGCAAACGGACGGACGCCCGGCTCGGCCAGGGCAGTCGCATCGGGTCAGTTGCGCGGTCCGGCGGATTGGCGGCCGGAAGAGCCACCCGGGGTTTCACCGGGTCCAGTCGAGTTGCTGCGGTTTAAACCAGAGCTGTGCTGCAATGCAACAACGAGCTCGGGACCGCCCGAGACGGCCTTTAAACGACGGAGGGGGGCGGAACTTCGCCCCCCTCCCCCGCACGGGTGCTGACGCGAGTTACCGCGGCGCGAGCACGCGGACGCGGCCGAGCGAGGTCGCGACCCAGGCCGCCAGCCCGGCCTTCAAGAGGTCGCCGGGCAGAAAGGCGAGCGAGCCCCAGGCCGCCTTGCCGATCGGCAGGCCGGTCACGGAGGCGAGCCAGACAATGCCCAGAAGGTGGACCACGACGATTCCGCCCAGGATGCAGCCGGCCAGCCGCTCCGCGAAGGGCAGCCATCCGGTCCGGGCCGCGGCCCGCTGGGCCAGCAGGCCGGTCACGAAGGCCCCTGGAATCCAGCCGAGCAGGTAGCCCGCCGTCGGGCCGGTCAGCACCACGAGGCCGCCCCGTCCTCCGGCCAGAACCGGCAGGCCGATGATGACCAGCAGCACGACGAGCGCGGGCGCGAGCGCGCCGCGCCACGGTCCCAGGACGGCGCCGGCCAGCATCACGCCGAGCGACTGCAGCGTGATCGGAACCGGGATAAAGGCGAGGGGCACGGCCGGCACCGCGCCGAGCGCCACGATCAGCGCAGCGAAGGTGGCGGCCAGAACGAGGTCACGCGTGGTCATCAGAATGTCTCCGTGCCGCTCCTGACCAGGAGCGCGCATCGATGGCGTCGGCGGTCTCCTCCGACTGGCGGAGGACCCGCACGATCAGCGGGATCAAGAGGGTCGAGGGTGCGGGCCGAAGCCCCCGGGCCGCGTGTGCGTCGCGAATCTCGCCCATCGCGGCCTTGATGCGCGGCAAGGACCGCAACGTCACGGCGAGCGCAAGCCCTGCCTTCTCGGCCGACAGGAGGTGAAGCCGCTCCAGCGGCCGCAGGGCCGTGACCAGCGCCTCCTGCATGGCGCTGGCCTGCGTGGTCGCGGTCACGAGGTGGGCGAGAACGACCAGCGTCACGACGCGGCAGAACACGACGAACGCCTGCGCCGGGCCCTCGAAGGCCGCGGCGAAGCCGACCACCGCGAGGAGCGGCCATACGAGGCCGAGCGTCCAGACCGACAGCGACGCGCGGCGCCCGAGTAGGAGCAGCGAGGCCGCCCAGGCGCCCGCCAGCGCCCCGGTCAGAACTGCCGGGGAGCCGACCAGGAACAGGAGGGCGCCGGCTGCCGTGAGGGCGCCGATCTTGGCGAGCGCCGGGCAGGCTCGGGCAGCGGCCCGGGCGCGTGCGAGGCCCGGCCCGACGGTCACGACAGGTTCGCCCGATACCAGGCGACGGCCGGACCCGGCGCGTCGTCGACCACGATGCGGCCATGGTCCAGCACCAGGGCCCGGTCGAAGTCCCGGATGAGGTCAAGGTCGTGCGTCGCCACCACGGCCGATTGGGCGAGGTCGCGGATCTCGGCCGCGATCCGGTTGCGGTTGCGCAGGTCGAGCAGCGTGGTCGGCTCGTCGAAAACGATGAGGTCGGGCCGCATCACCAGCACGCCGAGCAGCGCGACGAGCTGCTTTTCGCCGCCGCTCAGCGTATGCGCCGGCGCCTCAGCCAAGCCGCCGAGCCCATAGCTGTCCAGGGCGAGCCGGGCCCGGCTTCGCGCCTCGCGCTGCGAGTAGCCGAGATTGCGGAGCCCGAAGGCAAGATCCTCCTCCACGATCGGCAGCACGATCTGGCTGTCCGGGTTCTGGAACACGTGGCCGACCCGGCGCCGGATCGCCGCGAGGTCGGTCCGGGTGTCGAGACCGCCGACCACCACCCGCCCGGCCGTTGGCATGGCGAGGCCGTTGATCAGGCGCACCAGCGTGCTCTTGCCCGACCCGTTTGCGCCCAGCACGGCGACCCGCCGCTCCGCCAGCCGGCAATCGACCCCGCGCAGGATCGCCCGCTCGCCGAGCGTCACGTGCACGTTCTCGAACCGGATGTCCGTGCTCCGGGGGGGCTCGGCTTCGCGTCCCTCTGCGGTGGGCACCGACACTCAGCTCCGCCCGGGGCTTCGGCGGCCCTGAGCGGCCGAGATCGGGAGGGGGGCGGGCCGCGGCGCGACCCTGACCCGTTGCGGGTGCCGCGGCAGACGACCGGTGCGCGACACGCTGAGGGACGAGGCCATGCTTTCTCCCGGCCGGGGGCGCCCGCCGGCGCAACAGGCCGGCACGGAGGCCGACCACAAGGGATCCGCGGAGAGATCGCAGCCCGGCGACCGGCTCGCGAGCGCGGTGCCGAGGCTGTGAGCCTGACCCGGCGATGTCGCATAGGAAACGGCCGCTCGGTGCGTCAAGGCCGGGCCGCGGCCCGCCCGGCTCCCCCGCGGGCCCGCCCGGGCGGGCATGCGTCCTGCTTCGGACGACGCAGGAACAGGCGCCCGCCTTCACGGTTCGACCAGTCCATGGTCCAGATCGGTTATCACGCATCGCACGAGCAATTTGCCCCGTCCGAGCTATTGCGGCTCGTACGGGAGGCCGAGGCGGCCGGCTTCGGCTGCGCCATGTCCTCAGACCACTTCAAGCCCTGGGGACCCGATCAGGGCCATTCGGGCTTCGCCTGGGCCTGGCTCGGGTCGGCGCTTCAGGCCACCTCGCTGCCGTTCGGCGTGATCTCGGCGCTGGGCTACCGGTACCATCCGGCTGTTCTGGCCCAGGCCGCCACCACGCTCGCGGAGATGTACCCGCAGCGGCTCTGGTGGGCCCTCGGCAGCGGGCAGCGCCTGAACGAGGACATCACCGGGCTGCCCTGGCCCGAGAAAGCGGAGCGCAATGCCGTTCTGCGCGAATGCGCCGACATCGTGCGGGCGCTCTTCGCGGGCGAGACGGTGACGCATCGCGGCCGCGTGACGGTGGTCGACGCGCGCCTCTACTCGCGGCCCGAGCGGGCGCCCCGTCTCCTCGGGGCCGCCGTGACCGAAGCGACGGCGCGGTTCGTCGGAGGCTGGGCGGACGGGTTGCTGACGGTCGCGGCGAAGCCTGAACAGCTCCGCAAGGTGGTCGCGGCGTTCCGGAGCGGCGGCGGCGAGGGCAAGCCGATGGTGCTGCAGGTGGCGCTCAACTGGGCGCCAAGCGAGGCGGAGGCGCTGCAGGGCGCTTTCCAGCAATGGCGCTACAACGCCCTCGCCGGCGACGTGAACTGGGAGATGCGCTCGCCCGAGGATTACGACACCGCGACCCGGTTCGTCCGGCCGGAGGACATGCACGAGTCGGTCTTGATCTCGTCCGATCCCGGCCGGCATACGGCCTGGCTCACCGAATTCATCGAGCTCGGCTTCGAGGAACTGCAACTGCACCAGATCGGCCGGAACCAGAGCGCGTTTGTGGAGACGTTCGGGGCCAAAGTGCTGCCGGATCTGAGGACCGCGAGCGCAGGGGCTGACAGGCCATGACACTCGTCGCCGACCCACGGGCAGCGCGAGACGAGAGCGGCGGCGGCCGTGCCGCGTCCGTCGCCGAACGGCCGGCTTTCGGGCCGCAGATCACCGATGCAGGTGTCCTGTTCCGCCTCTGGGCGCCGAAATGCGACGCGGTTCAGCTCGAACTGGCCGGCCGCGCGGAACTCCTGCCCATGACGGCGGAAAGCGGCGGCTGGCACCGGGCTCTCGTGGCGGACGCCGGTCCGGGCACGCGCTACCGCTTCGTGCTGCCGGACGGCCTGCGGGTGCCCGATCCGGCCTCCCGTTACCAGCCGGAGGATGTGCACGGCCCAAGTGAGGTCACCGAGCCCGGCGCCTTTGCCTGGACCGATTCCGGCTGGGCCGGCCGCCCCTGGACGGAAGCGGTGATCTACGAACTCCATGTCGGAGCCTTCACACGGGAGGGCACCTTCCGGGCCGCCGCCGAGCGGCTGGACCACCTGGCCGCCCTCGGCGTGACCGCCATCGAGCTGATGCCCATCGCGGATTTCCCGGGCGCGCGGAACTGGGGCTACGACGGCACGCTCCTCTATGCGCCCGACAGCGCCTACGGCAGGCCGGAGGACCTCAAGGCGCTGGTCGACGCCGCCCATACCCGCGGCCTGATGGTCTTTCTCGACGTGGTCTACAATCACTTCGGTCCGGACGGGAACTACCTCCCTGTCTACGCGCCGATCTTTACCGACAAGCACAAGACGCCCTGGGGCGCGGCCATCAATTACGACGACCAGGGCAGCGACGCAGTGCGCGAATTCGTGCTTCAGAACGCCGAATACTGGATTCGCGAGTTCCACCTGGACGGCCTGCGGCTCGACGCCGTGCACGCCATCAAGGATGCGTCCCGGCCGCACCTTCTGGACGCGCTGAGTGCCAGAGCCCGGGCCGCCGCGCCGCACCGGCATGTCCACCTGATCCTCGAGAACGAGGAGAACGAGGCCCGACGGCTGGAGCGCGGGCCGGACGGAGCGCCACGCGCCTTCACGGCGCAGTGGAATGACGACATGCACCATGTCCTGCACACGGCAGCGACGGGCGAGCAGGCGGGCTACTACATCGAGTATGCGGGCGACCGGGAGAAGCTCGGCCGGAGCATCGCCGAGGGTTTCGCCTTCCAGGGCGAAATGATGACCTACCGGGGCGAGCCGCGGGGCGAGCCGAGCGGCCACCTGCCGCCCTCCGCGTTTGTGTCCTTCCTCCAGAACCACGATCAGATCGGCAACCGGGCGATCGGGGACCGCATCACGGCGACGACGCCCCGAGACGCGGTCCGGGCGGTCGCCTCAATTTATCTTCTCGCGCCGCAGATCCCGATGCTGTTCATGGGCGAGGAATGGGCGGCGGCGCAGCCGTTCCCCTTCTTCTGCGATTTCGGCCCGGAACTCGCCAACGCCGTCCGGGAGGGCAGACGCGCGGAGTTCGCCCGGTTCCCGGAGTTCCAGGACCCGGCGGCCCGCGACCGGATCCCGGATCCGACCCAGCCAGAGACCTTCCTGTCCGCGAAACTCGACTGGTCGGCCCTGGAGCGCGCCCCGCATCGCGAGTGGCTCGATTGGTACAGGGCGATCCTCCGGGTGCGCCGGGACAAAGTCGTGCCCCTCCTCGACGAGCGCAGCTCCGGCGGCAGCTATGAGCTCACCGGCCAGGGCGGCCTCCATGCCGAGTGGCAACTGCGCGGCGGAGCGCGGCTCCGGCTGGCCGCCCATCTGGGATCGGGCGCCGCCGGGGAGCCGGTGCCGGCCGAGCCCGGTTTCGAGCCCATCTGGCTGGAAGGCGGCGGCGGCCCCGACCGCATGCCCCCCTGGTCGGTTCGGTGGTCCCTGCGGAGGGGCGGCTAGCACGGGAGGAGGTCAGGCATGTCCAGCGCTGGTGTTGAGGCCACACGTGGCGGCAATCCGAACCTCGCCGCCGGCATCCTGGGCTTCGCCCTGGGCGGCTTCATCGACGGCATTCTCCTGCACCAGGTGCTGCAATGGCACCACCTGCTCAGCCTCGTCGAAGGCGACGCGCTTCGGGACATCCGGGTGCAGATTCTGGCCGACGGCCTGTTCCACGTCCTCATGTACGGGATCGCGATCCTGGGCCTGTGGCTCCTCTGGCGGGCCCGCGGCAGGATCACCGGCCAGGCGGCCGACCTGCGCCTCGTCGCCTCGGCGCTGCTCGGCTTCGGCATCTGGCAGGTGGTGGATGTCGCCGGGTTCCACTGGCTGGCGGGCATTCACCGGATCCGCGTCGACGTGCCGAACCCGCTCGTCTGGGACATCGGCTGGCTCGTTGTCTTCGCGGTGCCGAGCCTCGCGGCCGGCTGGTGGCTGATGCGGCGGGCGGACGGGCCGGACGAACCCGGCGGGCCGAGGCTGCGGGGCGCTCCGGCTGCGCTCGCCGCGACGGTGCTGATTGCCGGGCCCGTGGCCCTTCTGCCGCCCCCGGGAGTGGATACCGCCATCGTGGTGTTCCGGTCGGGCACCGACGCCGCCCAGGCTTTCGCCGCCGTGGCGGCGGCCGAGGGTCGGGTCGTCTGGGCAAGCCCGAAGGGCGACGTGCTCGCCGTCGACCTGGCGGGAGGCAGGCTCGGTCCGCTCTACGCGAACGGCGCCCTGCTGGTCAGCACGTCTCCGCTTGCCGCCGGATGCCTGGCCTGGTCGCGGGTGTAGCGGGCCGCCGCCTCAGGACCGCGTGAGCAGGATGCCAACGACGATCACCACGCCGATCAGCACCGAGCCGGCCACATAGGCGGTGCCTGCGTTGGCGCTGTCGCGATGGGCGTAGCCGGCCCGCCGGGCACCCGCCGCCCAGCGCTGCACGCCCTCCAGCCGGCGTGCCAGCCGGATGCGCTCGGGCCCCGCCGGCGTGCCGGCCGCTTCGTCGTCCGTGCCAAGGGGCGCGAGGCCGGGGTCGAAGACCTCGGTTTTGTCGCCCGTGCGGCCGCTGTCGATGTCCCCCTTGAGCTGGGCCGTGGTCGGCGCCTCCGCCTGCGGCGGCGGGTCGATGGGCCGGATGGTCTGTGTCGGCGGCAGATCGTTGCGTCGCTCCATCAGTGGAGACCCTCCCTGCCCCTCATCCAATCCTCCTGCTGGCGGTCCCGGCGTGTCGTCGTCGGCCCGGAGCGCCGGCGTGAGGCGGCCGCGCTCGGCGGGGCCGTCGAGCCTCGGCGCGGCGTCCCGGGCCGCCCGTCAGACCTCCTGGTCGCGCGAGCTGTCGTCGGCCGAGCCGTTCGACATCGGCATCGTCAGGCCGCTCGAATTGCCGGCGGTGCCGCCGAGCTCCGGGCCGAAGTTCCGGCGGTTGCCGGCATGGTCGTGATACTGCTCGGTCTGGACGTCACGGCTGTCGAGGCCGCGCTCGTCGCTGTGGCGTGACTTGTCCCGGTTGCTGAGAACCATGTTCTCCTCGAGCACCCCCTCCGGCAGCTCCGTCATCGCCCCGGCTCCCGACCCTTTGCCGTGGGAGCCAGGCCCCATGTGATGCTTGCTGGCATTCGCCATCGCAGATCCTCCATTGCCGGCCTCAACTCCCGGCACGCTGGGTGGTGCCTCGGAGGCAGAATTTGTTTCGTTGCGGACAGAATGCCACCGCGCCCGCGAAGGTTCCGCCCCGCACGGAAACAGGACTCGGCTGTCGCGATTGATAACGCGTCAGGCAAACAAGAGGGAATCGTGACCACTTACTGGGCGCTCGAGCTCCTGCGGGACCGGCACGTCATTCTGCATACGTCCGACTGCAACCTCTTCAGGCGGCTCCAAGCACCGGCCGGCCGGGACGTCGTGAGCGCCTGGCATGGGCCGTTTTCCGACATCACCACGGCCGCCTGTGTGGCGACCGAGCTCGACCCGCTCAGTTCGGAGCGGCCCTGCGACTGCTGCGAGGGCACGCGGGCCTTCCAACAGGCCTGGAGGCGGCACCGCGCGGAACGCGGCTGGTCGTTCGGCAGTGCCGGAGAGGCGCCATGACCGACGGCCTTCCCTCTCAGGGATCGGCTGGCGCGGCGGCGGGCACAGCCGGTCCGCCGCGGTCACCCAATGTCAGCCTGTACGGCCCGATCGATGACGCGGCCGTGAAGGAGACGCTGAAGCAGATCGAGGCGGTGCGGAACGGCGACCAGCCTCTCGTCTTCGAGTTGACGACCGAAGGTGGCGACGCGGAAGGCGGCCGCCGGATCGCGCTCGAGATCCGCCTGCTCCGTACCCTGGCTAAGCGCGAGGTCTTCTTTCTCGGCAAGACGGTCGTGATGTCGGCCGGCGCCACCATCATGGGCGCCGTGCCGAACACGCACCGCTACCTCACGGCGGACACGGTGCTGCTGATCCACGAGCGGCGCCTGCAGAAGACGCTGGATCTCAACGGGCCCATCAAGGCGAATTTGCAGATCGTCCGCGAGATGCTGGCGCAGCTGGAGACAGCCGAGCAGATCGAGCGTCAGGGCTTCGAGGAGATCGCGGCGGGCAGCAAGCTGTCCGCCGACGATCTCTACCGGCGCGCGACGGAGAACTGCTATCTCACCGCCCGGGAAGCACTCGATCTCGGCCTCGTCGCCGGCGTGATCTGAGGTGCAGGTCAGCGGCAAGCTCGACAGCGGCAATATCGAGCTGGTCTCGGCCGCGCTGCGAACCGCCGAGCTGGCCATCCGGCCGGATCCCGGGACCGAGTTCCTGCACTGGTTCCACTTCCGCTGCCTGGCGCAGGACGACGAGCTGCACCGCTTCAGCATCGTCAATGCCGGCCGCAGCAGGACGAGCGACGGCTGGCGCGGCTACCGGGCCGTCGCATCCTATGACCGCCGGACCTGGTTTCGCGTGCCGACGCGGTTCGACGGCGAAAGCCTCTCCTTCGAGCTGAAGCCCCGGCACCCGCTCGTCTTCTTCGCGCATTTCGCGCCCTACACGCTGGGGCGGGACGCACGGCTCCTGTCCTGGTGCCAGCGACGGCCGGGCGTCCGGATCGAGCCCCTGGCGGAATCCGTGGAGGGCCGCCCGATCGACGTGCTCTGCATCGGCAGCGGGCCCGATAGAGGGCGGACCTGCTGGATCACCGGCGGCCAGCATCCGGGCGAACCGATGTCGCGCTGGTTCGTGGAAGGGCTGCTGGAGCGCCTGCTCGCGCCGGAAGACCCCGTCGCTCACCGGCTGCGGCAGGAGGCCACCTTCTACGTGGTGCCGAACGTCAACCCGGACGGGAGTTTCTCCGGCCGGCTCCGCACCAACGCGGCGGGCCTCGATCTCAACCGAGAATGGCAGGACCCGAGCCCGGCCCGAAGCCCGGAGATCCACGCCCTTCGGGCCCGCATGGAGCAGACCGGCGTCGACTTCTTCCTCGACGCGCACGGCGACGAGACCCTGCCCTACAATTTCGTCGTAAGCGCCGACGCCGTGCCGTCCATGACACCGCGGCTCATCGCATTGAGAGAACGGTTCGAAGTGGCCCTGGAACGCCGCAACCCGGATTTCCAGCGTGAGCACGGCTACCCGCCCGAGGAGCCCGGGAAGGGCGATCTCCAGATCGGCAATAACTGGGTGGCCGAACGGTTCGGCTGCTTGTCCGTCACGCTCGAACAGCCCTTCAAGGACCTGGCCGACTCCCCGCTGACCGAATGGGGCTGGTCACCAGCGCGGGCCCGGAGCCTCGGCGCGTCCTCGCTCGGCGCGCTGGCTTCCGTGCTGGACGATCTGCGCTAGCGCAGAGCCGCCCCCGAGCGCCGCTCACATCTGGGACAGGCCCGGCCTGAAATCGGTCTCCGGCCTGATGCGTCGGCAATAGGCGGCGACGAGCCGCGCGCCACGTTCGAGATCCGTGAGGCTCAGCGTTTCGGACGGGGTGTGCATGTAGCGAAGCGGCAGACCGACGAGCCCGGTCGCGACCCCCGCGCGGCTGATCTGCATCACGCCCGCGTCGGTCGGCGTCATCTTCGGATACACCTTCACCTGATACGGGATGCCCTCCTCATCGGCCGCGGCGGTGAGCAGGCGATAAACCTCCGGGTTGATGTTGGCCCCGCGCGAGATCGTCGGGCCCGCGCCGACCCGCAAATCTCCGTCCTGGGTCGGGTTGAGCCGGGGCAGGTCGGTCGCGTGATCCATGTCGATCGCCAGCGCCGTCACAGGGTCGATCGCGTAGCAGGCGACCTGCGCGCCGCGGGAGCCGATCTCCTCCTGGACGGTCGCGACCGCGTGCACCCCGACCTCCGGATGTAGCCCGCCCTCCTCCACAAGAAGCCGCACAGCCTCTGCAATGATGACGGCGCCGGCCGTGTTGTCGAAGCCGCGCGCACTCGCCCGGTCGCCCATGAGGTGGTGGAACTCCTGCTGGAACGTGACGGGGTCGCCGAGCCGGACCACGGCCTCGGCCTCCTCGCGCGAGCTCGCGCCGATGTCGATCCAGAGGCTCTTGATCTCGGGCCGCTTCGTCTTCTCGTCCGGGTCGAGGAGGTGGAAGGCCTTGCTGCCGACCACACCGGGCAGCCGCTCGCGCCCGTGCACCCAGACGCGCTGGCCCACCGGGGTGACGTCGTCATGCCCACCGATCGGGCTGAAATGGAGAAGGCCGCCTTCCCCGATGTGGTGAACCACGAAGCCGATCTCGTCGATATGCCCGGCCAGCATGATTCGGCAGCCCGCGTCGGGGTTCAGGGACGCGATCACGTTGCCCGTGATGTCGGTTGTGACCCGATGCGCGAACGCTTCGGTGTAGCGGCGGTAGACCGACGCGGCGGGCTGCTCGAAGCCGCTCGGGGATGGCGAATTGGCAAGCGCGGCCAAAAACTCCAGCGTCTGCGACCTCATCACGCCCCCTTAGCAGGCCAGCCCACCGGCTCAGCCCTCAGCCGGCTACTTGGTGATGCGCTTCGGCGAGATCGGGTCGCTCGCCGGGAAGGTCTCCTCGACAGCCTCGTCGAGCAATTGCTCCTGACGGGCTTTCAGGTCCTCGCCGGGACGCCGTTCCCCCGGCGCACGGGCCGCGGCAAGGTCGGCCTGAGGCCGGCCCTTTGCGGCGTCGCCCTGGCTGTCTGGCCCGGATGATGTCCCGTCCTGATGCCTGTTGTCTGCCACCGCCGACTCCATTCGTGGCCGAAACAACCGAACCCACGCCGAGGCGTTCCCGCCCGACATGCGGCCGAAATCCTGTGTTCGCTGGCGCACCGTCGGGGCCAGCACCCGAACGGCTCCCCGCCGAGAGCTTTAACGTCCGGCAGGAGAGAGCTCGGACGAGCAACAAGCGGGCGCTCCAGCCTGGGCGAGCACCCGATATTCGCCCGAAGCGCGGGGGTGCGAAGCCAGAGACACCAGCATCGGTTGCGCCCCTGAGGGCTGCGCGCCGATGACAGGAGGGACCTCAACCATGACGACCCGTGATCACAACAACCGCAGCGAGAAGCAGAAGGGGCACATGCCGGTCCACGAGGGAGCCCACCCTCCCACGTCGCAGCAGGGCCATCAGGGCCAGGAAACCTCCCGCGACCGCAGCGGCACGGACGAGCGGCATGACGGCAAGAGCCGCAACAACGGCGGCGGCGACGGAGCCGGCGGCGCGCCCAAGAAGCAGGGCCAGGGCCAGGCCAACAAGGGCGTCGACAACCAGCATCAGAACCGGGGCCATGGCTGAGGAGCACCGCATGTCCAGCAGCGACCAGGGTGGCGACAGCCACGGCAAGACCGAGCTTCAGCGCAATGCCGAAAAGGCGCTCGAGATGAAGCAGCAGGCGACGCCTGCAACCCAGATTCCGGAGCACCGGACCTCGCACCAGGGAGGCGTGCAGGCGCCGCAGGTGAGCTACACCGACACGGCGCTCGGCAAGGAACCGACCAACACGCCCAATCTTAAGCGCAGTCACAACGCCCGCTCCGGGGACGCGTGAGCCCTGGGATTAGTTCGCGGACGGCATTCAGCAACGAGGCTCCATGAGCGACCAGAACATCACCGTCGGCAGCGCCCATGTGGATCTGGGCGAAGCGTTTCGGGACAGCGCCCGCACTCAGATCCGCGCTGTCGCAGCCAAGTATCTCGGCGACCTCACCATGGCGGGCGTCCATGTGGCCCGCGAAGGCATCTCGTACCGGTGCTCCGTGACGATGCAGATGGGCGCCCTGAACACCATGGTGGCGGAGGCGACCGGCAAGGAGGTTCCGGTCGCCTTCAGGGCCGCTCTCAGCAAGGTCGAGAAGCAGCTTCGGCGGACCAAGCGCGCCCTGCGCGAGGACAAGCTGCAACTGCCCGACCGCATGGCGACCGCCTGACAGAGCCGGGCCCGCACCCAGCATGGAGGGTTCCAGCACGCGGAATCCGGGTGTGACCGAGCCGATGCCCGGACACGATCCCCCGAACGACCAGCACTCGGCCTACCGGCTCGCCGCGCAGGACGAGGAGTTCCTGCTCGGCGATTCCATGCGGGGCGTCCGCTTCCTCCTGGAATACGCCAAGGCCGAGGAGCGGCTGCGCTCCTGGGGGGTCGCCTCCACCATCGTCGTGTTCGGCAGCGCCCGGGTGCTGCAAGGCGGCAGTTCGGATCCGGCCGCCACCACGGCCACGATGCCCGAGGGCGCGCGGCCGCGGCGCGGCGCGACCTCGGCGCGCTGGTACGAGGAAGCGCGCCGCTTCGGACGCATCGCGTCCGAGAGGGGTGGCGCCCTGCGGCCGGTCGAAGGCCTTCGCCGCAACGTGGTGGCGACCGGCGGCGGGCCCGGCATCATGGAGGCCGCCAACCGGGGCGCCTATGACGTTGGCGCCCCCACCATCGGCTTCAACATCCGTCTGCCGCTCGAACAGGTGCCGAACGCGTTCACGACCCCGGATCTGACGTTTCAGTTCCACTACTTCGCGATGCGCAAGATGCACCTGGCCATGCGGGCGGCAGCCCTGGTGGTCTTTCCGGGCGGCTTCGGCACCTTCGACGAGCTGTTCGAGGTGCTGACGCTGCGCCAGACGGAGAAGGCCGCCAAGGTGCCCATCGTGCTGTTCGACCCGGGCTATTGGCGGCGGGTGGTCAATTTCGAGGCGCTCGTCGAGGAGGGCATGATCGAGGAGGAGGATCTGGGCCTGTTCGACTTCGCCGACGATGCCGAAGAGGCCTGGTCCTGCCTGATCCGGCGCGGGCTGCTGGCCGGAGAGGCCGAGCCGGCGCCCGGTTCCTAGAGGTAGATCGTGCTGCGGCCCGTCTCAAAGGCGTGGTGCCGCAACAGACCCGCGATCGCGGCCGCGATGCGCCGGCCGCCCTGCACCGAGGGCTCGATCGGGTTGGCGTAATCCTCGGGAGAGCGGCACACGAGCCGGAGCTCGATCACGGGCAGCCCGCGCTCGGCCGCGAGGCGGAGGATGGGGTCGTTCAGCACCTTCAGGGCTGTTGCGGCCGCCCGCTGACGGACCGCGTCCGGATAGGCCGGATCGTAGATCGTGCACACCGCGAGCCGCAGCCCCGTCGCCGACAGCCCATCCAGCATGGCGGCGTAGCTGTCCTCGAATTCGGCGCTGACCGAGGCGAGGCGCAGCAGGGCTTCGGCGATGGTCGGGGTGCCGAGATTGAGCACGCCCGAATAGCCGAGCGCGTCGTTGCCGCCGACGCTCACCACGAGGTGGGTCACATCCGCCGGCAGCCGCCGGAGCTGCTGCGGCACACCCCCGATCCGGTCGCCGTCGCGGGCCAGGAGTGTCGCGGCCCAGCCGGCCCCCAGGGCCTGCCGAAGCTGGGCGATCACGTCGGGGCCCGCCCCCACATAGCTCCGGTTATCGAAGATCGAATCTCCGAGCAGCGCGACATGAGGCATTGGCCAAGCGTTCCCGTGCGGCGGCGATCCCCGGCGTGAGGCGGGGCGCCGGCCCGGGAGGGTGCCGCCCAGCGGCTCGCCGCCACCTCAACCCGACCCTCTTGGGCCGGTTTCAGCTCGGCCGCGCCGCGCCGCCCATGCGTTCCCTGATGGACCGACGGGCGACGGCCGTCAGGCGACCGGGCCGCTCGGCCCGGACGGGCCCGGGGTGATGGACGGACCCGGATCCGGCGACCTGTCCGGATCGGAGGCCGGGATGCCCAGCGGCTCGATGGAGGGGGCGGCCGGCACCTCCAGCGGCGCGTGGCCGGGCGGCACCGGGCTCGGCTGCGGTGGCGCCGCGGGCTGGGGCTGCGGGTCGTAGGGTCCGCCGGGAATGGTGCGCGGGTCGCTCATCTGGCCTCTCCGAAGCTGCACGGGGGCAAGCGGCGGCGGACGAGCCGGTTCCGAAACTAGAGGCCGAGCTCCATCTGCCGGCGCGGCTCCGCGGCCGCCTCTTCCAGGCCGGACAGGGTGACGCCCAGGAGCCGCACGGGCCGGACGAGCGGGAACAGCCCGGCCAGGAGATCGAGGCTGATCCGCTCCAGCGCGGCCCGGTCCCGAACGGCGTCGGGAGCCGAGCGGGCCCGCGTGACGAGCGTGAAATCCGCGTATTTGACCTTGAGGGTCACGGTGCGGCCGCGCAGGCCGGTGGCCTCGCTGGCCCGCCACACCTTGTCGGCGAGCGGCGCGAGGGCCTCGCCCATGGGGCCGATCTCGGTCAGGTCCGCCGCAAAGGTGGTCTCTGCGCCGATCGACTTGCGAACCCGCTCGGGCCGCACCGGGCGCTGGTCGATGCCGCGTGCAATCGAGTGGTAGAATGGCCCGGCCTTGCCGAAATGCCCCTGCAGCTCGGCGAGGCTCCTGTCGCGCAGGTCGCGCCCGGTGAAGATGCCGAGCCGGTTCATCTTGGCCGAGGTCGCCGGCCCGATGCCGTGAAAGCGGCCGACCGCGAGGTCCTCCACAAAGGCCGGCCCCATCGCGGGCGTGATCACGAACAGCCCATCCGGCTTGCGGTGGTCGGACGCGAGCTTGGCGAGGAACTTGTTGTAGGACACCCCGGCCGAGGCGGTGAGCCCGCAGATCTCGCGGATGCGCGCCCGGATCTCCTGGGCGATGTGCGTCGCGGAGGGCAGGCCGGTACGGTTCGCGGTGACGTCCAGATAGGCCTCGTCCAGCGACAGCGGTTCGACGAGATCGGTGTAGCTGGTGAAGACCGCCCGGATCTCGGCCGACACGGCCTTGTAGACCTCGAAGCGGGGCTTGACGAAGACGAGGTCGGGGCAGCGCCGCCGCGCCGTCACGGACGGCATGGCGGACCTGATGCCGAAGCGCCGCGCCTCGTAGCTGGCCGCCGCCACGACGCCGCGTTCGCGCGAGCCGCCGACCGCGACCGGCAGGCCCCTCAGCGAGGGGTCGTCGCGCTGCTCCACGGACGCGTAGAACGCGTCCATGTCCACATGGATGATCTTGCGCGGCGGATCGTCCACCTTCACCCGTCCCGCGAGCCAGGGCGGCGACTCAGGCGAGCCGCACGCCCGGCGCGATTCTGCGGCCGGCGGCTTTCGGGGTCCAGGGCGGCTCGCCGCCCCGCGGCCGCTAGCGGGCCGCGATCACCGCGATCTCGACCTTCAGCCCCGGCGCGGCGAGCTTCGCCTCGACGGTGGCGCGGGCCGGCGCGCAGCCCGGCGCGACCCAGGCGTCCCACACGCCGTTCATTTCGCTGAAGGTGCTGATGTCGGTGAGCCAGATCGTGGCCGAGAGGAGCTTCGTCTTGTCCGTGCCGGCCTGCTTCAGATAGCCGTCAATGATGGCCAGGATGTCGCGCGTCTGCTCGGCGACGCTGCCGCCCACCGCGTTGCCGGAGACCTGGCCCGCCAGATAGACGGTGTCGCCATGGACAACGGCCTTGCTCATCCGTGTCCCGCTCTCGATGCGTTGGATCGTCATCTGGTCCTCGCCTCCGGCCCGTGCGGCCGGTGGCCGCTGCATAATGGCATCCGGGCCCGGAGTCAGCCGCCCTGCCCATTGCCCCGCGCCCCTCGGCGCGGCATGTCTCGGGCATGACGGCATCGATCCCCCTCGCGCATCCTGGCCAGGAGGCGCTGCTCGCCGAATTGCGCGCCATCCTGGGCGAGGCCCACGTGCGGACGGGCGAGGACGACCTCGCGCTCCACATCCGCGAGGAGCGGGGCCTGTTCCAGGGCCGAGCCCTGGCGGTCGCCCGCCCGGGCTCGACGGAGGAGGTCGCGGCCGTGGTCCGGGCCGCTGCCCGAGCCGCGGTTCCGGTGGTGGCCCAGGGCGGCAATACCGGCCTTGTCGGCGGCGGCGTGCCCTATGGCGGGATCGTGCTGTCGCTCGCCCGGCTGAACCGCGTCCGGGCCGTGGACCCGGTCAACGCGACGCTCACGGTGGAGGCCGGCTGCGTTCTCCTCGACGTGCAGCAGGCGGCCGCGGCGGCCGGGCTCCTGTTCCCGCTGTCGCTTCCGTCCGAGGGCTCCTGCCGCATCGGCGGCAACCTCGCCACCAATGCGGGCGGCACGGCCGTGCTGCGCTACGGCAATGCCCGCGAACTGGTGCTCGGCCTCGAAGTGGTGCTGGCCGACGGCCGGGTCTGGAACGGCCTTCAGGGGCTGCGCAAGGACAACACCGGTTATGCCCTGCGGGACCTCTTTGTCGGTTCGGAGGGAACGCTCGGCATCATCACGGCGGCGGTGCTGAAGCTCTTTCCCGCGCCGAAATCGCGGGCCACCGCCTTTGTCGGCCTCCCCGGTCCGGAGCAGGCGCTGGCGCTGTTCACGCGGCTGCGCGAGGAGGCCGGGGCAACGCTGGTCGCCTTCGAATACATCCCGCAGTTCGGCATCGACATCGTCTTGCGGCACGCGCCCGGGGCCGTGCGGCCGCTGGCCGGCGACCACGCCGCCTACGCGCTGGTGGAGCTGTCCTCGCCGCGCCAGGACGCCAAGCTCGACGACCTGTTCGAGGCGGTGCTCGGGACCGCCCTCGAGGACGGGCTGGTGGAAGACGCCACCATCACGGGCTCCGAGGCCCAGCGCGCCGCGCTCTGGAACCTGCGCGAGCGGCTGTCGGACACCCAGAAGTTCGAGGGCGGCTCAATCAAGCACGACGTGTCCGTGCCGGTTTCGCAGGTCGCCGCGTTCATCCGGGAGGCGAGCGCCGCTTGCGAGGCCGCCATGCCGGGCATCCGGCCCCTCGCCTTTGGACATTTCGGGGACGGCAACATCCACTTCAACCTGTCGCAGCCGGTCGGCATGGAGAAGGGGGCCTTCCTGGCCCGCTGGCAGGTGTTCAACCGCATCGTCCACGACATCGTGCACGCCATGGGCGGGTCGATCTCGGCCGAGCACGGCGTCGGGCTGATCAAGCGCGACGAGCTGCTGCTCTACAAAGACCCGGTTGCGCTGGACCTGATGCACCGGCTTAAGGCGGCCCTCGATCCGGGCAACATCCTCAATCCCGGCAAGGTCTTGGCGATCGGCGACGACCTGCCGCCGGCGCTGCCGCCCGGCTGAACCGGAGATGCCCGAACTCGACATCCTGGCCATCGGCGAGCCCCTTGGCGAATTCGCCGAGACGGAGCGGAACGGCGAGCGCCTGTTCCTGCCTGGCTTCGGCGGGGACACGTCGAACGTGGCGGTCGCGGCCGCCCGCCAGGGAGCCCGGGTCGGGTATTTCACCCATCTGGGCGACGACGCCTTTGGCCAAGCCTTTCTCGACCTCTGGGACCGTGAGGGCGTGGACCGGAGCTGCGTCGTGACCAGGCCCGGCAGCCGCACCGGGATCTACTTCATCACCTACGGGCCCGATGGCCACCGCTTCAGCTACGTGCGGGACGGCTCGGCCGCGAGCCTGGTCGGGCCGGCGGACCTGCCGCTGGACCGGATCGCGGCGGCGCGCTGCCTGCATGTCTCGGGGATCAGCCAAGCCATCTCGGCCAGCGCCGCGGATTCCGTCTTCGCGGCCATCCGGCACGCCCGGGCGCATGGACGTCTCGTCAGCTACGACACCAACCTGCGGCTCGCGCTGTGGCCGCTCGACCGTGCCCGGGCCGTGATCCACGCCGCCATCGCGGGCGCCGACCTCGCCCGGCCGGGGCTCGACGACGCCCGCAAGCTCACCGGGCTCGAGGCGCCGGACGAGATCGTCGATTTCTATCTCGGTCTCGGCTGCCGGCTGGTCGCGATGACCCTGGGCAAGGACGGCGTGCTGGTCGCCACCGCATCCGAACGCCGCCTGGTGCCCCCGCACCGTGTCGAGGCGGTGGATGCGAGCGGGGCCGGCGATTGTTTCGGGGGCGCCTTTCTGGCCGAGTGGCTGGCCCATGGCGACCCGTTCCGGGCCGCCGCTTATGGCAACGTGGCCGCCGCCCTGAAGACGCTCGGCCAGGGCGCCGTCGCGCCCGTGCCACACCGCGCCGAGGTGGAGGCCGCGCTCAGCGGCCGCCTCACCTGAAACCGGCCCGCCCGTGAGGCTGCACGGGGAGGAATCCACCTCCAAGCTGATCGCCGTTCAGGTGTTGCGGGCTGCGGCCGCGCTCGCAGTGGCCGCCATCCACATCGAGCACGAGGCGAAGCTGAGGGCCGGCCTCGGTGCGGCCGGAACCCGCCTGTTTCCCTGGGAAGCGGGCGTCGACGTGTTCTTCGTCATCTCGGGCTTCGTCATGGTCTACGCCTCGGGCCGCCTGTTCGGGCAGCCGGGTGCGGCCCGTGACTTCCTGGCCCGCCGCGTGGCCCGCATCGTGCCGCTGTACTGGCTGACGACGACCCTGTTTCTGCTGGTGCTGCTGGCCCGCCCCGGGCTGGTGCAATCCGCTCCACCCGGGCCCGGCGCCGTCGCGGCCTCGCTCCTGTTCATTCCCTTCAGCCGGCCGGATGGGCTCGTGCAGCCGGTCTATTCGCTCGGCTGGACCCTGAATTACGAGATGTTCTTCTATGGGCTGTTCGCGCTCGCGCTCGGCCTCCGCCGCGGCCAGGCGGTGGCGGCCGTGGCGGCCGCCCTCGCGGGCCTGATCGCGGCCGGCCTCCTGCTCGGCCCCCTGCCCCAGCCCTTTGGCTTCTGGACCGATCCGATCCTGGTCGAATTCGCGCTCGGGATGGGCCTCGGGCTTCTGCGGGCCAGGGGGCTTGTTCTCCCGACCTGGGCGCGCCTCGGGCTCGGCGCCGCCGGCCTCCTGTGGCTGGCCGCGCTGGGCGGCGACGCCGTGACCCGGACGGGCCTGCCCCAGGCTGTGCTGTTCGCCCTTCCGGCCGCCGCGCTGGTGGCGGCCTGCGGCCTCGCATCGGGGCGCGGCGACGGCCTTCTGGCCCGCTGGGGCGGCGCTGTCGGGGACGCGTCCTACGCCATCTACCTGCTGCACCCCTTCGTGATCCGGGCAGGCGGACGCGGGCTCGACGCGGCCGGCCTTGCCCCCGGTCCGGCGAGCTTCGCCGTGCTGGCGGTCGCGGCCACGGTGGCGCTGTCCCTCCTGGTGCACCGCTGGGTCGAGCGGCCGCTGACCCGGCTGCTGCGGCGCGGCCTGTCCGGCGGCAGGGCGGCGGCACGGCCGAGCATCTCCTGACCGGAGATTAAATCTTCTCCATGTGACCGCCTGTACACTTCTCACGAACCGGGTCGGTTTCTAAGATCATGGACCCCAAAGAGCGGAGAAAGGTTCGGCCCGATGGACGCCGTCCATGCTTGTGGCCCGACACACCTATGCGCTCATCCAACCCCCGATCCTTCCTGTCCGGCCTCGCCGTCCTGATGCTCGCGCTCGCGCTCAGCGGCTGCGAAACGGTGGCGCCGAACAGCGCCGTGCCGATCCCGACCGCCTACCGGGCGGGGCCGAGCGGCCCGTCGGCGCCGCTGCGCCAGGACTGGGTCACGGGCTTCGGCTCGCCCGAGCTGAACGGCCTCGTGGCGGCCGCCCTGGCCGAGAACCTCGACATCGAGGCGGCGGTGGCCCGGATCGGCGAGGCCGAGGCCCAGGCCGTGATCGCCGGCTCGGCCCTGTTCCCGACGCTGGGCGGAACAGGCGACGTGTCGCGGGCGCAGGGCTCCAGCGCCGGCCGGCCGGGCGGCGGTGGTGCGGTCGCGGCAAACCGCTTCGGCCTCGGCCTGACCGCCTCCTATGAGCTCGACCTGTTCGGCCGCAACCGCTTCGCGGCGGGCGCGGCGGACGAAACCGCCCGAGCCGCCCGGTTCGACCGCGACACGGTCGCGCTCGCCACCGTGGCCTCGGTTGCCAACACCTATTTCGCCCTCCTGTCCGCCCAGGATCGCCTGCGGCTCGGCGAGGAGAACCTCCGCATCGCCAACCGGGTTCTGGAGGCCGTGCAGGGCCGCCTCCGCGTCGGCACCGGCACCGCGCTGGACACTGCCCAGCAGGAGAGCGTGGTGGCCACCCAGCGCGCCCGCATCCCGCCGCTGGTGCAGCAGGTCGGGCAGACCCGGAACGTCCTCGCCGTCCTGCTCGGCCGTACGCCGCAAAGCGTCATGGTTCGGGGCGGCAGCCTCGACCGGCTGCGCGTGCCGCCCGTCCGGCCCGGCCTGCCATCCGAGCTCCTGCTGCGCCGTCCGGACATCGCGGCCGCCGAGAGCAACCTCGCGGCCACCGAGTTGTCGATCGCCTCGGCCCGGGCCGCCTTCTTCCCGTCCATCCAGCTCACGGGCTCGGGCGGCGTGCAGAGCGCAGCACTGCGCAGCCTCTTCGGCCCGAACGCCTTTGTGTATTCGGTCGCGGCCGGGCTGACGCAGCCCCTCTTCGACGGCTACGCCCTCCAGGGGCAGCTCGACCTCCAGCGGGGCCGCGCCGCCGAGTTCGCGGCCCTCTACCGCCGGGCCATCGTGCAGGGGCTGTCCGATGTCGAGAACGCGCTGATCGCCGTGCGGCAGAACACCGAGTTCGAGCGGCGCCAGCGCGAGGCGGTGGCGGCTTCCCGCCGCGCCCTCACCATCGTGGAAAACCAGCTCACGCAGGGCACCATCGACGTGGTCACCCTGTTCACGGTGCAGACCACCCTGTTCAACGCTCAGGATGCGCTGGTCCAGGCCCGGCTCCTGCGCGTGCAGGCCGTGGTGTCCCTGTTTCAGGCGCTGGGCGGCGGCTGGACGCAGGACCGCGCCGTTCCGCTCGGCCGCATTCCGCAGCCCGGGACGGCGCCATGAAGCGGCCCGGCCGCGCCCTGCTTCTGGCCGTGCTGGCCCTCGGCGCAGGGATGTTCGTGTGGCGCGAGGCGACACCGCCCGCCCCCGAGCCTGGCGCCTCCAGCGCCGGCGGTCGCCCCTCCCGCCGGGGCGGCGGGGGCCGCCGGGGCGGCAACGAGGGGCCGGTCTCGGTGCTCACCGCCCCCTCGCGCGTGGAGGACGTGCCGGTGACGCTGGAGGCGGTCGGCACGGCCCAGGCCCTGAACACCGTGACGGTGCGGCCGCAGGTGGACGGGCGGCTGGTGGAACTCACCTTCCGGGAGGGCCAGGACGTGCGCCGTGGCGACGTGATCGCCCGCATCGACCCGACCGTATACCAGGCCAATTACGATCAGGCGGTCGCCAAAAAGGCCCAGGACGAGGCCAATCTGGCCAATGCCCGGCTCGACCTCCAGCGCTATGTCAGCCTGGCGGCCACCAATGCCGGATCGCGGCAGCAGGCCGACACCCAGCGGGCCGCGGTGGCCCAGCTCGAGGCGCAGGTGAAGGCCGACCAGGGCGCCATCGACAACACCAGGGCCTATCTCGACTACACCACCATCCGGGCTCCGATCGACGGCCGACTCGGCCTCCGGTTGATCGACCAGGGCAACCTCGTCAGATCGGGCGAGACGACTGGGCTGGTCGTGATCACGCAGCTCCGGCCGATGACCGTGCTGTTCAGCCTGCCGCAGCAGAACCTGCGGGCGGTGGCGGCCGCCGCCGCAGCGGGCGAGGTCGCCGTGGAGGCCCTGGAGGCCGACAACCACTCCCTCCTGGATCGCGGCCGGCTCGAGGTGGTGGACAACGCGGTCGACCAGCAGACCGGCACGGTACGGGCCAAGGCAACCTTCCCGAACGCCGAACTGCAGCTCTGGCCGGGCGCCTTCGTCAACGTCCGGCTCACCGTGGGGGTGATCCGCTCCGCCGTGGTCGTCCCGACCGGGGCGGTGCAGCGGGGCCCGTCCGGCGCCTTCGTCTACGGCCTCGAGGGCGACCGGGCGAAACTGAAGCCCGTCGCGGTGGGGCGGCAGACGGAGACGATTTCGGTCATCACCAGCGGCCTCGTGCCGCCCGAAGCCGTGATCACCACCGGCTTCGCCCGCCTGACCGATGGCGATCAGGTCGCCGTGGCCGAGTCGACCCCTGCCCCCTCGGGGGCAGGTTCCGGGCGGCCGGGCGAGGGCGGAACCGCGACACCGCGGCCGCGGCGGGCCCGGGACGGCGACATCCCGACATCCTCGACCTCGGGGGATGCCCGGCCGGAGCCGGGCCCCGAGGGGCGGCCGCGGCGCTCCCGCGAAGGACGCGAGCGTCCCGCGCCAGGCTCCGGCCCGGCGCCAGCCGGCCCGGCACCCGCCGGCGCGACGAGGCCGTGAGCGTCTCGTCACCCTTTATCCGGCGGCCGATCGCGACCCTTCTGCTCGGGATCGCGACCCTGA